>NZ_NCKN01000071.1 GCF_002257455.1 Microbacterium sp. 13-71-7
AATTCAGACGGAGGTGAAATTCCCGTCGGAGGGCCCCTAGAAGCCCGGCCTCCTGCGCAGGGGCGCCGTCAGCCGGAGAAGCGTCCCCAGGGGATGTCGCGCCGCAGCGGCGCCCTGAGGGCGCGCTGTGTGCGGCCCCAGGCCGAGACCGGCTTCTCTGCGGCCACGGCATCCGCCTCCTCGGCCACGAAGGCCTCGGAGAGCACGGCGATGAGCGCCGCGAGCTCCTCCTCGGTGGCGGAGCCGCGCAGCACCTGGATCTCGACCGCCCCGTCGTCCTCCGCGCTCACAGCGGGATGTTCCCGTGCTTCTTCGGGGGCAGCTCAGCGCGCTTGCCGCGCAGCGCCCGCAGCGCCTTCGCGATCGAGACGCGCGTGTTGGCCGGCTCGATGACGCCGTCGATCTCGCCGCGCTCTGCGGCCAGGAACGGGCTGGTCACGTTGTACGTGTACTCGTTGGCGAGCCGGGTGCGGACGGCGGCGACGTCCTCGCCGGCCTCCTCCGCACGCTTGATCTCGCCGCGGTAGAGGATGTTCACGGCGCCCTGGCCGCCCATGACGGCGATCTCCGCCGTGGGCCAGGCGAGGTTCACGTCCGCCCCGAGCTGCTTGGAGCCCATGACGATGTAGGCGCCGCCGTAGGCCTTGCGCAGGATCACGGTCACGAGGGGCACCGTGGCCTCGGCGTAGGCGTAGATGAGCTTGGCGCCGCGGCGGATCACGCCGGTCCACTCCTGGTCGGTGCCGGGCAGGTATCCCGGCACGTCCACGAGCGTGACGATCGGGATCGAGAAGGCGTCGCAGAAGCGCACGAACCGGCTGGCCTTCTCTCCGGCCTCGATGTTCAGGGTTCCGGCCATCTGCGAGGGCTGGTTGGCGATGATGCCGACGGAGCGGCCCTCGACGCGGCCGAAGCCGATCACGATGTTCGGGGCGAACAGCGGCTGCACCTCGAGGAACTCGCCGTCGTCGACGACGCGCTCGATGACGGTGTGGATGTCGTAGGGCTGGTTCGCGGAGTCCGGGATCAGCGTGTTGAGCGTGCGATCCGCGTCGGTCGTCTCGAACTCGAAGTCGTTCGAGTAGGACGGCAGCTCCGCCATGTTGTTGTCCGGCAGGAACCCGAGGAGCGTCCGCGCGTAGTCGATCGCGTCGTCCTCGTCCTCGGCGAGGTAGTGCGCGACGCCCGAGCGGGTGTTGTGCGTGTAGGCGCCGCCGAGCTCCTCCATGCCGACGTCCTCGCCGGTGACGGTCTTGATGACGTCGGGGCCGGTCACGAACATCTGGCTGGTCTTGTCGACCATGATCACGAAGTCGGTCAGCGCGGGGCCGTACACGGCGCCGCCCGCGGCCGGGCCCATGATGATCGAGATCTGCGGGATCACGCCGGAGGAGCGGGTGTTCGCGCGGAAGATCTCGCCGTACTTGCTGAGCGCGAGCACGCCCTCCTGGATCCGGGCGCCGCCCGAGTCGAGGATGCCGATGATGGGCACGCCGCTGCGCAGCGCGAACTCCATGATCTTGATGATCTTGTCGCCGGAGACCTCTCCGAGCGAGCCGCCGAAGGTCGTGAAGTCCTGCGAGTAGACCGCGATGGTGCGACCGTTGATGGTGCCGACGCCGGTGACGACGGAGTCGCCGTATGGTCGGTTCTTGTCCATGCCGAAGGCGCTCGTGCGGTGCCGCACGTACTCGTCGAACTCGACGAAGCTGCCCGGATCCACCAGAAGCTCGATGCGCTCGCGGGCGGTCATCTTGCCCTTGGCGTGCTGCTTCTCCTTGGCCTTCGCCTCGGCCGCGACGACGGCCTCGTCGTAGCGGGCGCGGAGGTCGGCGATCTTGCCGGCGGTCGTGTAGAGGTCAGGGGTGTCCGTCACGCTTTCCACATTAGCGCCGGGGCCCGGGGGTCCGTTGGATGAGAGGCACAACACCGGAGCGGGATCCTCTGTGCGGACCCTCCGATCCCCTCGGGGCGTCCGCGGGCGTCGCCGGCCCCGCGGATAGGGTGACCGGATGAGCTTCCCGCACAGCGCCGCGGCCGCCGCGCGCCTCGAGATCGTCGCCTCCACCGGATCCACGAACGCCGATCTGCGCGCGCATGCGGGCGACGAGGACGGCTGGCCGCACCTGTCCGCGATCCTCACCGAGGACCAGGTCGCGGGTCGTGGCCGCCTGGACCGGGTGTGGACCGCGCCGGCCGGATCCGCACTGGCGCTGTCGGTGCTGCTGCGGGTGCCGCGGGTCCCCGTCGCCGAACGCGGCTGGATCCCGCTCGCCGCGGGCCTCGCGATGGCCGACGCGATCGCCGCTCAGCTTCCGGAGCGGAGCGTGGGCGTGAAGTGGCCGAACGACGTGCTGGTGGGCGATCGCAAGATCTGCGGCATCCTCGCCGAAGCGACGGGATCGGACGTCGTCATCGTCGGATCGGGCGTCAACACCGCGATGACGGCCGAGCAGCTGCCGGTCGAGACCGCGACCTCGTTCGCCGTGGAGGGCGCGCAGGCCGACCTGGATCTGCTCGTCGCCGGCTACCTTGCCCGGCTGGACGGGTGGATCGAAGGCCTCTCCGAGCACGGCTCGGCCGTCGCGAGCGGGCTGCGCGATGCCGTCGCCGCGCGCTGCCTCACGCTCGGCCGGACGGTGCGCGTGATGCTCCCCGGCGGCGCCGATCTGGTCGGCGAGGCGTCCGGTCTCGGCGCGGACGGCTGCCTGATCGTCCGCGCCGAGGGCGCCGAGCACCGCATCGCCGCCGGCGACATCGTGCACCTGCGGCTCGCCTGAGCGCCGCGTCGGTCGGCCGCAGCCCCGGTCAGTGCCGCAGCGCGGAGATGCGGCTGAGGGCGCGCTCCAGAGAGCGCGCGGGCACTCCCGCGGCGACCGGACGCGCGATCGGGGCGCGGGCGTGCACGTCGACGCGCACGTCGCGGTCGTAGAGCACGTCGATCAGGTGGCAGAACCTCAGCAGGGCTTCGCGATGCACCGTGCGCAGATCAGGGACGTCGAGGATCGTGAGCGCCGCGGCCTGCTCCGCGAGCCAGAGGTACTGCGGAGTGGCGAGCGGCGCGCCGCAGAGGTCGTCGAAGGTCGCGGCGATCCGTCCCTGTGACCGCTCGCGCACGGTGAGGGCGATGCCGGCGTCGGTCGTGAGGTCGATCGCGGGCAGGGACTCTCGGGCGGCTCCGAGAACCCAGGAACCGGCCGTGAACCCTGTGGTGGGGCGGAGCTCGGGGGCGACGCCGCGATAGTCCTCGCCGTCCGCGATCTCGATCAGGTCGAGATGCTGCTCGATGAGCCGGATCGCCGGCACGAAGTGCTCGTGCCACAGGCCCGGCATGAGCTCGTCCGGTGCATCGTTCGACGTCGCGATCAGCAGGACGTCGTGCTCGATGAGGTGGCGCAGCGTCGTGGTCAGGTAGACCGCGTCCGCCACGTCGTGCACGTGGAACTCGTCGAAGAGGATCGCCCGGGAGCCGCCGACGAGGCGCGTCACCGCACGGTCGAGCGGCGTGCGCCGGGTTCCGAGCGAGCCCTGCAGCTCGAGGAAGAAGTCGTGGAAATGCACGCGCCGCTTGCGCCGCGTGGGCAGCGCTTCGAAGTAGGCCTCGGCGAGGAGCGACTTGCCTCGTCCGACCGCGCCCCACAGATAGGCGCCGTGGCGGTGCGGGGCGCCGAGCGCGGCAGCGGCGGAGCGCTGCGCGGCGTCCAGCAGGATCCCGTCCGGCAGGTGCGTCGTGAGCGGCGTGCCGGCGGCCGTCAGCGGGTGGGCGGCGACGGTCCCGTCCGTCACGGCATCCGGGAGGGCGGTCATGCTCCGAGCGTAGCGAGGGGCGTGCCGGACTACCCTGGATCCGACATGGCACATCTCCTCGGGGCCGAAGGCCTCCATCTCGAGTTCCCCACCCGGATCGTCTTCGATTCCGTCACCCTCGGCATCGAAGAGGGGGACCGGATCGGCATCGTCGGCCGCAACGGCGACGGCAAGTCCAGCCTGCTCGCGATGCTCGCCGGCCGGCTCGAACCCGATGCCGGACGCGTGACCGTGCGCGGCGGAACCACGATCGGGGTGCTCGATCAGGCGGACGTGCTCGACGACGCGCTCACTGTCGGCGGGGCGATCGTCGGCGACATCCCGGAGCACGAGTGGGCCGGGGATCCGAAGGTCCGCGACGTGATCGACGGCCTCGTGAGCGACCTGGACTGGAACGCCTCCGTCACCGATCTCTCCGGCGGCCAGCGCCGCCGGGTCTCGCTCGCGAAGCTGCTCGTCGGGGACTGGGACATCGTCGCGCTCGACGAGCCCACCAACCACCTCGACGTGGAGGCCATCGGCTGGCTTGCGGAGCACTTGAAGAGGCGCTGGCCGGCGAGCCAGGGAGCGCTCATGGTCGTGACGCACGACCGCTGGTTCCTGGACGAGGTGTGCACCGAGACCTGGGAGGTGCACGACCGGATCGTCGAGCCCTTCGAGGGCGGCTACGCGGCCTACATCCTGCAGCGCGTCGAGCGCGACCGGATGGCCGCGGCGAGTGAGGCGAAGCGGCAGAACCTCGCGCGCAAGGAGCTCGCCTGGCTGCGCCGCGGCGCCCCCGCCCGCACCTCGAAGCCGAAGTTCCGCATCGATGCGGCGAACGAGCTCATCTCCGACGTGCCGGAGATCCGCGACCGCATCGCGCTGCAGTCGCTCGCCGTCTCGCGGCTCGGCAAGGACGTCGTCGATCTCATCGACGCCGGCGTGACCTTCCCCGCCTCGGCATCCACTCCGGAGCGCGAAGTGCTGCGCGACGTCGAGTGGCGGATCGCGCCGGGGGAGCGCACCGGCATCCTCGGCGTCAACGGCGCCGGCAAGTCGACCCTGCTCGGCCTCGTGGCCGGAACCCTGGCGCCCACCAGCGGCAGGGTCAAGCACGGCAAGACCGTGCAGGTCCGCACGCTCACCCAGCGCCTGGACGAGCTGCAGGACGTCTGGGACGAGCCGGTGCGCGTCGTGATCGGACGGCTGCGCACGACCTACACGTTCGGGACCGGATCCAAGGCGGCAGAGCTCACGCCAGGGCAGCTGCTGGAGAGGCTCGGCTTCTCCTCGGCGCAGCTCTCCACGCCCGTCAAGGACCTCTCCGGTGGCCAGCAGCGCCGGCTGCAGCTGCTGCTCGTGCTGCTGGAGCAGCCCAACGTGATGATCCTCGACGAGCCCACGAACGACATGGACACCGACATGCTGGCGGCGATCGAGGATCTCCTCGACTCCTGGCCCGGCACCCTTCTCGTCGTGAGCCACGACCGCTACTTCCTGGAGCGGGTGACCGACCAGCAGTACGCGATCCTGGATCGGCGTCTGCGTCACCTGCCGGGCGGGGTGGACGAGTACCTGCGTCTGCGGGCGCTCGAGCAGGCGAACCAGAAGGGGGCCGCGGCGGGATCCGCCTCCGCGCCGGCTGCCGAGTCCGCCCTGAGCGGCGCCGATCGTCGCACAGCCGAGAAGGAGCTGACCGCGCTCGAGCGCCGGATGCAGAAGCTCGCCGAGCAGATCGATCGCGCCAAGCACGGCCTCGCCGACCACGATCAGTCCGACTATGCGGGCCTCGGCGAGAAGATGAAGGAGATCTCCGCCCGGGAGGCCGAGGTCGAGGAGCTCGAGCTGCGCTGGTTCGAACTCACCGAGCAGCTGGGCTGAGCGCGGAGGGTTCCGCGGATCGCCCCCCGGAGGGGTGGTTTCGTCGTGAGCCGACTCGGGTTGCGTCTAATGCAACGCATGTTGCGTCAGGAGTGATCCGTGGGAGAGAATGCCGGAATGGCATCTGCAGACGTTCCCGCTCTCATCGCGATCGGCGAGACCATGGCGCTGGTCACACCGAGCCGGGCGGAGTCGCTCCTCGACGCGGAGAGCTTCCGGCTCCGCGTCGGCGGCGCCGAATCCAACGTCGCAGGACACGTGGCAGCGCTCGGCGGCACGGCGGCGTGGGCGAGCGCGCTCGGAGACGACGTGCTCGGGCACCGGGTGCACCGCGAGATCGCGGCGCAGGGCATCGACACCCGCTGGGTGTCGTTCGATGAGACCGCGCCCACCGGGGTCTTCTTCAAGGATCCGGGTCGGGGCGTCAGCTACTACCGTGCCGGGTCCGCCGCCTCGAGGATGTCGCCCGCGTCGATCGCGTCGGTCCCGCTCGAGGATGCGGCGGTCGTGCACGTCTCGGGGATCACCCCCGCGCTCTCGGACGACTGCGCGGCGATGATCGACGCGGTGTTCGAGCGCGTCGCCGCGAGCAGCGCGCTGCTCAGCTTCGACGTCAACCACCGGAACGGGCTGTGGCCGGTCGCCGAGGCGGCCCCGATCCTGCGCGAGCTGTCGCTCCGCGCGGACATCGTCTTCGTGGGACGCGACGAGGCGGAGACGCTCTGGGGCTGCCGGACCGCGGAGGACGTGCGCGAGCTCCTCCCCGCACCGGCACGGCTGATCGTCAAGGACGGCGATGTCGGCGCCACCGAGTTCTCCGCACAGGGCCCGATCTTCGTGCCCGCGATCCCGACCGAGGTCGTCGAGCCCGTCGGCGCGGGCGATGCGTTCGCCGGCGGCTACCTCGCCGGCCTCCTGCGCGGGCGGAGCGTGCAGGAGTGCCTGCGGAGCGGGCATGAGCGGGCGCACCTGGTGCTCCAGTCGACGAGCGACAGCGCCCCTCCCACGGCGCCGCGGGGCGCGGACTCCGCGCTCTCCGACGCGACGCGCTGACCTCTCGGGCGCTCCTCGGCGCCGAGACCTCAGAACACGATCACCGGTTTGACCGTGCGGCCGCGGTGCATGTCCTCGGCGGCTCGCGCGATCTCGTCGAGCTCGTAGGCCCGTTCCAGCCGCTCCAGCGGGAGCCGGCCTGCGGCGTGCAGCGCGACGAGCTGGGGGATCAGCTGCTGCGGCCGGGCATCGCCCATCGTGACGCCGCGCAGCACCTTGCCGGCGAGGATCCCCTGGATGTCGACGGCGATCTCGGTTCCGGGCGGCGGCGCGCCGCACACCAGCACCGTGCCGCGGATCGCCGCGGCGTCGAGCGCGGCGCGGGCGACGCCGGGGTTCCCCGTCGTGTCGAAGCTCAGATCGACGCCGTGCCCCGCCGTGATCTCCGCGAGGCGCGCCGCGACGTCCTCTGCCCCCGCGTCGATCGCATGGGTCGCGCCGAGCTCGCGGGCGAGATCCAGCCGTTCGGCGACGAGGTCGACCGCGATGAGCCGGGCGGGTGCGCGCAGGGACGCCGCGATCAGCCCGGACAGGCCCACCGCACCGGCTCCGTACACGGCGACGACATCCTCCGGGCCCGGGTCGAGCACGTTCCACATCGAGCCGAAGCCGGTGAGCACGCCGCAGCCGAGCGGGGCGAGGGCGGTGAGGTCCGCGTCCGGGGCGACCTTCACGAGCGAGCGCCGGTCGGCGATGGCGTGGGTGCCGAACGAGGACTGGCCGAAGAAGTGGCCCGCGAGGGGCCGTCCGTCGCGGGTGATGGTTCCCGTGTCGTCCGCGCGGAGCGCTCCGAGCAGGTTCCGCGGCAGCCAGGTCTCGCAATACGCGGGGTGGTCCGCGGTGCAGGCCGGGCAGTCGCCGCAGGACGTGAAGCTGAGCAGGACCTTGTCGCCCGGTGCGACCTCGGTCACCCCCGGCCCGACCCTCTCGACGACGCCCGCGCCCTCGTGTCCGATGATGCCGGGCGCAGGGAAGGGGATCCCACCCGCCAGGACCGCGAGATCCGTGTGGCACAGCCCGCTCGCGACCAGTCGCACGAGCACCTCGTCCCGGCCGGGGTCGCCGTAGTCGACGTCCGAGACCGTGAATCCGCCCGCCTCCAGGACGGCGGCGCGACCCGCGGTCACCGCGGGTCCTCCGTGCCGAGGCCGATGACGATCGAGTGCGACCGCTGATACGAGGCCATGGCCTCTGGCCCGCCTTCGCGGCCCCACCCCGAGGCCTTGACGCCGCCGAACGGGATCGCGGGGTCGAGGATCGCCCAGCCGTTGACCCAGGTGATGCCGGCCTGCAGGCGCGCGGCGACCCGGTGCGCCCGTGCGAGATCCGAGGTCTGGATGCCGCTGGCCAGCCCGTACCTCGTGCCGTTGGCGAGCGCGACCGCCTCGTCCTCGGTGTCGAAGGGCTGCACCGTCAGGACGGGGCCGAAGATCTCCTCGACGACGGCCTCCGCGGCGGGGTCGAGGTCTGCGAGCACGGTGGGCGCGTAGTAGAAGCCGCCGCCGAGGTCGACCCGCTCGCCGCCCGTGACCACGCGTGCGCCCGCGGCCCTCGCGCGGTCGACGATGCCAGCGACCTTCTCCAGCTGGCCGCGGCTCGCGAGCGGGCCGATCACCGTGGCCGGATCCGAGATGTCCCCGAACGGGACCTGCGGCACGGCGTCGGCGAGGATGCCGAGCACGACCTCGTAGATCGGCCGCTCCACCAGGAGACGGGGTCCCGCCATGCAGAACTGGCCGCTGTTGAAGACGAAGGCGGAGATGACCGTCCCGATCGCGGTGTCCAGATCGGCATCGGCGAACAGGATGTCGGCGGCGTTGCCGCCCAGCTCGGCGGTGAACGGCGTGAGCGACCTCCCCGCGAGCGCCGCGGCGCGGGCGCCGACCTCGGTCGATCCGGTGAAGGCGACCTTGTCGATCCCCGGGTGCCCGACCAGGTGGTCGCCGAGCGTCGAGCCGGGACCCGTGACGACGTTGAACACGCCGTCCGGCACGCCGGCCTGCTGCAGCACGTCGGCCACGATCAGGGCGCTCAGCGGAGTGTCGCTCGCCGGCTTGTGCACGATCGTGTTGCCCGCGAGCAGGGCCGGGGCGATCTTGGAGCTCGACAGGATCAGCGGGAAGTTGAAGGGCGTGATCGCCGCGACGACGCCGTAGGGCTCCTTCTTCACGTAGGCGTGCGCGTGAGAGGGGATCTCCCTGACCTCGCCGTCGAGGTGGTGCCCCAGCGCCGCGTAGTACTCGTACAGCTCCGCGGCGTTGTTGACGTCCACGATCCGCGCGAACGTGATCGGCTTTCCGGCGTTCGCGCTCTCTGCCTGGGCGAGCTCCTCCGCTCGCTCCCGCAGCAGGTCGTGCGCGCGCTGCAGGATGCGCGCGCGCTCCCGGCTGGAGAGTCCGGACCACACCCCGGAGTCGAACGCGGCGCGGGCGGCCGCGACCGCGTCGTCGACGTCCTGCGTCGTGGCCCGTGCGACATCGGTGAGCTTCCGTCCGGTCGCGGGCGCGAGGATGTCCATCCGGCCGCCGTCGGACGCCTCTCGCCATGACCCTCCGATGAACAGCCGTCCTGGCGCGAAGGCCGGGTGCGCGGCGACGGGCGCCTCTTCTGCGATCGTCATGATCAGTCCTCTCCTCGTCGAGATGCGGGTCGACGACGGGGTGCAGGCCCGGCCGCGGAGCGGCGGAGCGCCACGCAGCGGCGTCGTCCGGGTCAGTCTGCGGGAGCGCCCTGCACGCTGGTATCCGTAGGATTACCGATTCGAGTCGGCGGAGTCCGCCTCGAACCACGCCGCGATCTGCGCGCGGGAGGAGACCCCGAGCTTCGCGAAGATGCGCTGCACATGCGTGTCGACGGTGCGCACCGAGAGCACGAGGCGCTCGGCGATCCCGCGGTTGCTCAGCCCGGCGTGGACGCCCGCGGCGACCTCGCGCTCGCGGTCGCTCAGAGTCGGCGCGCGCCGTGCGTCGTCGTCGAAGGACGCCGCCTCCGCGGGGGAGAGGCGCTCTCCGACGGCGGCGAGGCGCTCGAAGGCGCGCCGCCCGAGACGAGCGCGCACGGTCTCCACGCAGCGGTCGTGATGGGCCGTCATCTGCGGGCCGTGCACCTCGATGCCGGATCCGATCCGCCGCCACCGGCTCCGTGCGGCGCCCAGCAGCACGGCCGCGTGATCGGCCCGAGAGCGCGCGGCATCGATCCAGGCCAGCAGCTCCAGCACCAGGCAGTCGCCCGCCGGATCGTCGATCCCGGTATCGACCGCGAGCGCCTGCGTGGCGATGCTCTCGGCATCGTCGAGCGCTCCGTCGGTGAACGAGGCCAGCGCTCGCGCCCAAAGGGCGAGGGAACGCATCCAGCGCTCTCCGATCGCGGCCGCGTGGCGCTCCGCCGATGCGGCGGGAAGCGCCGCATCGGGCAGTCCGAGGTGGCTCATCGCCGTCGTCAGCTGGAACTGCGCGAACATCGCCTCCTCCGGGAGCCCCGCGTCGACCGCGAGCCGGATCGAGTGCGCGAACTCCGCGCGCGCCTGCGCCGGATCGCCCGAGAAGAGGGCGAGCGTGCCGCTCCAGCGGTGACGCTCGATCTCGGTCCGCGACCGGACGTCCGCGGGGAGGGCCGTGGACAGGCCGGCCGCCTCATCGAGACGGATCCGCGCCTCCGCGAGGTCGCCCTGCAGCAGGCTCAGCCAGGTCGCCGTGAGCAGAGCCGGCACGCGCTGAGCGGGCGCCGCATCGGGCAGCGCGAGCAGCCGTGCGGCCCAGGCGCGCCCCTCGAGCAGGTATCCGCCGACGCCCCAGTGGTAGCGGAGGTCGGTGAACAGGCCGAGGGCGGCGGCGGTGTCGAGCACCGCGGCCGCCCACAGCGCCGCCTGCAGCTCTGCGCGATCCGCGCGCAGAGCGGCGACGAGCTCGGCCTGCCGCGGTCCGTACCAGAGCCGGTTCGCCTCGGCGGCCGTGCGGGCGCAGTGCGCGAGGTGGCGGCGGACGAGCACCGGCCGCGCTCCGCACTCCTCGGCGCGCTCCCGCCCGTAGCCGCGGATCGTCTCCAGCAGGCGGAACCTCCCGGTGTCGCGATCCGCCTCCACGAGGGACTGCGCCACCAGTTCGTCGAGCAGATCGAGGATGGCCTCCTCCCGCTCGCCCGCCACCGCGGCGGCGGCGGGGAGGTCGAAGGGCCCGGAGAAGGTGCTCACCGCGGCCCACAGCGCGCGCTGCGGCGGGGAGCAGAGGTCGTGGCTCCAGTCGACGACCGCGCGAAGCGTGCGCTGGCGGGCGACCGAGGATCGGGAGGATCCGCGCAGCAGGGTGAAGCGCGACGACAGGCGGGCGGCGAGATCCGCGGGCGAGAGCGTGAGCAGCCTGCTCGCCGCGAGCTCGATCGCGAGCGGAAGGCCGTCGAGGGTGCGGCAGATCTCCGCCGCGATCGGGGCCTCCTCTGCGCGCAGCACGAAGGAGGAGTCCGCCGCGCGGGCGCGGGCGGTGAGCAGCGCGACGGCCTCCGAGACGTCTCCGGCCGCGGCCTCGACCTCCAGCGGCGGCACCGCGAAGACGTTCTCCCCGTCCAGCTCCAGACGTCGTCTGCTCGTCGCCACGATCCTCAGCCGCGGCACCGCGTCCAGCAGCTCGTCGACCATCGCGGCCACCGCGTCGACGAGGTGCTCGCAGTTGTCCAGCACGAGGAGGGAGGGGGCCTCGCCGAGCACATCGACGACGAACGCGCGGGGATCCCGCACGGACTGCTCGCCCAGGGGGAGCGCACGGGCCACCGCGAGCGCGAGCCGCCGCGGATCCTGGACGCCGTCGAGCGGGACGAACCAGACGGGATCTCCGGTCGTCTCGGCGCGGGCGTTCGCCGCCCGGATCGCCAGACGCGTCTTGCCGGCGCCGCCGACGCCGGTGAGCGTGACGAGGCGCTCGTCGCGCAGCAGCGCGGAGAGCGCGTCAAGCTCCCGCCCCCGCCCCACGAACGCACTGCGCGGTTCCCTGATCATGCCGTCCCCATCGTGGCTGGGATTATTGCACGGCGTCCCGGAAAGCGGATCTCGATGCCGCGGATCAGGAGACATCGATGGCGACGGACCGCCACCCGGGAATACCGTGGTCCTACGCGGTGCTGTGCTCTGGGCGGACGGCACTCGCGGTCCGCATGCGAGACGAGAGGAGGCCGCGCATGGAAGGTCTCGAAGTCACCGTCCTGCTGGGGCTCACGATCCTCACGGGCGCCCTGCTCGCACCGCGGCTCCGGCTCGCGCTGCCGCTCGTGCTCGTCATCATCGGCCTCGCGCTGGGATTCGTGCCGGCCCTCCGCGAGATCCAGCTGCCGCCGGAGACGGTGCTGCTGCTGTTCCTGCCGGTGATGCTGTTCTGGGAGAGCCTGACCACCTCGCTGCGGGCGATCCGCCGCGACTTCCGCTACATCCTGCCGATGAGCACGCTGCTCGTCGTGGCCTCCGCGTTCGCCGTCGCCGGCATCGGGCTGCTGTTCGGGCTGCCGTGGGAGACCGCCCTGATCCTCGGCGCGGCCGTCGCGCCGCCCGACGCGACCGCGGTCGCCGCCCTCGGCAGACTGCTGCCGCGGCGCATGTTCATGAAGCTCAAGGCCGAGAGCCTCACGAACGACGGCACGGCGCTCGTGCTGTACGCGATCGGGATCTCCCTCGCGGTCGGCGGGCACGTCACCCCGCTGAGCGTCACCTGGTCGGTCGTCGTCTCCTACCTCGGCGGCATCGCGGCCGGTGTGGCCGTCGCCGCCCTCGCGTTCCTGCTGCTGCGCGCGGTGTCCTCGACGATCGTGATCAACACGACCCTGCTCCTGGTCCCGTTCGTCGCGTTCCTGCTCGCCGAGCTCATCACCGCGTCGGGCGTTCTCGCCGTCGTCGTCGCGGGCGTGATCATCGCGTACGTGTCGCCGACCGTGACCACGGCGCAGTCCCGACGGCAGGCGGAGTCCGCGTGGCCGTTCGGGGTGTTCCTGCTCAACGGCGCCCTGTTCGTGCTGATCGGACTCGAGGTGCAGTACGTCGTGCACCAGATCTCGGCCGGCGCCATCGGACGCCTGGTGCTCGTCACGCTCGCGGTCTGGGTCGCGCTCCTGGTCGTGCGCTACCTGTTCCAGCTGCTCAGCGTGCCGTTCTACCAGCGCACGGGACCCCGGCCGCCCCAGGGCGTCAGGGCGCGCTCGCGCGTGCTGAGCACGTTCGCGGGCATGCGCGGGGCGGTGTCGCTCGCGATCGCGCTGTCGGTGCCCGCGGGCACCGTCGCCGGGGGAGCGGTGGACGGCCGCGACGAGATCGTGTTCGTGACGGCCGGCGTCATCCTGCTGAGCCTGCTCGTGCAGGGCACGCTCCTGCCGGCGATCGTGCGCTGGGCGCGGATCCCCGCCGACCAGGGCGAGGTCGAGGAGTACGAGCTCGCCGAGCGCACGATCTCGGGGGCGGCGCTCTCCGCGCTGGACGACCTCGCGGTGCAGCACGAGATCAGCGACGACGTCCGCGACCGGATCCGGTTCGAGGGCTACCAGATGCTCGAGTACACGAATGCGCGCACGCTCGCCCGCGAGCAGGCGCTCGTGGACGCGGAGGTCAAAGCGCTCGACGAGATGCTCGGCCAGCCGGACCCGCTCGCGGCGGGGACCGAGCCGGAAGCGGACGCCTCCGGATCCGAGGGGATCTCGTCCGGCGGCATCGGATCCGACGGCATCGGCGGCGAGCCGATCGAGACGGACGGGCAGGGGGCGGCGGGCGGATCCGCTCCGCGCCGCACGCTCATCGAGGGTGCGACGCTGCAGATGATCGCGACCTCGGAGGACGTCGACCTGCTGCAGCGCTCGCCGCTGGTGCGCCACGAGGAGTTCACGCGGCTCAAGCTGGCGCTGCTGGACCGCAAGCGCGAAGTGCTGCTGGGCCTGCGCCGCTCGGGGACGGTCGACGATCTCGTCGTGCGACGGATCTCCGCGCGGCTCGACCTCGAGCAGCTCCGCCTGCAGGGGCTCGAGGACCTGGACTGACGGCGGCGTGCTGCTCCCGACCGTCCTACTCCGGTAGCACGACCGCGGGCGAGGTTCACTCTGCAGAGGGACGCGACGCGATGCCTGCGCGACCTACCGTGAGGGCATGGCCGACCTCCTGAGCTCCTTCCTCCTCACGCCGTGGGCGCCGCTCCTGATCCTGCTGTTCTGCTTCCTGGACGGATTCTTCCCGCCCGTGCCGAGTGAGACGGTGGTCGTCGGCGCCCTCTCGCTGGCCTTCGCGACGGGGCCTGCTGCGACGCCGACGGCGCTGCTGGTCCTCCTGGCGGCCGGCGTGGGCGCGGCGGCCGGCGACAGCGCGGCGTATGCGATCGGCCGTCGCGTGGGCACCCGGCGGTGGGCCTGGATGCGCCGCCCCCGCGTGCGCGTCGCGTTCGACTGGGCGGGGGAGCGCCTCGCCGCGCGCCCGGCCGTGTACCTGCTGGTCGCGCGCTACATCCCGGTCGGGCGGGTCGCGGTGAACATGACCGCGGGGGCGACCAGGCTGCCGTACCGCCGCTTCCTTCCGCTGTCGCTCGTCGCCGCCGTCTGCTGGGTCGCGCTCAGCGCGCTGATCGCATCCGTCGCCTCCGCCTGGCTCGGGCACTCGCCCCTGCTCGCGGCCGTGGTCGGCGTCGTGCTGTCGATCGTGATCGGGGTGCTGATCGATCTCGGGGCACGGCTCGTCCGGCGGGCCAGGGGCGGGCGTGCGGCGGCGCCGGCACCCGGCGCCGAGCTCGAGCACGAGCACGAGCTCGTGAGGACGGGTGCCGGCACGGAGCTGTGACGCCGTGTGACGGGTCGATTCGGAGGGCGCTCCGAGCCCCTCGTAGCGTGGTCGAGTCCCCCCAAGAGAGGAACTCACAGCCATGTCCCGCACGCTCACCACCGCGCTCGCCGCCGCCACCGCGGCCGCCGCGCTCGTCGTCTCCCTCGTCGGCTGCTCGTCCGCATCGGGCGCCGGATCCGACCCGACCTCCGAGTCCGGCAAGACCGTCAAGGTCGGCGTCGTCGGCAAGAGCGACCCGCAGTGGCCCGCCTTCGTCGAGGCCGCCAAGAAGGAGGGCATCACCGTCGATCTGGTGGACTTCGGCTCCTACGAGCAGCCGAACCCCGCGCTCGCCGAGGGCGAGCTCGACCTCAACGAGTTCCAGCACATCGTGTACCTCGCGCAGTACAACGTGAAGTCCGGCAAGGACCTGCAGGCGATCGGATCGACCGCGATCTATCCGCTGGGCCTCTACTCGAAGAAGCACAAGAGCGTGAAGGAGATCCCGTCCGGAGGGACGGTCGCCGTCCCCGACGACGCCTCGAACCAGGCGCGCGCCCTGCTCGTGCTGCAGTCGGCCGGCCTCGTGAAGCTGAAGTCGGGCGGCACCGCGCTGTCCGACATCGCCGACGTCGACACCGCGGCCTCCAAGGTCAAGGTCACGCCGCTCGAGGCCGCGCTGATCCCCACCTCCCTGCCGGACGTCGACGCCGCGATCATCAACAACGACTTCGTCAAGGACGCGGGGCTCACCTTCGCCGACGCCCTTGCGCAGGACGATGCGAAGGATGCGAGCGCGCAGCCCTACGTGAACATCTTCGCCGCGCGGGCGAAGGACAAGGACAACCCCACCTACCTGAAGCTCGTCGAGATCTTCCAGAAGGACCCGGCCGTGCAGGCGGGGCTCAAGAAGGCCTCCGGCGACATCGGGGTGCCGACCGTCCTCTCGGCCGCTGATCTGCAGAAGGTGCAGGCGAAGGTCGAGTCGGACGTCAAGGCGCACAAGAACTGAGGCCTCAGGGCCGGCCGCGGCGGGACGGACCCCGCCGCGCACGACAGGACCGGGCGACGCAGAACCGCGTCGCCCGGTTCCGCGTCGCGAGAACCCCGTGACGCAGAACCGAACCGGAGAACCCATGCCGATCGTGAGCCTGCAGGGCGTCACCAAGACCTATCCGCCCACCGCCCGGGACGGCGCCCCCGTGATCGCCGTCGACGACGTGTCCCTCGACATCGCCCAGGGCGACGTCTTCGGGATCATCGGCTACTCCGGGGCCGGGAAGTCCACGCTGGTGCGGCTGATCAACGCGCTGGAGCCGACGACGAGCGGGCGCCTGGTCGTGGACGGCGTCGACCTCGCGACGCTCAGCGAGCGAGAGCTCCGCCGCGTGCGCAGCGGCATCGGCATGATCTTCCAGCAGTTCAACCTGTTCTCCGCGAAGACGGTCAGGGCGAACATCGCCTATCCGCTCGCGCTCGCGGGCTGGGCGAAGGCCGACATCGAGGCGCGGGTGACGGAGCTGCTCGCGTTCGTCGGGCTCTCCGACAAGGCCAAGGCGTTCCCCGAGCAGCTGTCCGGCGGGCAGAAGCAGCGCGTCGGCATCGCGCGCGCCCTCGCCACCAGGCCCGCCATCCTGCTCGCCGACGAGGCGACCAGCGCGCTCGATCCGCAGACCACGCACGAGGTGCTCGAACTGCTCGCCCGCGTGAACCGGGAACAGGGGGTGACGATCGTCGTCATCACGCACGAGATGGACGTGATCCAGACCCTCGCCACCAAGGTCGCGGTGATGGAGAACGGGCGCGTCGTGGAGCAGGGCGAGGTGTTCGAGGTCTTCTCGAACCCGCGGAACCCGGCGTCGCAGCGCTTCGTCGGCACGGTCATCAAGGGCATCCCCACTCCCGCGGAGCAGGCGTCGCTGGGCGCGCGCCACGAGGGCCGGCTCGTCACCTTCTCGTTCCGGGACGGAGACTCCTCGCAGGCCCAGGTGTTCCTGGATCTCGCCGAGGCCGGCCTCGCCTTCGAGCTCGTCTACGGCGGCATCAACGACATCCGCGGCCGCGCGTTCGGCCATCTCACACTCGCGATCCGCGGTGCGGACGCGGCGATCGACGCCGCGCTCCGGAGGATCCGGGAGCACGCGACCGTCACCGAGATCGGATCCGATGCGGGTGCGACCCCGGCGGACGGGGAGGTGCGCTGATGGATCGCCTGATCGAACTGCTCCCGGACTTCTGGCAGGCGGCGCTCGAGACGCTGTACATGACCACGTTCGCGCTCGCGATGGCGGGCGTGATCGGCACGATCATCGGCATCGGCCTGTACGTCACGCGTCCCGGCGGGCTGCTGCCGAACCGGCCGGTGAGCATCCTCATCTCGTTCCTGGTGAACTTCTTCCGGCCGATCCCGTTCGTGATCTTCATCGCCGTGCTGCAGCCGTTCACCCGGATCGTGATCGGCACGGGCATCGGCATCAACGCCGGCGCCTTCGCGATCGGCGTCGCCGCGTCGTTCGCGATCGGCCGCATCGTCGAGCAGC
>NZ_NCKN01000072.1 GCF_002257455.1 Microbacterium sp. 13-71-7
GGAGAGCGCGGCGATGAGGAGCACGCGGTCTGCGGCGGCCCCGGGGGAGGAATCCTGCTCGGATTCGGCGGGTGGCAACGGCCAAGCATCGGGCAGCACGCGCATTCCGGAGAGCTGGGCCGGCGAGAGTCGAACGGCGAGCGCACCGATCTGGGCTTCCGAGAGACCGTCCAGATCAGCGATCCGACCGGCGACGTGCGGGGCTACGGCGCTCTTCGCCTCCTTTTGCAGAATGCTCAGAGCTCTCGAGGTCCTCTGCAGCGGCACGGGCATCGTCCCTTTCTCTGCTGGAGACCCCCTGGCATCGCCCCATTCTCGGGCACGTCGGTCCGAAGATCCGGATCGACGCGGGGAGCCGTCTGCGCGGATGCAGGTCGATGACACGCCCCGATTCTGCGGCGAGATGCCGACTCGGCACCGATCGGCAGGTGGCGGAAGCGAACCGCCTCCGGGCGGATCCGAAGGCGGTTCTGTGGAGCGAGTGGCAGGAGTTGAACACTGCATCTTCGACCGGGAAGGCCAACATTCTGACATTGAACTACACTCGCGGGCGTCCCCTGGTGGCGACTCCGATGAACGTAGCATCGCGATGACGCGGACCACCGGACGGCTACGGCGAAACCCGTATGCGACGGCCGGTCGGGCGCGGCGGCTCCCATAGTGTGTGCGGTGTGAGCATGACCGGAGGGCGGGGCGGCGGTGCATGGGGTCGTCGGGCGTTCCTCGGTGCGAGCGGAGCGGCGATCGGGTCGCTGTTGACCGCGTGCGCGCCGGACACGGGGGCAAGCCGCCGTGGAGCGGCGCCGACAGCATCGTCGTCCGCTCCCGCTCCCGCTCCCGCTCCCGCTCCGGCACCGGCTCCTGCACCCACGCCGACGGTACCGCCGGCGCCCGTCGTAGTGAGGGTCCCGGCTCCGCTCGAGGCCTTCACCGCATTGCCCGGCGACGGACGGCTGCTCGCCTGGACGGTGGACGACGGCACCGACACCGCCGTCGTCCGCGCGTACGCGCAGTTCGCGCAGACCACCGGCATCCGGCTCACACTGTTCGCGACCGCCTCGTACGTCTCCTGGGGGGAGAACCGCGACGTCCTGGCTCCGCTGGTCGCGTCCGGACAGGTGCAGATCGGCAACCACACGTGGTCGCATCCAGACCTGACGTCGCTGTCCGACCAGGGGATCATCGACGAGCTGCAGCGCGCGCACGACCGGATCGGTGAGCTGTTCGGTGTGGACGCCCGCCCGTTCTACCGGCCGCCGTTCGGGTTCCACGACCGCCGCGTCCGGGCTGCCGCGGCGTCGATCGGCTACACCGCGCCGACGCTCTGGTACGGCTCCTTCGCCGACTCGAGCCTGATCCCCGGAGAGGAGATCGTCCGCCTCGGCCACGAGTGGCTGCTTCCGCAGCACATCGTCATCGGACACCTCAACCACGCGCCGGTGACCACGGTGTTCCCGCAACTGGCGCAGATCATCGCCGAGCGAGGCCTGACCACGGTCACGCTGAACGACGTGTTCCACAGCGAAAGGCATCCGTGACGATGGCACAGGCTCCCCGGAGCGGGGTCGAGCGGGCTGCCCGCGCCCTGTCGCTCAATAGGATCACCGCATGGTGAGAAAGTCTTCCCCTGCCTCGAAGGACGAGCCCCAGCCCGTCGGCTCTCCGACCGCGGACAACGGCGACGACGGCGCGGAGGCGCCGTCCGCCGCTCGACGGTCGCGCCGCGACTTCCTTCGCCTCGGTGGTCTGACGGCCGCGGGCGCGGTCATCGGGGGAGGCGCAGGAGCGGCGGCCGGATATGCGCTCGGTCAGCGGAGCGGCTTCGACGAGGCTCTCTCCGAGTACGGCCAGCTGGCCCCGCGGCACGCGCCGGGGTTCGACCACGTCGTGGTGCTGATGGGCGAGAACCGCTCCTTCGACAACCTGCTCGGCTATCTCTACACCAAGGAGACCCTTCCGGAGGGGAAGGAGTTCGACGGGCTCGACTTCGGCGAGTACTTCAACGAGCTCGACGGGGTGCGCTACGACGCGCACGTCTACGAGGGACCGACCGACCAGATCATGACCTGGCCGGATCCGGATCCGGGCGAGATGTATCCGCATGTCAACACGCAGCTGTACAACGTGATCGACCCGGCCGAGAACGCCGATCTGTACGACGGCGGCTTCCGTGCGCCGTACAACCACCCGGGGCCGGGCGAGGTGCCGACCATGAGCGGCTTCGTCACCGACTACCAGGTGAACCTCATGCGGCTCAAGCATGGCAAGGAACCCACCGAGGACGAGCGCAAGCGCATCATGGGCTCGTTCTCGCCAGAGATGCTGCCGACGGTCTCGACGCTCGCGCGCGAATTCGCCGTCTTCGATCACTGGTTCTGCGCCGTGCCATCGCAGACCTTCTGCAACCGCACCTTCTTCAACGCCTCGACCTCGCACGGCCAGGTGACCAATCACGAGGGCGGCGACTACGGCAAGTGGATGGATGCGCCGAAGTCGCCGACGATCTTCAACCGTCTCGAGGACGCGGGGCTGAGCTGGAAGGTCTACTTCGACGAGGTCCAGATGGTCTCGTTCACCGGGGTGCTGCACGCTCCGGTGCTGGAGAAGTTCTGGCGCACCTCGCACTTCGGCACGATGGATGACTTCTACGCCGACGTGGAGCACGGCCAGTTGCCCGCATACGCCTTCGTCGAGCCGCGCATGATCTACGACCACAACGATTTCCACCCGCCGTTCGGCGCGCGCCGTGAAACCGATCTGAAGGACGAGGACACCGCCCTCATCAACAGCGCGTTCTCGGACGTGCGCGCCGGGGACGACCTCGTGCACGACATCTACGACGCGATCCGCCGGAGCGCGTCGCCGAAGGGATCCAACGCGGTCAACACCTTGCTGCTGATCACCTTCGACGAGCATGGCGGCACGTACGATCATGTCGTCCCGCCCAAGGCCACTCCGCCGGACGACTCGGGCGCGGGGGAGATGGGATTCGAGTTCGACCGCCTCGGCTGCCGCGTCCCCGCGATCGCCGTGTCGGCTTACACCCGCAAGGGCACGATCATCAACGACGAGATGCATCACGGATCCGTCATCGCGACCCTCTCCCGTCTGCACGGGCTCGCCCCGCTGACGCGCCGCGATGCGACCGCGAACGACCTCTTCCAGATCATCAACCTGGAGAAGCCCCGCCACCCGGCGGACTGGCCCGTCACGACCTCGCGGTACCTGCCGCCGAACCCGGAGTCGAAGCCTCCGCACCCCGCGCACGCCCACGCGACGAAGCCGCTGACGCCGCCTGCGCAGGGCCTGCTCGGATTGCTGCTCGCGCGCTATGGCCTGCCCGGTGACCAGCAGCCGCAGACCTTCATGGACGCCTACAATCTGCTGCACAAGCACGGCAGGGGGCTGTTCGGCCCTCCCGACGAGGACTGAGCGGCGGGCGTGGTCCGCGCGCCCCGGTGCTGTCCGCCGCGGTGCTCAGCGCCCGGCGGGCTGCCGGGTGTAGTCGCCCCGCACGAGCGGCACCGGCTCCGCGTCGGCCGGGACGGCGGTGTCCAGCTCGAAGGCGAGCCGATCGCCGTCCACGCGCAGGCGGGTCACCGTGCGGCCGCGATCGGAGCGGCGGTCGAGCACCAGGGCATCGCCCTCCCAGGTCGCGGTGCCGGGGGCCGCGGGCGTGAAGCCGTAGGTGTCGAACCACCAGAATCCCGCCCCTGCCACCACGCCGTGCGCCACGAGCGGTGCGCCGTCGGCGCCGTCGCGCGATTCGACGTAGTCCAGGAGGATCCCGTCGGGGCCGGGCTCGACGCTCAGGGCGCCGCGCGCGGATCCGGCGGTGGTCCATGCCGTCGGGAAGAGCTCCTCCGTCCCCGTCCAGTCGCCGAGCAGTCCCCTGAGCCGTGGATCCGGTGCCATGCCAGCGAGCCTACGCGGTGCCCGCACCGCGTTGCCAGGGTGCAAAGATCCGCGATTCTTTGCGCGTAAGATCGCGAAAAGCCGAGGGGCCCCTGCCGTCCCGCTCAGTACTCTGAGCAGGTTGTCCGGGCGAGGTCGCCTGGAGTCCCGTCATCGCAGACGGGCACAGAGGAGGAAGCTATGGCAGTCATCGGCATCGTGCGCGAGCCTGCGGGCGAGTCGCGCGTGGCCGCGACCCCGGCGACGATCGCGTCGCTGCGGAAGCTCGGTCACGAAGTGGTCGTGGAGCGCGGAGCAGGATCCGCCGCGTCGTACCCCGACGAGGCCTATGCGGCCGCGGAGGCGACGCTGGTCGAGCGCGAACAGGCGTGGGGGAGCGAGATCGTCCTGGCGATCACACCGCCCGATCCGGAGCGGATCGCCCTGCTCTCCGATGGGGCGACGTTCATCGCGCTGCTCTCGCCCGCGCTGCGTCCCGACCTCGTGGAGTCCCTCGCGCAGCGCGGCATCACGGCGCTCGCGCTCGACGCCGTGCCTCGCATCTCGCGCGCGCAGTCGATGGACGTGCTCAGCTCGATGGCGAACATCGCCGGCTATCGCGCCGTGGTCGAGGCCGCGCACGAGTTCGGACGCTTCTTCACCGGGCAGGTGACCGCGGCGGGCAAGGTGCCCCCGGCGAAGGTGCTCGTCGCGGGCGCGGGCGTCGCCGGCCTCGCGGCGATCGGCGCCGCATCGAGCCTGGGCGCGATCGTGCGCGCGACGGATCCCCGCCCCGAGGTAGCGGATCAGGTGACCTCGATCGGCGGCGAGTACCTGCCCGTCGACGTCGCGGTGGAGAAGTCTTCCGACGGCTACGCCAAGGCGACGAGCGAGGCGTACGACCGCCGCGCCGCCGAGATCTACACCGAGCAGGCCGCCGACGTCGACATCATCATCACCACGGCCCTCATCCCTGGGCGCGCGGCGCCCCGGCTCATCACGGCGTCGGACGTCGCGGCGATGAAGCCGGGCAGCGTGATCGTCGACATGGCGGCGGGCCAGGGCGGCAACGTGGAGGGATCCGTCGCCGGGGAGCGCATCGTCACCGGCAACGGCGTGATCATCCTCGGCTACACCGATCTCGCCTCCCGTCTGGCGGCCCAGGCCTCGCAGCTCTACGGCACGAACGTCGCCAACCTCGTCGCCCTGCTCACCCCGGGCAAGGACGGCGTGCTCGCGATCGACTTCGACGACGTCGTGCAGCGCTCGGTCACGGTCGTGCGCGACGGCGCCGTGACCTGGCCGCCCCCGCCCGTGCAGGTCGCGGCGGCACCCGCCAAGACGGAGGCGGCGCCCGTCGAGATCCCCGCCAAGAAGAGCATGTCGGCCGGGCGCAAGGCGCTGCTCATCGTGCTCGGCATCGCCGCGCTGTTCGCGGTGAACGCGTTCGCACCCGCGCCGCTGCCGCAGCACTTCACCGTGCTGACGCTGTCGGTGGTGATCGGCTTCTACGTGATCGGCAAGGTGCACCACGCGCTGCACACCCCGCTCATGTCGGTGACCAACGCCATCTCCGGCGTCATCGTGGTCGGCGCCATGCTGCAGATCACGGACGCGAATCCCGTCGTCCAGGTGATCGCCGCGATCGCGGTGCTGCTCGCATCCATCAACATCTTCGGAGGGTTCGCGGTCACCCGCCGCATGCTCGCCATGTTCACGAAGGGCGGCCAGAAGTGACCGTCGGGGCTCTCTCCACCGCCGCATACATCGTCGCGGCCCTGCTTTTCATCCTCAGCCTCGCCGGTCTCAGCCGGCACGAGACCGCGCGTTCCGGCGTGATCTTCGGCATCTCCGGCATGGCCATCGCGCTCGTGGCGACCGTGTCGCTCACCGTCGCGCACGCGTGGTCCGGCGGTGCCGTGATCGGCCTGGTCTTCCTGCTCGTCGCCGTGCTCGTGGGGGCCGGGATCGGCCTGTGGCGCGCCAGGGTCGTCGAGATGACCGGCATGCCGGAGCTCATCGCGCTCCTGCACAGCTTCGTCGGCCTCGCCGCGGTGCTGGTCGGCTGGAACGGCCACCTGGCGCATGCCGAGATCGCCCCCGCGCTCGTCGGCATCCACAACGCCGAGGTGTTCATCGGTGTCTTCATCGGCGGCGTGACCTTCACCGGATCCATCGTCGCCTACCTGAAGCTGTCGGCGCGGATCTCCTCCAAGCCGCTCATGCTGCCCGGCAAGAACGTGCTGAACATCGTGGCGCTCCTCGCGTTCCTGGTACTCACGGTGTGGTTCGTGATCGACCAGCAGCTGTGGCTCCTCATCGCCGTGACCGTGCTCGCGTTCGCGCTGGGCTGGCATCTCGTCGCCTCGATCGGCGGCGGCGACATGCCCGTCGTCGTCTCGATGCTGAACAGCTACTCCGGATGGGCGGCGGCCGCGGCGGGCTTCCTGCTCAACAACGACCTGCTCATCGTCACGGGCGCGCTCGTGGGATCCAGCGGTGCCTACCTCTCCTACATCATGTGCAAGGCCATGAACCGGTCGTTCCTCTCGGTCATCGCCGGCGGCTTCGGGATCGTGGCCTCCACGGGATCCGACGAGGAGTACGGCGAGCATCGCGAGATCACCGCGGAGAGCGCGGCCGAGATGCTGACCGCGGCGAAGAGCGTCGTGATCACGCCCGGCTACGGCATGGCGGTCGCGCACGCGCAGTATCCGGTCGCCGACCTCGTGCGGCGACTGCGCGAGCGCGGCGTCGACGTCCGTTTCGGCATCCACCCCGTCGCGGGGCGCCTGCCCGGCCACATGAACGTGCTGCTCGCCGAGGCGAAGGTGCCGTACGACATCGTGCTGAGCATGGAGGAGATCAACGACGACCTCGCGTCGACCTCCGTCGTGCTCGTGATCGGTGCGAACGACACCGTCAACCCCGCCGCGGCGGAGGATCCGTCGAGCCCGATCGCCGGGATGCCGGTGCTGCGGGTGTGGGAGGCGGAGAACGTGATCGTGTTCAAGCGCTCGATGGCCGCCGGCTACGCGGGCGTGCAGAACCCGCTGTTCTTCCGCGAGAACGCGCAGATGCTGTTCGGCGACGCCAAGCAGCGCGTGGAGGACATCATCGCGGCGCTCTGAGCGTCGCGGAGCACACCGCGGGCCGGCCCTGGAGACGGGGCCGGCCCGTGGCGTTCCTGGGAGAACCCGATGGATCCGGTGAACGGATCGAGAACCTTGCCTCGCGCCACTTTCGCCGGCGCCCGCGCGAGCCTAGCGTCGGTGCGGGACCCGATGCCGGGAGCGCCTGGCGTCCTCCGCAGCACCGAGGCCCCTTCCTCTCTCACGAAAGGCTCCTCGATGTACCCTTCTCGACTCGGCACGGCCGGAGCGCTCGGCGCTGTCGTCCTCGCCGTCGCGGCCGGCATCGCGGCCGGCGCGGTCCCGGCCGTCGCCTCCCCGCATCCCGCTGCCGCGACATCCACCCCGATCCAGCACGTCGTCGTGATCTTCGGCGAGAACGTCTCCTTCGACCACTACTTCGCCACCTATCCGAACGCCGCGAACACCGCGGGCGAGACGGTCCAGGGCACGGGAGCCCCCGCCTCCTCGTTCACGGCGGCGAAGAGCACGCCGACCGACATCGCGACGCTCGCGAACGCCGGCCTGCTGGCGCCGAACAACCCCAACACCGTGCAGCCGAAGCGACTCACCCCGGGTCAGGCCGTCACCTGCGACCAGGACCACGAGTACCTCGCGGAGCAGAAGGCCTACAACGGCGGCGCCATGGACCGCTTCGTCGAGAACACCAGCACCGACACCTGCGGGAACCCCGGCGACCCCCGCTACGCGACGCCGGGCATGACGATGGACTACTACGACGGCAACACCGTCACCGGGCTGTGGAACTACGCCCAGCACTACGCGCTCAGCGACAACAGCTTCTCCGACACGTTCGGCCCGTCCAGCCCCGGTGCGCTGAACCTCGTCTCGGGGCAGACGCACGGCGTGATCAGCGTGGATCCGTTCACCGGCGCGCAGACCGCGGCACCGGACGCGTACACGGTGAAGAGCCCGAACGCGCAGGGCGTCGGCACCATGACGGAGGACCCGGATCCCGCCTTCGACGACTGCTCCGACGGCAGCCACGCCAAGAGCTACGCGCTCGCCGCGATGCAGGGGCGCAACATCGGCGACCTGCTGAACGAGAAGAACGTGTCGTGGGGCTGGTTCCAGGGAGGCTTCACGCCGCAGAGCACCAAGACGATCAAGGGCGTCGACTACGCGCAGTGCACGACGACGCACACGAACGTCGCGGGCGTCTCGTCGACCGACTACAACCCGCACCACGAGCCGTTCCAGTACTTCGCGTCGACGGCCAACCCGCACCACCTCGCGCCGGCCTCCGACGCCGAGATCGGGCACGCCGGCCAGGCGAACCACCAGTACGACATCACCGCCTTCAACAAGGTCGTCGACACCGACAACATGCCGGCGGTCTCGTACCTGAAGGCGCCGAACTATCAGGACGGGCACGCGTCGTACTCCGACCCGATCGACGAGCAGGCCTTCGTCGTGAACGAGATCAACGCGATCCAGAAGTCGAAGAACTGGGCCTCTACCGCGATCGTGCTCGCGTACGACGACTCCGACGGCTGGTACGACCATGTCGCGGCGACCGTGACCAACGCGTCGAACGACCCGCAGAACGATGCGGCATGGTGCCTCGACGCGGCCGCCTCCGGCACGCCGGTCCTCGGCGGCTACGCCGACCGCTGCGGCCCCGGCCCGCGTCAGCCGCTCCTGGTCATCTCGCCGTTCGCGAAGAAGGACTTCGTCGACCACACCGTCACGCAGCAGTCGTCGATCCTGCGGTTCATCGAGGACAACTGGGGGCTCGGCCGTCTCGGCGACGGATCCCTGGACGCGGTCGCCGGCTCGCTCGGCAACATGCTCGACCTCTCGCACCCGCGCAAGGACGCGTCCCTGACGCTGGATCCGGCCACCGGCACGATCGTCCAGCCGGCCTACTGCGCCGGCAACAACGGCAAGCACCTCGGCCAGGGCGGCGGCTGCAGCTGACCTTCCGCTGATCCGGGCGTCCCGCCCGGAGTCGGGCTCCGCTCTCGTCGAGGGCGGAGCCCGATCCGCGTGACGGCGCGACCGCCCGTCTCAGCCGGCGTGGCGCTCGACGATCGCGGACGCGGCAGCGACCGGTGCGGCGCCGTAGAGGAACCCGCGCGCCCCGCCCAGGCGCGAGGAGGCGAACGCATCGGCGACCTCGGCCGGCGCGTGCCGGACGAGCAGCAACGCCTGCAGCGCCACCGCGAGCGCCTCCGTGAGCCGGCGCGCGCCCGCCTGCGCCTCGGCGGAGGCGGGATCGCGCTGCGCCTCCCGCAGCAGGCGCTCGGTGTCGGCGAGGTGCGCGTCGAGCCGCGCATCCGCGCCCTCCGCGAGGCGCACCTCGGCGAGCAGGGCGTCGGCGGTCTCCGGCTCACGCGCGATCGCACGCAGCACGTCGAGCGCGATGACGTTGCCGGATCCCTCCCACACCGCCATGACCGGCTGCTCGCGATAGCGCCGGGCGAGCGGGAAGGCCTCGGTGTAGCCGTTGCCGCCGAGGCACTCCAGCGCCTCGTACGCGTGACCGGGCCCGCGCTTGCAGATCCAGTACTTCAGCACCGCCGTCGCGAGGCGCCGGAACGGCTCGTCCGCCGCGGGGGCGTCGGCCTCGTACGCGGCCGCGACCCGCAGGGACGAGGCGATCGCGGCCTCGGTCTCGACCGCGAGATCGGCGAGCACCTGCGTCATCGCGGGCTGCTCGGCGAGGAGCGCGCCGAACGCCGCGCGGTGCTGTGCGTGCCAGATCGCCTCGGCCGTGGCCTGACGCATGCCCGCGGCCGTGCCGAGCATGCAGTCCAGCCGCGTCTGGTTGACCATCTCGATGATCGTGCGGACGCCGCGGCCCTCCTCGCCGACGAGCCATGCCACCGTGGCATCGAACTCGACCTCGCTCGAGGCGTTCGCCCTGTTTCCGAGCTTGTCCTTGAGCCGCTGGATGAGGAACGGGTTGCGGGATCCGTCGGGCAGCGCGCGCGGCAGGAGGAAGCAGCTCAGCCCGCCCGGCGCCTGCGCGAGCACGAGGAAGCCGTCCGACATCGGCGCGGAGCAGAACCACTTGTGCCCGGTGAGGATCCAGGATCCATCGCCGGCCGGCAGCGCGGAGGTCCGGTTCGCGCGCACATCGGATCCGCCCTGCTTCTCGGTCATCGCCATGCCGAACACGGCGGAGGTCTTGCCGGGCGCGAGCGCGGGCGAGTAGTCCCGCGAGAAGAGGCGCGGGATCCACTCCTCCTGCAGCGCGACGGGCGCGAACTGCTGCAGCGCCGGCACCACCGCATGCGTCATCGAGACCGGGCAGGCGTGCCCCGGCTCGACCTGTGCGAAGAGCAGGAACTGCGCGGCCCTGGCGACCTGCGCGCCCGCGCGCGGGCGGGCCCACGCGGCGGTGTGCGCCCCGGCGGCGACGGCGGCCGAGAGGACGCGGTGGTACGAGGGGTGGTACTCGACCTCGTCGATGCGCCGTCCCCAGCGATCGAAGGCCACGAGCTCCGGTTCGTGCACGTTGGCGAGCTCGGCGTCGTGCTGGAACGCGGCGGATCCGACCAGCTTCCCCGTCGCGATCAGCTCGGGCTCGGCCCACGACGCACCATGCCGTCGCACGCCCTCGACGAGGGGCAGATCGAGGGAGAACTCGTCGAGGCCTTCGCGCGGGGGCGCCTGATTCGTGACGGTGTGCGTGGCCATGCGGATCCCCTTCGATCGCGGTCTGCTCCGACGCTACGCCATCGCGCTCCCGCCGGGTCGTCGCTGTCAAGACCCTGGCACGTCCCGGTGCGGCGGCCTGTCATGGAACTCGGCGCGGCTCTTCGGCGCCGGGAAGGAACGTGTGATGAACGACTGGGAGAGCCCCGTCGATCCGGGGCTGCACGAAGCGCAGGAGGGGACGGCGGGAGGCGCATGACGGTCTTCAAGCCCAACCCGATCGCCGTCCAGACGCACCTCTCGGGGGTCGGTTTCCCCGCCTCGCGGGAGGATCTGGTCGCGGCCGCGCGGGACGCGGCCGCGGCCGACGTGATCGTGGATGCGCTGGCCGCGCTGCCGGAGCGCTCCTACGAGGATCTCGCCGACGTGACAGAGGCGCTCTTCGGCGATCGCTGAGCACGGACATCGCCCGCCGCAGGTCAGTCCGCGTCGCGCCGGCCCGCCCATTCGGAGCGGAGCAGGCCCATCCGCACGATGTCCTCGTAGTGGCCGCGCACCCAGGCGTGCTCGCGCTGGCGGCCCTCGACGACGAAGCCCGCCTTCTCGTAGACGCGCAGCGCCGCCGTGTTCGAGGCGATCGCCTCGAGGTGCACCCTGCGGAGGTTGGCGCGGACGAACGCGAACTCGACGATCCGCGCGATGGCCTCGGTGCCGATGCCCTTGCCTCGTGCCGACGCGGCGAGGGCGATGCCCACCTCGGCGGTCCCGGTGAAGCCGTCGATGTCGAACAGGCTGACCGTGCCGACGGCTTCTCCCTCGACATCGATCACGAAGCCGAGGTTCCCGCTCGGATCCGCATCGTATTCGGCCACGCGCGCCTCCCAGCCCTTCCGCGTCATCGCCGCAGGGCGGAGCGGGCTGCGCTGCTCCCAGCTGTCGAGCTCCGCGGCGAGGGCGTAGAGAGCGTCGTAGTCGGCTTCGGTGCGGGCGCGCAGGGTGATGGCGGGACGTGGGGACATGGGGGACACGCTACCGGCGGGCACCGACATCCGGGGCTCCGTCGACGGGCGAGAGCCGATGCGCGGCGGCCCTTGTCAACCTCCGGAAGGCGGCATAGCCTGCCGACAGAGACCGGCCCGGCCCTGCCGCGAGGGATCGGCGCCGACGAGGGCGTCGCGGGCCGGATCCGCCGCGAAGGAGGACGAGATGGGCCACGACGAGGACGAGGACCAGGTCGAGGAGAAGGAAGCCCCTACGGGCGGCCCGCCCGTGGACGAGGACGACGGGGGCCTGATCCCGCCGCCCGACGTCGACACGACGCTCGGATTCGAGGGGTCCATCGAGGGGCTGTGACGACGGGCGCTGCGCCGGGCCGATGGCCGGCGCAGCACCCGGGGGCGGATCCGCCTAGACGACCGCGTGCGCCCGCACCGGGAACGTGCCGAACCCGGCCACGGCCGGCGGAGCGGCGGTGAAGCGTGCGCCGCGGGCCGGGAGGGATCCCAGGCCCGCCAGGTGCTCGACGACCGGGATCCCCGCGGCGAGCAGGACGGAGTGGGCCGGTCGCTCGCCGCCGGATTCGGTGTCGTCGATGTTGAGCGAGTCGATGCCGACCAGCGCGGCGCCGGCGTCGGCGAGGAACTGCGCAGCCTCGCCGGTGAGGAACGGCGCCCCGCGACCGTACTCCGGGGTGCCGAAATGGCGGTCCCAGCCCGTGTGCAGCAGCACCGCCGTGCCGCGCAGGTCCCGGTCGGCGAGGATCGCGGATCCGATTCCGCGGCGGTCGGGCGACCAGCTGTCGGTGAGGTGGAACACCTCGGCGGGCAGGTCGACGAGCTTCTCCAGCGGGAGCGACGAGAGGTCTCCGCCCTCGGCGTAGCGGTGGAACGGGGAGTCGATGTACGTGCCCGTGTTGCCGATCATCGTGATGACATCCATGGCGAACTCGGTGCCAGGCGCATACTTCGCGCGGGAGTCCTCCCGCGTGAGGAACGGCGTGATCTCCGGTGCCGGCAGGCCGGGGTAGGTGATCAGGCCCGCGTGGATCGGATGCGACAGATCGACGATCCGCCGCTCGAAGACGGCGGCCGGGGAGTCGACGCCCCGGCTGCCGCGGTGCTGCTCGGCCACGATGCGGAGGCCGCTCAGCGCGACCGACTCCACGAGGGCGAGGCCCAGATGGCGGACGAGGAGCAGTCCGATCGCGTCGGCGTCGAGATCGGGGGAGGGAAGGTCGAGGCGGAAGCCCTCGCCCTGCATCCCGCCGCCGTTCGCGAAGGCGATGTCGAAGCCGAAGTGCGCGCGGTACTCGGTGGGTTCGGTCATCCCGCCAGTATGGCGAGGATCCGAGGGACTGCGGCGCTCCTCGCGTGATGGACGCGTTCGTTCCGGGGGAGCAACGCAGCAAGGGCCGCATCCGCAGACGCGGATGCGGCCCTTCCGATCATGCGAGCGAGCTCAGTGGAAGAGGCCCAGCTTGCCGAACTTCTCGGCGAGCAGGTAGTACACCGTGATGCGGCTCTTGGTGCGGTCCGCCTTCATCGTCTCCTTGACCTCGTCGAGTGCGGCGTCGAGCACCGCGTCCGACTCCGTGAGGCCGAGCTTCTTCTGGAGGAAGTTGGTCTTGACGGTCTCGACCTCGTCCTTGTCGGAGAACGCGACGTACGCCGAATCCTGGCTGCTCATCACGAGCCGGTAGGTCTTGAGGAGACCCTCGATCGCAGCTTCATCGGCGTTGGGGCGGTAGATCTTGACGTCAGCGGCCCAGTCAGCCATGGGTGAACTCCTTTACGTCCGGCCCGGCTCGGTATGCCGCGCTCGCCAGAGATCGTAGACGCCCTGACCGAACAGCGAAAGACGCGCCGCGGAACTGAGGTCGTGAACGGGCGGCCGGGATCGGGAGGAGGCCGAGCTGGCATCGACCGAGCGCGGCAGCACGGCGGAGAGTGCGTACCGTAGGCTGACCACGAATGCGGGCCCGCGACGTCGTCGGGGGAGCTTGGGCCGCGTTCCCGAGGGGTCGTCGCACCGAGGACTCCCGCTCGACTTTCATGCACTGGGGGCTTGAAATGACGTCATCGCGTGTCGACAAGAGCGGGGTCTCCCGCCGAACCGTCGTCAGATCCGCCGTCTGGTCCGTCCCCGTCATCACGGCGGCGGTCGCCATGCCGCTGGCATCGGCCTCGGCTCCCGTCGGTCAGCAGAACGTGCAGGTGGCCTCGAGCTGCTGGCAGGCCAATTTCGGCGGAGTGCTCCTGTCCTACCCGCAGTACACGATCACCGCGATCGGGAACCCGGTGAAGGCGGGATCCTCGTTCCTGCTCACCGGAGCGGGGATCGGCAACCTCGTCGTCGGAGTGGTCGCGGGCGCGGGCGTCCTGACTCTCCTCAGCTCGACCGAGGTGAGGTTCGTGCTCTCCCAGGACATCCCGGCGGGGCAGTCCGCAGGACTCCAGGTCCAGGGCCTCCACCGCGAGCAGACTTCGGACGCGTACATCCTCGCGGTCGAGAACATCATCGGCAACGCGAACACGAACCCGGCGGACGATGCCTCAGGGCAGAACCTCTGGGGCCGCTATTCCGAGTTGCTCGGTTTCATCGTCGGCATCTGCGGGTGACGGGAAAGGGCCCCCGCCTGAGGCGAGGGCCCTTTCTGGATCCGGAGGGGCTGACGGGAATCGAACCCGCGCTGTCTGCTTGGGAAGCAGAAGTTCTGCCATTGAACTACAGCCCCGCACGTCGGTGACGCCTGGCCAGCATAACAAACGCGCGCGGCATCCCGGATCCGGGTCGGTGCGGGTATCCCTGCGCCTGCATCGTCGACGCCCCCTCGTGGTGTCGACGCCCCCTCGTGTGTGCGTCCCTGCAAGGGGGTGCGGGTGCTGCGAGGGGGCGTCGGCGAAGAAGGTGGCGACGAGGCGGCGCCGCGCCCCGCGCGCCGCGCGCACTCAGGAATCGAAGCCCATGCCCAGGGCGTCGAGCGTGCGCAGCAGGAGGTTCCGCTTGCCCTCGCGGTGGTCGGCGCGGTCCATCGACCAGCGGACCGCGTTGATGCCGATCGTCGCGGCCGGCTCCGGGGGGAACGGGACGGGCCGCTCGCGGACCATCTCCAGGCTGGTGCGCTCCGTCCTCCCGCCGTCGAGCAGGTCGAGCATCACGTTGCCGGCGAAGCGGGTCGCGGCGACGCCGAGGCCGGTGAAGCCCGCGGCGTGCGCGACGCGGCCGCCGTGGCTGGTGCCGTAGAACGCGCAGAACCGCGAGCAGGAGTCGATCGCCCCGGCCCAGCGGTGCGTGAAGCGGATCCCCTCCAGGGCCGGGAAGGTCGTGAGGAAGTGCTCGGCCAGCCGGCGGAACGACGCGGGGCGGTCCTCGTAGCTCTGCCGCACCTTGCCGCCGGGGTGGTAGACCGCGTCGTAGCCGCCGAACACGATCCGGTCGTCGGCGGTCTGCCGGTAGTAGTGGAACTGGTTGGCGATGTCCGCGAGTCCCTGACGTCCCTCCCAGCCGATCTCGGCGCGCTGCGCGGCGGAGAGCGGCTCGGTCGCGAGCACGTAGTCGTAGACCGGGACGGTCATCAGCCGGTTGCGCCGGAGCAGCGAGGGGAAGACGTTGGTCGCGAGCACCGCCCGGTCGGCGTGCACGGCGCCGCCCTCGGTCGTGGCGACCACGCCGCGGTCGACGCGCCGCACGCCGGTCACGCGAGAGCGCTCGAAGATCCGCACCCCGCGCTCCGCGACCACCCTCGCGAGCTCGAACGCGAGCTTCGCCGGGTGCACGAGGATGTTCCCGTCCCGGTCCCAGAGGCCGGCGCGGTAGGTGGGGGAGGAGATCATCGCCCGCAGCTCCGGTCCGTCCAGGAAGACGTGGCGGTCGTCGTGGCGGGCGCTCGCGAGCTGGCGGCGCTGGTACTCCTCCGTCGCGATCTTCACGACGCCGGTGCGTTCCAGATCGGCGCGGATCCCGTAGCGCTCGGCGGTCGCGGCGATCTCGGCGAGGTTCTCCGCGCCCATCCGCTCGAGCGCGCCCATCTCGTCGGGCCAGCGGCTCGCCCCGTTGTCATACCCGTGCGTGAGGCTGGCCTCGCAGAAGCCGCCGTTGCGTCCGGACGCCGCCCGGCCGATCCGGTGGGCCTCGAGGATCGTGACTCGGGTACCCGGGTCGCGCTCGGTCGCGAGCAGCGCGGTCCAGAGTCCGGCGTATCCGCCTCCGACGATCACCAGGTCGGTCTCGATGCGCCCGGTCAGCGCGTCGTGGCGCTCGGCCGTGGCGTCGTCGAGCCAGAACACCCGCTGCGCTGTGCCGCGGAGGGCGTGGTCGACGGCGGCCGCCGGGGCCGGCATGCGTTCGAAGGCGGTCTGCGGCATCGCTGCTCCTCGCTGGCATTGACGATTCGGGGTCACCGAGAGACTGACAATGCTGATTGGTGAAAAGTACAGATTGATGGTTGCGCATTCCGCAAGACTTCGCAAGGATGACTCTCGGATGGGCGAACAGACCCGTCATCGTGCACTCAACGAAGAGAGTCGAGGAGTCCCATGAGCACGGAAGTCACGTCGCACCCGAGCGACGCGGTCGAGGAGAAGCTCCCGCGCAAGCTGCGGTGGTATGACGCCTTCGCGATGTCGATGACGATGCCGGCGGCCCTGATCGCCACGCTCGGAGCATCGATCGCGGGCCTCGGCGGCTGGGGCGCCGCGGTACTCTGGGCCGTCTCGATGGTCATCGCGTTCGTCGTCAACTGGATCTACATCGAACTGTCCACGATGTTCCCGGAGTCCTCCGGCGGCATCGCGGGCTTCGCCGCCGAGGCCTGGAAGAGCCGTGCGCCCTGGCTCGCCCCCGTCGCCGGCGTCGGCTACTGGCTGCCCTGGGGATCCAACCTCGCCACCTACGGCGCGCTGACCGGCCTCATCATCCAGTCGCAGTGGTTCCCCGACCAGACCTGGGAGCTCGCGTTCGGCCCGATACACCTCAGCTTCCCGATCGTGATCGGCCTCGTCGTGATCTTCGTGCTCTACGCGATCAACGCGATCGGCGTGCGCGTCACGATGACGTTCGTCTACATCACCGCCGCGATCCTGATGGTGCCGCTGTTCGTCTTCATCGTGCTGCCGCTGTTCAGCAGCGGCTGGCACCCGGGCGAGCTCACCTGGAAGCTGAGCGGCTGGGAGGGCCTGCACACCGCGCTCGTCTGGCTCTACGTGATGGCCTGGACCACGCTCGGCGTCGAGGTCTGCACGACCTTCGCGTCGGAGTACCGCGACCCGGTCAAGGACACGGCCCGGGCGATCCGCGCGGCCGCACTGTTCTGCCTCGGCGTGTTCTTCCTCGT
>NZ_NCKN01000410.1 GCF_002257455.1 Microbacterium sp. 13-71-7
GGGCGAGCTTGTCGTTTGCCGGACCGGAGGCGAGGATCTGCCGATGCGCGGCCTCGTGCGCGAGGAAGGCCACCTGCGTGAAGAGGATGCCGAAGACCCCGGCGATGAGTAGCTGGAACCAGCTGTCGCCCAGGAGGACGAATCCCGCGATGGCTCCGCCGAACGCGATCGCGATCGCCGTGGCGACGAGGATGTAGAACCGCGGGGTGCGCTGCATCAGTCCCATTTCGCGGACGACGCGCGACACCTCGACGAAAGCACGGGCGACGTGCGGGAAGTCCTCCTTGCGGGCGTAGGTCTGTCGCACGGGACCCAGACGCGAGGGGATTTCAGTCTGTACGGATGTCATCGATGAGCGCCTTCCCTGGTTCCGGCAGAAGGCCGGAGCTGGAGCCAAGGGCGGACGCCGATCGCTGGCTCCCACGCTACGCGCTCGCATATGCGGGAACGGGCATGGGCGCCTGTGCATCCACCTCGAAAGCACCCTCAAGGGCTCCCGGGCGGCGGACGAGTCGGCTCCTAGGCGATGGAGAGGAGGCGTCCGTCGCGATCCGCGGCGTCCAGGGCCTCCTCGGCCGCCCGACGCCCCTCTGCGATGAGCCGCGGCACGTCCTTCATCACCCACTGCGCCATGCGCTCCATCTCGGGCTGGATGAGGATCACCGTCGGGTCGGCGACGAGGTCGGCGGTGGCGGTGACCGTGCGCATCATCCGCACGTTCTCCCACTTGGCGTGCAGGCGGACGACGATCGTGCGCTCCGCGCCGAGCGCGCGGGTCACGGAGTCCGGGACGTTGTCGACCATGCCGCCGTCGGCGAGCAGGGCGCCGTCGCGGCGGACCGGGGGCAGCACACCGGGCACGGCGACGGACGCGCGGAGGGCCGTGCTGAGCGGTCCGCGGTCGAGGATCACGCCGCGGCGCGTGCGCAGATCCGTCGCGTAGGCGCCGAAGCGTCGCGGCAGGTCCTCGATCAGCGGGTCGTGGCCGAGGATGCGGCGGATCGCGTCGGTGACCGCGTGCGTGTCGAGCAGACCCCAGCGCGGACGCAGGGACCAGCGGGCGATCGCGCCCCAGCGGAAGCCGCGCACCGCGCGCTCGATCGCGTCGGCTCCGAATCCCGCGGCGTAGGCGGCGCCGAGGAGCGCGCCCGCGCTCGTCCCGGCGACGATTCCGGGCCGGATGCCGCGTTCGGCGAGCACCTGCAGCACTCCGGCCTGTGCGGCGCCGTACGCGCCGCCGCCGCTCAGCGTCAGCCCGAGGGTGTGATCGTCCGTCACGTGTCTCCCCTCGCCGGCCGTCACGCGACGCTACCAGTGGTCGCCTTCGCAACGGCTGAGTCGGAGGTATGGAGAAGAGTTCATCGCCCTGGTCCCGAACCAGAACGATGACCCCCCTGCACCTCCAGCGGGCGCAGCACTCCCCAGCGCTGCGCCACAGTGAAC
>NZ_NCKN01000411.1 GCF_002257455.1 Microbacterium sp. 13-71-7
GGGCCTGTCGCCGGTGGAGGCGAGGAACGGCGTCGACACCGTCTGCACGTAGTCCGCGAGCTCGCCCTTCGTGATGGGGCCGCCCTCCGCGGCCGGCCAGATCGCGCGGTTAGGGCTGGACAGGTCCAGAGTCCGGTCGCCGTCGGGGCCGTGAACGGTCAGAGTGATGCGCTCGGATGCCATGACTCGACCCTAGGGTGCGCCGCCGACGCGACGCCACGGGTCCGTGGGAAACCACATCCAACACGAGACACCATCTCCGGCGTGCTGTCTCGCGCTGGATCTGGTTTCTCGCGAGGAGCGCGCCCTCAGCGAGGGCTCGCGATGCGCCCGCTCGCCGTCAGTGCAGCACGCGATCGGCCTCGGCGCGGATCTCCGCCGCGATCGCGTCCAGCAGCTCGGAGCGCAGATTCCACTGCTGCCAGAACAGCGGCGAGGAGAACTCCTCGTCATCGAGCCGCACGAGGCGCCCGTCGGCGAGGCCCTCCTGCGCATGCGGGACCGGGAGCAGCGCCCACCCCAGGCCGAGCTCCACGGCGACGGAGAAATCCGCCGAGGCGGGCACGTGATGCCGCGGCACGGGCCACGGATCCACTCCGCGCTCGCGCAGCCAGTCCTGCTGCAGCAGATCCCGGCGGTCGAAGTCCACGAACGGCGCCCGCGCCAGCGCCTCCGGCGTCACCCCGTCGGGGAACCAGCGCCGCGCGAAGCCCGGAGACGCCGCCGCCACGTAGCGCAGCGAGCCGAGCGCCTCGACCCTGCACCCGCCGACCGGCTCCGACTCGCTCGTCACCGCCGCCATCACGGTGCCCGATTCGAGCAGCCTCGCGGTGAAGTTCTGGTCGTCGCGATGCAGGTCGAACTCGACGTCGTACTGCTCGGAGAGCCGGGCCAGCGGTGCCAGGAACCAGGTCGCCATCGAGTCGGCGTTGACGGCGAGAGGGATCCTGATGCGCGCGCCCTCGCCCTCCGCGGACAGGCCGAACCCGGCGATCGCATCGCGCTCCAGGAGGGCGATCTGACGGCCGAACCGGGCGACGGCCTCCCCCGCCTCGGTCGCCCGCGCGGGCTTGCTGCGCACCAGCAGGATCCGGCCGAGCTGCTGCTCCAGCGTCTTGATCCGCTGGCTCACGGCCGACGGGGTCACCAGGAGTCGTCGGGCGGCCGCGTCGAAGCTTCCCTCATCGAGCACCGCGGCCACGGTGCGCGCGGATTCCGGATCCACCTGCACATGAGCGATTCTAATCTGGCTTAAGGAATCTTCGCTGGTGCTGAATCGAGACTCGACCCTATTCTCGATCCGTGCTCATCCTCCTCTCCGGCCTCGGCCTCATGTTCTCGCTCATCATCGCCGTCGGCGCGCAGAACGTGTACGTGCTGCGCCAAGGGCTGCGCCGCGAGCACGTGCTGCCCGTCGTCCTGATCTGCG
>NZ_NCKN01000073.1 GCF_002257455.1 Microbacterium sp. 13-71-7
AGCCCAGGGTGGGGGTATGGCGCATCGCGGGGGCGTCGAACAGCCCGAGGTGCGCGCCGGTGAGCACGACGGACGACACCGGCCCGCCCCAGGGCTTCGCGGCGAGCCAGTCCACGTCGTTGTCGCGCACCCACGCCGCGAGCGGCGCGACCGCGGCCCGCTGCTGGGCCAGCGTCTCGGCGGGCGTCCGGGTCGTGCGCAGGGTGTCTCCGACCACGCCGCCGGACACCACGGCGGCCAGCGCGAGGGCGGCGGCGACAGCCGTCGCGCGCATGAGGCCGCGTGCTCCGCGCGACCCGCGCCGTCGCCACAGTGCCACGACGGCGCGCACCGCGATCGCGGCGAGGAGCGGAGCGAACGCGAACACGCCCACCGCGGGATGACGCACCCACAGCGGCAGCTGAGCGGCCTGCGACCACCAGCCCACGAAGGCGAGAAGGCCCACAGCGGATCCGAACCCGATCGCGAGCAGCTGCGCATCCCGCTCCCACCAACGGGACCGGCCCGGCCGTGCAAGGGATCCGGACGCCTGCGGATCCGCGTCCGACGAGAGGCGCCGCGCATCGCGTTCCGCACCCGCACCTCGGCCGGGCAGCGCGGCCCACGCCACCACGACGGCGGCGAGCAGGACGGCGAGGGCGACGAGCCACCACGGCACGAACCAGGATCCGGCCAGCGTGCCGAGCTTCTGCGGCACCGTGGTCGGCTCGATGTGCTGGCCGCCGCTCAGCAGGAAGCCGCCCAGCGCGCGCACGTGGCGGGCGTAGCCGGTGAGGCCGAGCGAGAGGAGCGCGATCAGCTCCATCAGCACGGTGGGGGCGGCCACGAACGCGAGCGGCGCGATCGCGCGACGCAGGGTCGTGCCGAGCCTCCGCCGAAACGGTGCGGCGGGGGCGAGCAGGAACAGGGCGACGGCGAACGCGGGCAGGGCGAGCAGGGCGATGAGCTTGGCCTGCACGGCCAGCCCGAGCAGCAGTCCCGCGAGCCAGGCGCGGCGCGGCAGTACGATCAGCGCCCACACGATGAGCGCCGCCGCGGCGATCTCCCCGAGCAGATCCGCCGGGCCCTGGATCGGAGAGACGCTGTCGGCCGTGTTGAACGCGAGCGGGAGCGCGACGGCGACGAGTGCGCCGAACCGGCCCGCGAGGCGCCGTCCCAGCACGCCGAGTCCGATCAGCAGCAGCACCCAGAAGGCGAGCGGCACGAGCCGGGCGCCGATCACCGGATCCACGCCCAGCGCGAGCACCCCGGCGACCGGCAGCAGCACGACCGGTCCGGTGGAGATCCGCGGGTCGAACGGCGTCAGGGTCGACCCGGACAGCGCGCCGTCGCTCGCATAGCCGAGCCCGGCCACGAGGTTGCGTGGCACGGTGAGGTTGAAGGCCTCGTCCTCCCAGAATCGCAGCACGGTCAGGCTGTGCCACATCACGATCGCGTTCGCGACGATCAGCAGCCCGAGCAGGATCCAGAATGCGATTCCGGAGAGGCGTCGCGTCATGCGGATCCGGGGCCCTCGAACTCGAGCGCCCGCAGCGGCGCCCCGGGGCGCAGCGACCACATCCAGGCCTCGCGCAGCGCGCTGAGCGCGAAGAGCACGAGCTTCTTGGGCGGCAGCGACGGGCGTGCGACCTTGCCCCACATCGTGCCGGTGCTCGATGCGCCGCGGCGCGGGATGCTGCGCACGCGCAGATAGCGCACCGAGAACCCGGCGCGGACCTCGGCGAGCGAGAAGTGCACATGCGGCACGAGCGCATCGGAGGGCACGGCGTTCACGAGGACCTGCAGCGCCTCGGGGCGGTACGCGCGCAGCGGGGTGTTCACGTCGGGCACGCCGCGTCCGACGACGACGGCGGTGAGCAGGCGCACGCCCGCGGTGAGCAGGCGGCGGTACCAGGCGTCGGTGCGGGAGTGGCGCACGCCGTGCACGACGTCCGCGCCCGTGCGGCCGAGAGCGCGCACGGTCGACGCGATCTCGGATCCGAGGAACTGCCCGTCGCCGTCGACGTGCACGATCGCGTCGGGGGAGAGCGCGAGCCCGCCGCGGTATGCGGCGAGGGCGGTGGGGCCGTGGCCGCGGTTGGCCGGCTGGGTCTGCACGTCGATGTCGTCGACCCCGGACAGGGCGCCGGCCGTGCCGTCGGTGGAGCGGTCGTCGGCGACGACGAAGGTCACGCGCTCCGCCAGCGGGGCGACGGCGGCGCGGATCTCATCGATGAAGCCGCCGATGCCCTCGGCCTCGTTGTAGGCCGGCATCACGACGGCCAGATGGGCGTACTGCACTCGAACCTCGAGCCTTCTCATGGAGGGCCCGTGCGGGCCGGAGCGGGACCCGTCGGAGCCACGGCGGCACCGGCGGAGTCTTCGCGGAGGAGGGAGCGGGGATCCACCCGTTCACGCCAGGCGTCGTGGGCCGCACCGTCCCCCGGGTATTCTAGTAGGGCTATGGATCGCCGCTCCCGGTTGCGCCGTCTGGCGGGAGTCGGCACCCGCTTCCTGATCGTCGGCGGCATCAGCACCCTCATCGAGGTCGGCGCGTTCAACCTCTTCGTCTACGCCTTCGGGTGGGATCTCGTCGTCGGCAAGATCGCCGCGAGCCTGGTCGCCCTGGTGAACGCGTACATCGGCAACCGCGAGTGGGCGTTCCGCGGGCGCGACCGGCGCGGACGCGTCGCGGAGATCGTGCTGTTCCTCGCGGTCAACCTGGTCTGCACCGTGCTCGGCGCGGGCATCGTCTGGCTCGGCGCCGACGTGGTCGAGGGCATGACCGGCCGCGCACCGGGGCCGGCGATGGTCAACCTGATCAACCTCGGCAGCATCGCGGTGATCGTGCTGGTGCGCTTCGTGCTGTACCACTACATCGTCTTCCGGCACATGCCCAAGGCGGCGACGGCCACGGCCGACACCTCGCGAGACACCTGATTCCGTGTGAGACACCACGTCTGGTGCGGTGTCTCACATAGAAAGTGGTGTCTCGCGGATCCGCCCAGGCCCAGGCCCAGGCGCGGGCGCGGACCCGCTCAGGCGCGGGCGCGGAGATCCTTGCGCAGGATCTTGCCCGAGCTCGACTTCGGGATCACGTCGATGAACTCCACCAGGCGCACCTTCTCGTGCGGTGCGACGTGGGCGGCGACGTGCGACTTCACGCCCTCGGCGTCCAGCTCCGCGCCCGGCTGCAGCACCACGAACGCCTTCGGCACCTCCTGGCCGTCCTCGTCCAGGACGCCGATCACGGCGGCGTCGGCGATCGCGGGGTGCTCGAGCAGCACGGCCTCCAGCACGGCGGGCGCGACCTGGTAGCCCTTGTACTTGATGAGCTCCTTCAGGCGGTCCACGATCCGGAACACCCCGCCGGCCGTCACGGTCGCGACGTCGCCGGTGTGCAGCCAGCCGTCCGCGTCCAGCATGTCGGCGGTCGCGTCGGGGCGGTTGAGGTAGCCCTTCATGACCTGCGGTCCGCGGATGAGCAGTTCCCCTGGCTCGCTCGCGCCCTCGGCGGGAACGACGACGTCGGATCCGTCCTCGGCGAGCAGCCGCGCCTCGGTGTTGGGGATCAGCAGCCCGACCGAGGAGAGGTCGATGTCGTCGCGCTCGACGGGGATCGTGTGCGTGACGGGGCTGGTCTCGGTCATGCCGTAGCCCTGCCGTACGATGCAGTCCAGGCGCTCCGCGACCGCGTGCGCGAGGGCGCCGTCGAGCGGGGCTGCACCCGAGAAGACGACCTTGACCGCGCTCATGTCGTACTGCGCGACGAGCGGGTGCTTGGCGAGCGCGACCGCGATCGGCGGTGCGATGAAGAGCCAGCTCGTGCGCTGCTCGGCGATGATCCGCAGGAACTCGACCAGATCGAACTTCGGCATCGTCACGAGCGTGGCCCGCAGCCGCACGGCGAGGTTGAGCAGCACCGTCATGCCGTAGATGTGGAAGAACGGCAGGACGGCGAGGATCCGGTCCTCGTCCTTCAGGTCGATCGAGACGGTGCTCTGCGCGACGTTCGCGACGAGGTTGCGGTGCGTGAGCATCACGCCCTTGGGGCGACCGGTCGTGCCGGAGGAGTAGGGGAGCACGGCGACGTGCGTGGCGGGGTCGAAGGTGACCGCGGGGGCGTGGCGCCCTTCGGAGAGCAGGTCGCGCAGGGAAGGATGCCCCTCGGCGCCGTCCAGGACGATGAGCTGGTCGGCGGGCAGGCCCAGCTCGGCGGCGGCGGCCTCCGCCTGCGGCAGCAGCGGGCTGACCGTGATGAGCCAGAACGCGGAGGCGTCGCGCAGCTGGTTCGCGATCTCGTCCGCGGTGTAGAGCGCGTTGATCGTGGTCGCCGTGGCGCCGGAGCGCAGGATCCCGTGGAACACGGTCGCGAACGCCGGGACGTTCGGGCAGAGGAGCCCGACCGCGTCGCCGACGCCGATGCCGCGCGCGGCGAGGGCGCCCGCGAAGAGGTCGATCTGTCCGATCAGCTGGCGGTACGTGGTCTCGGCCCCGGACATGCCGTCCACGAGCGCGACCCGGTCGAGGTCGTGCTCCGAGATGTCGCCGAAGAGGTACTCGTGGATCGGTACCGCGGGGATCTCGACCTGGGGGTGGATGCTGCTGACCATGGGATCTCCTTCGATCTCGGTCGCGTGCGGTCGGGCGCCGCGTCGCTTGCGATTCAGTGTCGCATGAAACGGCACTGGGTGTCAGGGCTGGTTTCGGGGCCTTCCCCGCCTTCCCAGGGCGCGGGGGAGCGGACCACCGGCCCTCGCCCGCAGGTCTGCGGCAGGGCCCCGCGGCAGGGCCCTGACGGCCCCGGGTACCCTGGATCCGTGCGCATCCGTCTCGACATCGCCTATGACGGCACCCATTTCCGGGGCTGGGCGAAGCAACCGGGGCTGCGCACCGTGCAGGGCACGATCGAGCAGGCGCTCGCGCGCATCGTCGGCCCTTCGGCCGGGGGCGACGCCGCGGCGGGGGCCGATCCTCGGCTCGTGGTCGCGGGCCGCACCGACGCGGGCGTGCACGCCACGGGGCAGGTCGCGCACGTCGACCTCGACGAGCAGCAGTGGGCGCGCGTCGTCACCCGCAACGGGCGGGCGGCGTCGGATCCGGCCGGTTCGCTCGCCTCGCGGATCCGCGGAGTGCTCGGCCAGTATCCCGACGTCACGGTGTCGCGCACGTCATCGGCCCCCGAGGGCTTCGACGCCCGGTTCTCGGCGGTGTGGCGCCGCTATCGCTACCGCCTCGCGGATGCGCGCGCCGGCTACGATCCGCTGCTGCGGCACGACACCACGACCATCCGCGGATCCCTCGACGAGGCAGCGATGGACGCCGCGGCGCAGACCCTCATCGGCCTGCACGACTTCGCCGCGTACTGCAAGCCGCGCGAGGAGGCCACCACGATCCGCACGCTGCTCGACTACCGGTGGACGCGGGACGCGACGGGCGTGCTCGTGGCCGAGGTGAAGGCCGACGCGTTCTGCCACAGCATGGTGCGCGCGCTCGTGGGCGCGTGCGCGGCGGTGGGGGAGGGGCGCCTCGAGGTGGCCGACCTCGCACGCCTCCGCGATGAGCTCACCCGGACGAGCGCGTTCAAGGTGCTCGCCGCGCGCGGTCTGACGCTCACCGAGGTGGGCTACCCCGCCGACGAGCTGCTCGCCGCGCGTGCGGAGCAGACCCGCAACCGCCGCGACCGCGACGACGACTGAGAGGCGTTCGGGAAGCCCGCCGGGGATGGTGTCCCGCCCTGCGGCGGCCCCCGATCCTCCCCGGGCGGGGGCCGCCGTCCCCAAGCATCGGCCCCGGCGTGGAAGGAGCGGGCCGGTCTCCCCAGCGCCGACCTCCGACGCTCCTCGGGTACCACGCGCGTGAACCGTATGCTGAATCTACGTGTCGGCTCTTCACAGGCGACGAGGGGGACTGTGATGGTGGAACCCGAGGGTCGGCCACAGGATTTCGCCCTCGCGCTGCGCCGTGCCGTCGCGGACAGCGGACTGTCTCTGAGCGCCGTGCACAAGCGCCTCCTCGCGCACGGCAATCGCGTCTCGTTGACGACCCTCAGCTACTGGCGATCCGGCGACAGGCTTCCCGCCGGCGCCGCCTCGCTGAGCGCGGTGGAGGACCTGGAGCGGATGCTCGGTCTGGACCAGGGGTCTCTGATGGACCGGATCCCGCCGGCCGCGCGGCTCGGGACGCTGGCCGCGCCGAGCGTGCCCTTCGACGAGGAGCGCGAGCGCCGCGAGACCGAGGAGACGTTCGCCGCGCTGAACGCCGCGCCGCAGCTCGCGATCCGTGACCTCTCGACGCACATGACCGTCTTCACGCGCCCCGACGGGACGGTGCACCGCACCGAGTTCCAGTGCGTGATCCAGGTGACGCGCGGGATCGTGACGGAGATCCCGCTGATCGACGTCGCCCCGGAGGAGACGGACGCGATGAGCGAGATCCTCGACGTCGTCGGCGGCCGGCTCGACCGGGCGTACCAGCACCCCGGTCGACTGCTCTCCGGGATCGTCATCGCGCTGGACGAGCCCGCCGCGGCCGGCGAGACCTTCACCCTGCTGTTCGCCGAGGAGCTGCCGCCCGGATATCCGCCTCGACGGAGCGCCTGGCACGCGACGGCGAGACGCGCGAAGGAGACGGTCATCCGGGTCATCTTCCCCGAGGGAGCGGAGCCGGACTGGTGCGAGGAGTACGTCGAGACCGAGTCCGGCGAGGAGTATTCCGGCCCCGCGGCTCTCCGAGGCCGGATCGCGCACGCCGTCCGGCACGGCTTCGGCCCCGGCCTGCTCGGCCTCCGGTGGGGAACCGGTACCGCGAGGTGATCCGACGTCGGCGGATCCGTAACACCGGGTGAATACCGTGCGCTCGCCCAGGGTACGGGGAGTGCGCGCGAGTAGCGTGGGAGGCGTGCGGATCATCTCCTACAACCTGCGCAAGCACAGGGCGGCGCATGAGCTCGACGACCTCGTCGACGCCCATGACCCCGACGTGCTGTGCCTGCAGGAGGGCGACACCGCCTCCCTGCCGGAGCGCGCCGGAGGTCTGGTGCTCGCGCACACCACGCAGCGCAATCGGCTGGGGCTCGCCATCTACTACCGCTCCAGCGCCTTCCGGCTCGTCGACATGGCGGCGGTGTCGGTCAAGAAGTCGCTGCACGATCATGTGCTCCGCCCCGCGCACGAGCGCCTCCTCGGCGTGCGACTGCGCGACATCGACGCCGGCCGCGACTTCCTCGTCGCCTCATTGCACGCGGCGCCGCTGACCGCGCGCAACGCGCTGCGACGGGACCAGATCCGTGCGGCCCTGTCGGAGCTCTCGGAACTCGGCTGGGGGCTGCCGCAGCTCATCGTGGGCGACTTCAACTACCCCGTCTTCAAGGAGCGGCTCAGCGAGCACATGCGCGATGTCGGCTACGAGCTCGTGATGAGCGACCAGCACACGTATACGCGCTACCGGGTCTTCCGCGGTTTCTACGACTTCGCCGCCGCCTCCGGGTTCATCGTCGAGTCCGTGCGGACGCTGCCGCAGGGGGAGTCGGACCACCTGCCGATCCTGGTCACCGCGACGCCGAAATAGGCTGTCCCGCGGGTCCGCCGTGCGGCGGATCGTCGTGCCGCGAGCCGATCGTTCATCCGCACGTCACCCTGCCGTCGCCTCGAAGCCGCACGCGGGAGAGGCGGCAGCGGTGAACTCTCGTCATGCGGATGTCTGTGATCGGCTGCGGGTATCTCGGGGCCGTGCACGCGGCGGCCATGGCGTCGATCGGCCACGAGGTGGTCGGGATCGACACGGATCCCGGCAAGGTCGCCGCGCTCGCCGAGGGGCGCGCGCCGTTCTTCGAACCGGGGCTGGACGAGCTGCTGGCCGGCGGCGTCGAGAGCGGGCGCCTGACCTTCTCCTCGGACATCGCCGATGCGCGCGGCGCGCAGGTGCACTTCCTCGCCGTGGGCACCCCGCAGCAGGCGGATTCGTCGGCCGCGGACCTGCGCTACGTGCGCGCGGCGCTCGATGCGCTGCTCCCGCAGCTGCGCCCCGGCGACGTGGTGGCAGGCAAGTCCACCGTGCCGGTCGGAACCGCTGCCGCGCTCGCCGGCGCCGTGGAGCGCACCGGCGCCACCCTGGTCTGGAACCCCGAGTTCCTCCGCGAGGGCTGGGCGGTGCACGACACGCTCCGCCCGGACCGCCTCGTGGTGGGGGCTGCGGCGGACGAGGCCGGCGCGCGCGCCACGGAGGTGCTGAGCGAGGCGTACTCCGACGCGATCGCCGCCGGCAGCCCGTTCCTCGCGACCGACCTCGCCACGGCCGAGCTCGTGAAGGGCGCCGCGAACGCCTTCCTCGCCACGAAGATCTCGTTCATCAACGCGATGGCCGAGATCGCCGAGGCCTCCGGCGCCGACGTCACCCTGCTCGCGGACGCGATCGGCCATGACGAGAGGATCGGCAGGCGGTTCCTCGGCGCCGGGATCGGGTTCGGCGGCGGCTGCCTGCCCAAGGACATCAGGGCGTTCGCCGCACGGGCGGAGGAGCTCGGCCGCGGCGCATCCGTGGGCTTCCTCCGCGAGGTCGACGCGATCAATCTGCGCCGGCGCGAGCACGCGGTGCGGCTGGTCGTCGACGCGTTCGGCGGCAACGTCGTGGGGCGGCGGATCACGATGCTCGGCGCCGCGTTCAAGCCGCACAGCGACGACGTCCGCGACTCCCCGGCGCTCGAGGTCGCGACCCGGCTGCGCGGGCTCGGGGCGAAGGTGACGGTGACGGATCCCGAGGCGATCCCGAACGCGAAGCGACTGCACCCGCAGCTCAAGTACAAGGCGGACCGCGATGAGGCGATCCGCAAGGCGGAGGCGCTCGTGCTGGTCACGGAGTGGGATCTGTACCGCCGCGAGCTGGATCCCGCGCATGCCGCGAGCCTGGCGGCCGGGCGGGTCATCGTCGACGGGCGCAACTGCCTGGATCCGGTGGCGTGGCGTGCGGCGGGATGGACGTATCTCGGGATGGGGCGGCCCTAGCGCCCGCCCGGCGAGCGCACCACGCAACCGGGGGATCGGCAGGCGACACGACCCGGGAGCCGACCGCTTTGTCGATAGAGTCGAGTACCGCATCGACGTGGGAAGGCGGGGACGGATGCCGGATGAGGACCTGCCCCGGGACGGGGCCGACGCCGCAGGGACTGCGGGCGCCGATCGTCTGCAGCCCGACGACGGGCGCGACTTCGACCTCTCCTCGTTGTTCCCGCACGACGAGGACGAGAACCCCGGTGCGGGCCGGCACGACGACGTGGGCGTCCTGTTCGCGGATCCGACGCCGACGCCATCGCGTCCGGCGAAGCTTCCCGCGCCGATCGACGACGACCTGCGGCTGACTCCCGCGACCCTTCTCGTCGACACCGCCGAAGGGCACCTGTTCGACGAGGCCGCGACCGAGGCGCACCCGTTCACGCATGCGTTCCCCGCTCCCGCGCCCGCTCGGCCCGAGCCGCAGCACGCGCAGTCCTACGGCTTCGCCCGTCCGCAGCTGATCGCGATGGCCATCGGGCTCGTCATCACCGCGGCGGGCGCCGGGTGGGCGCTGGCGTCGCCCGTGGCCTCCGCCCCGGTGGCCGTGCAGGCGTCTCCGACCGCGACGGTCGATCCGGACCGCGTGGCGAAGGTCGACGGATCGGTCGATGCGCTCGCCGCCGCCGTGACGGCCGCGCAGGCGAGTGCGGATTCATTCAAGACGCCGCTGGCGGCGATGGCCGGGTACAGCGACGAGTCGGCGCGGCTCGCGGCGGACGCCGCGCGCCAGGCGTACGTCGCCGCGATCTCCGCGGTGAAGGTGCCCAAGCCGGCCGGCAAGAACGCGACCAACCCCTCTCTGGACCAGCTCGAGCGCGACGTCGCCGCGGCGAACGTGTCGCTCAGCGCCGCGAGTGCGGGATTCCGCAGCGCGATCACGACCTTCCGGCAGTCGCTCCCGGCGTTCGCGGTGGCCGCCGTCGCCGCGAACGCCGACGCGGCGGAGCCGTTCCGCACCGCGGTCACCGACGCCGCAGCTGCCGCCGCTGCATCGGATCCGTTCGGTCCGACGCCGTTCGCCGCGATGGACGCCTGGCGCAATGCGCTCGCCGCACTCGTCACGGACCAGGCGCGCGCCGTCGCGGAGGCGGAATCGAGCGGATCCGGCGGATCCGGCGGATCCGGCGGATCGGGCGGCAGCGGGGGAACCTCGGGCGGCACCACCACGGAGCCGACCGCACCGCCCGCGCCCGAGTCGTCGACGACGCCGACGCCGCCGAGCGATCCGGTGACCACCCCGCCGCTTCCGGTGGATCCTCCGCCGACGTCCTAGCCGGCGCGCGAGCGATCCGGAGATCCCTCTCCTATTTCTTCCCCGGCACGCACCCCGGGGTGTCGATCGTGACGGGGGTCGGCTTGACCATCGGCGTCTGGCGGACTTCGAGCGCGCCGTAGGTCCCGGCCGGTGCGTTGAAGGACGCCACGATGGTCGCGGTCTGCCCGGGCGACGTGTTCACGTTCACCTTGACCGCGCCGCGGCCCAGGTGCGTCAGCCCGGGGACGCCCACCGGCTGGCCGTTGATCGTCACGCCGGTCAGGGTGGACCCGACCGGGCCGTAGAGGTACATGTCGGTCGAGACATCGCCTTTCGGGAAGAAGCGCCCTGGGGCGATGTACACGGGCAGGCTCGGGATCACTGCCGGATCCAGCGTGTTCTGCAGCGTGACCGTGGTCGTGAACAGCACCGGGTCGTTCTTCTGGCACTGGCCGCTCCACGCCGAGATGCCCATCTGCATGTAGTAGTCGAGCTTGCCCTCGGTGATGTCGTCGATGTAGACGCCGAGGGCGGTGGCCTTGGCGTTGTCTGCGGGCATGTTGCCGCCCACGGGCGTGCCGGCCAGCAGGTCGGCCTGCGCCTTGTCGCTCGGGGAGTACATCAGGCGCCCCTCGTTCGAGGCCTGGACGAGCGCCGTCAGCAGGGCCTTCGGCTCGGCGTGCGTGGTGAGCATCGCGTCGAAGACGCTCTTGGCGGCCGCCGCGAAGAACCGGTCCTGCACGGCGGGATCCGGGTACTTCGCATAGACCTCGTTGAGCAGCAGCGGCACGGCGCTGTCGGCGGTGAGGGTCTCGCCGAACGGCGCGGGCATGGTCACAGGACCGATGGCGCGCAGCAGGTAGCTGAGCGCGACCGGATCGAACGAGGCGACGGCGTCGATCGGGGTGCCGAACGACTCGGCCCAGTAGGCCCGCACGATCTGCGCCGTCTCGCTGAAGTCGGGGGAGAGGGTGGAGTCCTGGATGTAGCGCCCGATCTTCGTGCCGTACAGGGCCTCGGTCTCGGGATCGAGCGGGATGATCGGATCCGTGCGGCCGTTGTGGAAGTCCTGCGACCCGGCCTGCTGCGTCATCGAGACCCTGCCGTTGTCGGCGGTCAGCAGCGCGATCGCGGCGGGGTTGCCGCCCGTGCCGCGAGACTCCGCGTTGTTCTGGAAGATCAGCAGATAGTGCTGCGGGCCCTCGGCGCCGAGGGCCTTGGGCAGGATCGTGAGCGCGTTGTGGATCGGGGTCACCGTCGGCTCGATCTTCGCCATGGCGGCGTCGAGCTTGGCGACGCCCGAGGCGACCTGGTCGATCAGGGCGGACCGGTCGAGCTTGTCGAGACTCGTGCGTATGCGGGTGACGCTCGCGTTCGCGGTCTCGATCGTGGCGGCGAGCTTCTGGAGGTTGGCGACGTCGATCGCGCCGTCCTTCGGCATCAGCGCCTTGAGATCGATCGCGGTGAGGGGCGTGATCGCGTGGGTGACGAGATCGTTGACGGATCCGGCGACCACGCGCGCCGCGACCAGGTTCGGCCCGGCCACCGGCACCCATTCGGCGTTCTTCCACAATTGGCCGGTGGTCTCCTTCTCGGCGGACGCGGTCAGCTGCGAGATCCGGGCGATCGTGGCCTTGGCCGCGGCGGAGTCGCCGTCGATCATCTGCTGCTGGACGGTGTCGACGAGCGGGATCGCCTTCTCGAGGTCGGCCTTGGCGGCCATGGCGTGCCCGTACAGCTGCTTCGCCGCGAGGAAGCCCGCGATGGCGAGGCCGATCAGCACGAGCAGGATCACGAGCGGCACCCAGAAGCGGGCGCTCTTCAGCAGCGGTCGACGGTACCGGTGCGGGTGCCCCGCCGATGCGCTCGGATGAGCGGAACCGCTGTCGTGCGCGGAGCCGCTCTCGAGGGACGCGAGGAGGTCGTCCCCCTCGGGGGCGGATGCTGCCGTGGCACGATGTGCGTCGTGCCCGTTGCGGGCGTGCATGGCTCGGCTCGGTCGAGCCCTACGGCACCACGGGTCGGGTGTTCATGTCGCCATTGTGATCCTCGCGAGGGGCCACCGCCACTGGCAAAAAAGTCGCTCCGTGTCCTCGATCCGCTGACGCGTGGATGCGGTTCCCCCTCGGTGAAGGACAGGGCGCCTGGATCCCGCTCCGGCGCGTGTTCCCGAGGGAGGCCGCGGTTCACGACGTTGTCAAAAACATGCGAAATGCGAACGAAGGACGTACGCGAAGCGTCACTTTCCGGACAATGTCACTCGGCGTTCTCCCAGCTATGAGATCCTGGAGGAGCAGGGGGAGTGGTACGGAGCGCCGCTCCGCGCCTCGGGATTGCTGACGACAAGCGTCTACGCATCGATGCTTCGCGGAAACGATGAGGGGGGATTTGCGGTGCTGAGTGGGAACCGAGACAAGATCGCGACGACGACGCGCGCGCTGGTGACCCAGCAGCGGCGCCGACGCTGGGTCGCGGCGCTGGATGCCTTCGCCTGGATCCTCGGAACGTTCCTCGCCGTCGGCCTGCGCCTCGACTTCACCCTGCCGCTCACCGGCTGGCTCGCGACGCTCGGCCTTGGAGTGGCCGCCGCGGCGATCCAGCTGATCGTCGGCTACGCGCTCGCCCTGTACCGCGGTCGCTACCCGTACGGCTCCTTCAGCGAAGTGTGGACCCTCGCCCTCGTCGTGGCGGGGATCACCCTGATCCTCTCGTCGGTGATCGTGCCGTCCGGCAACCTGATCGGCCTCCCGCGAGGGACGGTGCTGCTGGCAGGCCCCTTCGTGCTCCTCCTCATGTTCGGCGTGCGCTATGTCGCCCGTCTGACCATCGAGCGCTCGCGCAAGCCCTCGAGCACCGCAGAGCGCACCCTCGTGCTGGGTGCCGGCTATCTCGGCGACCGGCTGCTGCACACCATCACGACCGACCCCGGCTCGCCGATCCTCCCCGTGGGGCTCATCGACGACGACCCTGCGAAGAAGAACCTCCGCCTGCGCGGTGTTCCCGTGCTCGGGCGTCGCGCGCAGCTCGCCGAGATCGCCGCTCGAACGGGCGCGACGAGGCTCGTGATCGCACTCGGCAACGCCGACAGCGTGCTGCTGCGCGAGCTGAGCGACGCGGCCGACGCGGCCGGCATGAGCGTCTCGGTCACGCCCACGATCACCGACTACATGCTGGACGGACACGCCACGGTCGACGTCCGCGACATCGAGATCGAAGACCTCATCGGCCGGCACCCGGTCGACACCAACGTCGAGCTCATCGCCGGCTACATCACCGGCAAACGCGTTCTCGTGACGGGAGCGGGCGGATCGATCGGATCCGAGCTCTGCCGCCAGCTCGCGAAGTTCGGCCCCAGCGAGCTGATCATGCTCGACCGGGACGAGACCGGTCTGCAGACCGCTCAGCTCGGGACGGCCGGCAACGGGCTCCTCGACTCGAACGAGGTCGTGCTCGCCGACATCCGCGATGTCGCGGTGCTGAACGCCATCTTCGACGAGCGCCGTCCCGAGGTCGTCTTCCACGCGGCCGCGCTCAAGCACCTGCCGATGCTCGAGCAGTACCCCGACGAGGCGTGGAAGACGAACGTCCTCGGTTCGCTCAACGTGCTGCAGGCCGCGCGTCGCGTCGGTGTGAGCCACTTCGTCAACATCTCCACCGACAAGGCCGCGAACCCGACGAGCGTGCTCGGTCACTCCAAGCGCGTCGCGGAGAAGCTCACCGCCTGGGCGGGGGAGCAGACCGGGATGCAGTACCTCTCGGTGCGGTTCGGGAATGTGATCGGCAGCCGGGGATCCATGCTGCCGACCTTCCAGCGCCTGATCGCCGACGGGCGCCCGATCACCGTCACGCACCCGGACGCGACCCGGTACTTCATGACGATCCCCGAGGCATGCCAGCTGGTCATCCAGGCGGGGGGCATCGGCCGGGCAGGCGAGGTCCTCATCCTGGACATGGGCGAACCCGTCTCGATCCTCGAGGTCGCCAAGCGCATGATCTCGATGTCCGGCAAGGACATCGAGATCGTCTTCACAGGGCTCCGCCACGGCGAGAAGCTGCACGAGGAGCTGGTCGGGGCGCGCGAGAACCTCGAGCGTCCGTTCCACCCGCAGATCTCGCACGCCCACGCGGACACGATCAGCCCCGAGCGCCTCGACAAGGCCGGCTGGGAAGCGCGGATGAAGGCGGAGCCGCGCAACAACGACACCGCCGTGATGGACCGGATCATGATCGATCAGGTCGTCAACGGATCGACGCGCGTTCCCCAGGAGGCACCTTCGAATGGCTGACCGGATCTACATGTCGTCTCCCGACGTGACCGAGCTGGAAGAGCAGTCGATCATCTCGGCGATCCGTTCCGGTTGGATCGCACCCCTCGGCCCTGACGTCGACGCGTTCGAACGTGAACTGGCGGAGCGGCTGGGGGTCGGGCACGGCGTCGCGCTGAGTTCCGGAACCGCCGCGCTGCACCTGGGACTGCTGACCCTGGGCGTGAAGCCGGGAGATGTCGTCGTGACCTCGACCATGACCTTCGCCGCGACCACCAACGCGATCGTCTACACCGGTGCCGAGCCCTACTTCGTCGACGCCGAGCCGCACACCGGGAACATGGATCCCGCTCTCCTGCGGGAGGCTCTGACGACGTTGCGCGATGCGGGTGAGCATGTCGGCGCCATCGTCCCCGTCGACCTTCTCGGCAAGGCCGTGGACTACACCGCGATCCTCGCGATCGCGGAGGAGTTCGGCGTGCCGGTGCTGGCCGACGCCGCGGAGTCGCTGGGGGCCTCGCACGCCGGTCGCGCCGCGGGGAGCTTCGGCCGGGCTTCGGTGGTCTCCTTCAACGGCAACAAGATCATGACGACCTCGGGCGGCGGAATGCTGCTCACCGACGACGCCGATCTCGCCCAGCGCGTGCGGTACCTCGCGACGCAGGCGCGTCAGCCGGTGGCGCACTACGAGCACATCGACGTCGGGTACAACTACCGGATGAGCAACCTGCTCGCCGCCCTCGGTCGCGCGCAGCTGTCCCGGCTCGACGCGATGATCGCCCGCCGTCGTGAGATGCGGGAGCTCTACAAGGAGCTCTTCGCGACGGTCGACGGCGTCGAGGTCTTCGGCGCCGAGGGCGACGAGCACGACAACGTGTGGCTGACATCGATCCTGATCGACGAGAAGCGCACCGGCTGGGCCCCGACCGATCTGTCCGCAGCGCTCGCGAAGGACGACATCGAGAGCAGGCCGCTCTGGAAGCCGATGCACAAGCAGCCGGTGTTCGCCCATCATCGCGGCGTCATCAACGGCGCCTCGGAGCGTCTGTTCGAATCGGGTCTCACGCTGCCCAGCGGGTCTGCGCTGACCGATGGACAGCGCGCTCGCGTGGTCGACGGCATCACCGCCTTCGTCGGTGGGCGCTGATCCGTGACAGACGGCACCAGACCCTACGACTTCGTCAAGCGCCTCCTGGACATCGTGGCCTCCGTCGTGGCGCTCGTCCTCCTGTCTCCGGTGCTCCTGATCGTCGCGCTGCTGGTCGCGATCCGGCTCGGCCGGCCGGTGCTGTTCGTGCAGCCCCGGCCGGGCAGGAACGGACGGATCTTCCGACTGCGCAAGTTCCGGTCGATGCGCGACATCGATGAGGCTCGCGGGCTCGTCAGCGACGCGCAGCGTCTGACGCCGTTCGGGCGTGCACTGCGCGCGACGAGCCTCGACGAACTGCCGTCGCTGTGGAACGTGCTCCGCGGCGACATGAGCGTGGTCGGTCCGCGCCCCCTCCTCGTCGAGTACCTGTCTCGGTACACCCCGGAGCAGGCGCGGCGGCACGAGGTCCGCCCCGGAATCACCGGCCTGGCCCAGGCGAGCGGCCGCAACGCCCTCAGCTGGGAAGACAAGTTCGCCCTCGACGTCGAGTACGTGGAGAACCGTAGTCTGGGACTCGACGCGCGCATCATCCTCGCGACGATCCGCTCGGTGATCGCGCGGGAAGGTATTTCGGCGGAGGGGCAGGCGACGATGACCAGATTCGGTGAGACCGATGGCTGACGGCATCATCGTCATCGGGGCCGGTGGATTCGGTCGTGAGACGCTCGACGTGATCGAGGCGATCAACGCCGTCACCAGGGACTCCGTCTGGGATGTCATCGGCGTGGTGGACGACGCTCCCGCCGAGATCCACGTCGAACGGCTCCGCGACCGCCAGATCCGTCTCCTTGGAGGGATCGACGCGAATCGAGAGCTTTTCGACGGCATGCACTACGTCGTCGGCATCGGCTCGCCCGGTGTGCGGGCACGCATCGCGGAGAAGGTCGAAGCCTGGGGAGCGCGGCCGGTGACCCTGGTGCACCCAGCGGCAGTGGTCGGGACGTGCGTCGTCATCGCCCAGGGATCGGTGGTGTGCGGCGGCGTGCAGATCTCCACGAACGTGCGACTCGGCAAGCATG
>NZ_NCKN01000412.1 GCF_002257455.1 Microbacterium sp. 13-71-7
GGGGTCGAGGATGTCGGGGCGGTTCGTCGCCGCGATCACGATGACGTTCGCGTTCGGGTCGAAGCCGTCCATCTCGACGAGCATCTGGTTCAGCGTCTGCTCGCGCTCGTCGTTGCCGCCGCCGAGACCCGCACCGCGGTGCCGGCCGACGGCGTCGATCTCGTCGATGAAGATGATCGCGGGGGCGTTCTCCTTGGCCTGCGTGAAGAGGTCGCGCACGCGGGACGCACCCACGCCGACGAACATCTCGACGAAGTCGGATCCGGAGATCGAGTAGAACGGGGCGCCGGCCTCGCCGGCGACGGCGCGGGCGAGCAGGGTCTTTCCGGTTCCGGGAGGGCCGTACAGCAGGACACCCTTGGGGATCCGCGCGCCGATCGCCTGGAACTTGCCCGGATCCTGCAGGAACTCCTTGATCTCGTGGAGCTCCTCGATGGCCTCGTCGGCACCCGCCACATCGGCGAAGGTGACCGTCGGGTTCTCCTTGCTCACGAGCTTCGCGCGGGACTTGCCGAACTGCATGATCTTGCTGTTGCCGCCCTGGGCGCTGGACAGCAGCCACCAGAAGAGCAGGCCGAGCAGGACCATGGGGATGAGGATCGACAGGAAGCCGTCGAACCAGCTCGCCTTCGGCACGGCGTCGTTGTAGCCATCCTTGGGCGCGGCGTCGTCGATCGCCTTGACCACCTCGGCCGCGCGGGCCTGGACGTAGTAGAACTGCACGCTGTCCGCGCCCTTGTACGGCTTGGACAGCGTCATGTCCACGCGCTGGTCGCCATCGGTGTTGACGACCTTGGTGACCGTTCCGCCCTTGAGCAGGTCCAGCCCATCCTTGGTCGACACCTGCGAGGAGGATCCGAGGTTCGAGATCAGCAGGAACCCGCCGACCAGGAAGAGACCGATCAGCACCACATACGTGAGCCAGCTGCGCGTGATCTTCTTGACATCCATGATCAGATCAGCGTAGCGCGAGAGCCTTAGCACCCCCCTGGGGATTCGCCCACGGCGTACGGAGAGAAGGCGCGTGGTTCGTCAGGCGTACACGTGGGGCGCCAGCACCGCGACGTCGCGCAGGTTGCGGTAGCGCTCGGCGTAGTCGAGGCCGTAGCCGACCACGAACTCCGGCGGGATGTCGAAGCCGACGTACTTGCAGTCGATCACGACCTTGGCCGCCTCGGGCTTGCGCAGCAGCGCGAGCACCTCGATCGACTCCGCGCCGCGCGAGGCGAAGTTCTCCAGCAGCCAGCTCAGCGTCAGGCCCGAGTCGATGACGTCCTCGACGATGAGCACGTGCTTGCCGTGCAGGTCGGTGTCGAGGTCCTTGCGGATCTGCACGACGCCGCTCGACTTGGTGCTCGCCCCGTAGCTCGAGACCGCCATCCAGTCCATCGGCACCGAGAACGGCAGCGCCCTGGCGAAGTCGGC
>NZ_NCKN01000074.1 GCF_002257455.1 Microbacterium sp. 13-71-7
GGTCAAGGGACGGGGGCCCACAAAACATCGGTAATAACGAATGATATCCGTCATAAATGATCGCTTTTCCTGCAGGGAGATCGGATCCATGCTGTGAGCATCCCCGCGCGCGTGCGCGAACCCCCAGCCACGGCACCGACCCCACGAGGAACCATGACCGCCAACGAAAGCCCTGTCGGCACCGCAGCCGGCATCGACGATCTCTCCGCCCTCGCCGACGACGCCGTCGCCCTCGTCAGGAAGTGGCTCGTGGAGAGCCGCGAGGTGCCCGTCGACGCCGCGGGCCAGCGCCTCGCCGGCGTGCTGCGCGACCCCCACGGCCTCGACTTCACGGTCGGTTTCGTGGACGGCGTCGTGCGCCCGGAGGACCTCAAGGTCGCCGCCGCCAAGCTCAAGGAGCTCGTGCCGCTGACCCCGGGCTTCCTTCCGGCCCCGATGCGCGCCGCGATCGGCCTGGGCGGCGCGACCGCGGGGCTGGTCCCCGGCGTGGTCGTCCCCGCCGCCCGCACGGTGCTGCGCCAGATGGTGCGCCACCTCATCGTGGACGCCCGCGACGAGAAGCTCGGCAAGTCGATCGCGCACATCCGCGAGACCCAGGGCGTGAAGCTCAACATCAACCTGCTCGGCGAGGCGATCCTCGGCCGCGAGGAGGCCGCGCGCCGCCTGGAGGGCACCCGCCGCCTCCTCGAGCGCGACGACGTCGACTACGTCTCGATCAAGGTGTCCTCCACGGTCGCCCCGCACAGCCCGTGGGCGTTCGACGCGGCCGTCGCCGACGCCGCCGAGGCGCTGCTGCCGCTGTACCGGATCGCGCGCAAGGGCATGCCCGATGGATCCGCGAAGTTCATCAACCTCGACATGGAGGAGTACAAGGACCTCGATCTCACGATCGCGGTCTTCACCTCGATCCTGGACCGCCCCGAGTTCAAGACCCTCGAGGCCGGCATCGTCCTGCAGGCGTACCTGCCCGACGCCCTCGGCGCCATGATCCGCCTGCAGGAGTGGGCGGCGAAGCGCGTGGCAGACGGCGGTGCGCCGATCAAGGTGCGCGTCGTCAAGGGCGCCAACCTGCCCATGGAGACCGTCGACGCCGAGTCGCACGGCTGGCCGCTCGCGACCTGGTCGACCAAGCAGCAGTCCGACGCCTCGTACAAGGCTGTGCTCGAGTACGCGCTGCGGCCGGAGCACATCGGCAACCTGCGGATCGGCGTCGCCGGTCACAACCTCTTCGACATCGCCCTGGCGTGGCTGCTCGCGTCCCAGCGCGGCGTGACCGAGGGCGTCGAGTTCGAGATGCTGCTCGGCATGGCCTCCGCCCAGGCGCAGGTCGTCAAGCGCACGGTCGGATCCCTGCTGCTCTACACGCCGGTCGTCCACCCGGACGAGTTCGACGTCGCGATCGCGTACCTCATCCGCCGCCTCGAGGAGGGGGCGTCGCAGGAGAACTTCATGTCCGCGGTCTTCGACCTCGACGCGGATCCGAAGCTCTTCGAGCGCGAGAAGGAGCGCTTCCTCGCCTCCGTGCGCAGCATGCCCACCGAGGTGCCCGGCACCAACCGCGTGCAGGACCGCACGGCGCCGATCGAGCCGGGTCCGACCGACGGCTTCCTGAACGCCCCCGACACCGACCCGTCGCTCGCGGCGAACCGAGCATGGGGCGACGCGATCCGCGCGCGCATGAAGGAGTCAGAGCTCGGCAACGCGACGGTCGCGGCGAACACGCTCTCCACGCCGGAGCAGGTCGACGCGGCGATCTCGACCGCGGTCGCCGCGGGCGAGGCCTGGCGCGCGCTCGGCGCCGAGGGGCGTGCCGCGATCCTGCACAAGGCCGGCGACGTGCTCGAGGCGCGTCGCGCCGAGCTGCTCGAGGTCATGGGATCCGAGGCCGGCAAGGTCATCGAGCAGGGCGACCCGGAGGTCTCCGAGGCGATCGACTTCGCGCACTACTACGCCGAGAGCGCCAAGAAGCTCGCCCACGTCGACGGCGCCACCATGCAGCCGGTCGGGCTGACGGTCGTCACGCCGCCGTGGAACTTCCCGGTCGCGATCCCGGCCGGATCCACCCTCTCGGCGCTCGCCACCGGATCCCCGGTCATCATCAAGCCCGCCCGTCAGGCCCGCCGCTCCGGCGCGGTCATGGTCGAGGCGCTGTGGGAGGCCGGCGTGCCCCGCGAGGTGCTGCAGTACGTGCAGCTCGACGGCCGCGACCTGGGTACGAAGCTCGTGAGCGATCCGGCCGTGGGCCGCGTCATCCTCACCGGCGGCTACGAGACGGCCGAGCTGTTCCGCGGCTTCCGTCAGGACCTGCCGCTGCTCGCCGAGACGAGCGGCAAGAACGCGATCATCGTCACGCCCTCCGCCGACCTCGACCTCGCCGCGAAGGACGTCGCGTACGCCGCGTTCGGCCACGCCGGCCAGAAGTGCTCCGCGGCGTCGCTCGTCGTGCTCGTCGGATCCGCCGCGAGCTCCGAGCGGTTCCGCCGTCAGCTCGTCGACGCCGTCCGCGCCTACGACGTGGGCGAGCCGAGCAACGGCTCGAACCGCATCGGCCCGCTCATCGGCCCGGCCGAGGGCAAGCTGCTCGACGCCCTCACCACGCTGCACGCGGGCGAGAGCTGGCTGCTGAAGCCGGAGAAGCTGGACGACGCGGGACAGCTGTGGCGTCCCGGCATCCGCGACGGCGTCAAGCGCGGATCCGAGTTCCACCGCGTGGAGTACTTCGGCCCGGTGCTGGGCATCATGACCGCCGGTTCCCTGGAGGAGGCGATCGACGTCGTCAACGACATCGACTACGGCCTCACCTCGGGCCTGCACTCGCTCGACGAGGACGAGATCCAGACGTGGCTGGCCGCCATCCAGGCGGGCAACGTCTACGTCAACCGCGGCACCACCGGGGCGATCGTGCAGCGCCAGCCGTTCGGCGGCTGGAAGAAGGCCGCCGTCGGCGCCGGTTCCAAGGCGGGTGGCCCGAACTACCTCGTGGGCCTCTCGGAGTGGACCGACGCCCCTGTCGCATCGACGCGCGAGCTCGACGCGCTCGCGACCGGCGCGGTGGGCGCGCTCGCCGCGGCGGGCGACGCGGATGCCGACATCGCGTGGCTGCGCGGTGCGCTGGCGACCGACATCGACGCGTGGGCCGACGAGTTCGGGGTCGTGCGCGACGCGACCGGTCTCACCACCGAGCAGAACGCGCTGCGCTACCAGGCAGTGCCGGTGACGGTGCGCTTCGAGGGCTCCCGCATCGCCGAGCTCGTGCGCGTCGTGGCGGCCGGACGCCGCGCCCGCGCGCGCGTCACGGTCAGCACGGCGACCGCGCTCCCGGGCGCCGTGGCGACCTGGCTCGGCACGCAGGACGTCACGGTCGCGACCGAGGACGCCGCCACCTGGGCCGCGCACGCCCAGCGCCTCGCGGCGCGTGACGGACGGGTGCGCCTCATCGGCGCCGCCGCGGCCGACACCGCCGCCGCCGTGAACGGCTCGCCGAGCCTCGCGCTGTACGCGAACCCGGTGGTCGCCGCGGGCCGCGTGGAGATCCTGACCTTCCTGCGCGAGCAGGCGGTCTCGGTCACGGCGCACCGCTTCGGCACGCCGCACCGCTACGAGATCCCGCTGCTCGACCCGATCGCCTGATCGGATCCGCCCCGGGGCGCACGCCCGCATCGACCCGAACCCGCCGTCCCGCTCCCCTCGGACGGCGGGTTCGTCGTGTCGCCCCTGCTCCCCGGGGTCGTTGAGCGAACACGGCCGCAGGCCGAGTGAGACGAAACGCGGTGCTCTCGCGAGATCGCCGCGTTTCGTCTCGGTCGCCTGCGCCGCTCAACGACCGGGGGGAAGCAGGCTCACGCCAGGGGCAGGGCTCCGTCGAAGGCGGTCGCCGACAGGGCGGGCTCGGCGGGACCGGCGCCGAAGACGCGGGAGAGCCCAGGATCCGTGCGCCACTGCGGCCAGCCCGGATCGCCGTCCTCGACGAATCGGACGGCGGTGGCGTGCATCTCCGTGGCGAGGTGCTGCGGCGGGGTGGGACCGGCCAGGCCCTCCACGAACGGATCGTCGAGCACGTCGAACCAGAACGGCACGTCGAGGCAGTGGCACGACCAGCCCTTCGCGGGGGAGACCCAGGCGAAGCGGTAGGCCCAGGTGGGGGCGTCGCCCCGCGCCTGCGCCGCCCGCACCACGAGCGAGCGGAAGACCCGGTCCGTCACGAATCGTCCGAGCAGCGCCGGGGTGCCGAGACGCCGCTGCGGCCCGTTCGCGGCGAGATAGGCGCGCCGCACGGACCGGTCCCGGCAGAGCAGGGTCAGCGCGAGCGCGGCGGGGACGAACCGCAGCACGCGGGGCGCCCGGTCCATGGTCATGGTGAACTCGTCGTCAGTCGCGCCGAGCAACAGGGGCTTGTCGGCGCCGATCCCCGCCTGCAGCGCCGCGACGGCCGGGCGCGGCACGACCTCGCCGTCGACGACGGGGCCCCAGGGCAGACCGTCGGCGAGCGGGGCGAGCAGCGCCTTCAGCCGCGTCGCGCCGAGCAGGGCGGCCTTCGGCTGCGCGCGCTGCAGGGTGCGCTCCGGCACCGTGCGGAAGCCGGCGGCATCCGGCGCGCAGCCGAGCAGCACGCCGAGCGCGCGCGTGCGTCGCGACGCCAGCGCCGGGTCGATGTCGGCGAGCGCCGGGGAGAAGGCCATCGCCGCGTGGAAAAGGTGCTGCGCGCGCTCGAGCCCGAGCAGGGTCAGCACCGCGCCCGCGCCGGCGGACTGCCCCGCGATCGTCACGCGCGACGGATCCCCGCCGAACGCCGCGATGTTGCGCTGCACCCACTCCAGCCCGGCGATCCAATCCAGGACACCGCGGTTCGCGGGAGCGCCCGGCATCAGGCCGAAGCCGTCGAAGCCGAGCCGGTACGACACGGTGACGGTCACCACATCGTCGCGGTTGAAGGCGGCGCCGTCGTACCAGGGGCTCGCGGGCGAGCCGTCGACGTACCCGCCGCCGTGGATCCACACCATGACGGGACGGGATCCCTCGAGCGCCGGGGTGAACACGTTCACGTTCAGGGTCGCGGCGCCGGGGATGCTGGGCTCGGGGATGAGCGTCTCGCCCTTGTCGCCGCGCTGCGCGGTCGGCCCGAACGCGGTCGCGTCGCGCACCTCGGTCCAGGGCTCGGGCGGCTGCGGGGCGGCGAAGCGCCGCTCGCCGACGGGCGCCGCGGCGAACGGGATCCCGAGGAACGCGGCGGAGGCCTTCGGCGTGCCGGGCTCGCCCCGCCAGAATCCCCGGACGGGGCCGGAGTCGGTCCGGGCGAGGGGGGCGTCGGCAGTCACCCGATCAGGGTAGCCGCCCGACCTCGACGGGACGTTGAGCGAGCACGGCCACAGGCCGCGCGAGACGAAACGCGGTGCTGTGCGAGGTGCGACGTTTCGTCTCGCCTTCGGCTCGCTCAACGACCCCGAGGGGACTTCGCCTCGCTCAACGACCCCGTTTCCCGGCGTCATGCCCGCAGGAGCGCGAAGAACCGGTCGATGTCGGCGGCCATGTCGATCCCAGGATCCAGGATCCAGGCGTTCTGCAGTCCGTCGGCGAGGGCGTGCCCGGCGCGGATGATCCACTCGACGTCGAGATCGGCGCGGATCCGGCCCTCCCGCTGGTCCGCGGTGAGCGCCTCGCGGGCGGCCGCGTGCACGGCCTCGGTGCGGTCGAGGAAGAACCCGCGGGCCGGGTGGTCGGGATCCGCGGCCTCGGCGGCGAGGCGCGTGTAGAGCTCCACGAGCCCCGGCACCTCGGTGTTGTGCCGCACCACCTCGAGGAACGACTCCGTGAAATCGAGGTCGTCGAACTGCTCGGTGTCATGCACGTCGCGGGCGCGGAGGATCTCGACGAAGAGCTCCTCCTTGGTGCCGAAGTAGTGCAGGAGTCCCGCGGGGCTGAGACCCACCGCATCGGCGATCTCGCGCACCGAGGCGTTGCGATAGCCGCGCCGGCCGACGATGTCGAGCGCCGCTTCGAGGATCTCCTCGCGCTTGACGACCCCCTTCGCGTACGCACCCCGTTTGGCCATGGGGCCAGAATATCCGGCCGTCACGAAACACGAACAATCGATGGCTTTCGAAGCCTGAAAGCCTTGCGGTGTTCGTGTTTCAGTGCGACAATCGTCCCGGATCCAGAAACCAAACATGGTTTGGTATTGAGGTTCGCACCCGTACTGCTCGATGAGGAGCCCAGCATGACCATCACCCCTCCCGATCCCGCCGCGGGGATCGCGCCGACCGGACTCATCCGCGCCGAGGCCCCTGCCGCCGGCGATCCCGCAGCGAGCCCGCCGGCGACCAAGCGGCTGCTGCCCAGCCTGCTGGCCGCCTCGCTGACGCTGTTCGCGACCTACGGCGGGCTCATCGCGATCCTGCTGCCCTCGCAGATCGCGGTGCTGGACCCGGCGCACAAGGTGCAGAACCTGGCGATCGTCACGACGACGTCGTTCGTCTTCACGCTCTTCGCGCAGCCTCTCGCCGGAGCCTTCAGCGACCGCACCCGGTCCCGCTTCGGCCGCCGTGCGCCGTGGATGGTCATGGGCGCGCTCGTCGGAGGCATCCTGCTGTTCGGCATGGGATCCCTCCAGGACGTCTTCTGGATCACGGTGTTCTGGGTGGTGATCCAGGTGGCCCTGAACTTCCTGCAGGCGCCGCTCACCACGATCACGGCCGACCGCTTCCCGCGCGCCAAGCGCGGCGGCGCGAGCGCCATGATCGGGCTCGGCACGCAGCTCGGCATGACAGTCGGCGTCATGATCGCGGCCGCGCTCGGCGCGCAGATCGGCATCGGCTACTCCGTCTTCGGCATCGCCGTGATCGTGGTCACCGTGCTCTTCGTGGTGCTCAACAAGGACTGGTCCTCGAAGAACGCCGCCGTCGCGCCGTTCCGGTGGGGCGCGTTCTTCCGCGGGTTCTGGATCGACCCCCGCAAGCACCCCGACTTCGCCTGGGCGTTCGCGGCCCGCTTCCTGCTGATCCTCGGCTACTTCGCCGTCACCGCCTACCAGCTGTACCTGCTGACCGACTACATCGGGATGTCGCTGGCCGAGGCGCAGGGCGCGACCCTCACGCTGACCCTGATCCCGCTGGTCCCCACCATGGCGGCGATCGCCCTCTCCGGCTGGTGGAGCGACAGGGTGGGCCGCCGCAAGGTGTTCATCTACGCCGCGACCGTCGTGATGGTGATCGGCCTCGCGTTCCCGCTGCTGATGCCGAACATGACCGGGATGATCATCATGAGCGTGGTGAACGGCATCGGCTTCGGCCTGTACATGTCGGTCGACGCGGCCCTCATGACCGAGGTGCTCCCCAGCGAGGGCAGCGATGCCGGCAAGGACCTCGGGATCCTCAACGTCGCCACCAACATCCCGCAGGCGCTCAGCGCCCCGATCGCCGCCGTGATCATCGGATCCTTCGGCGGGTACCCCATGCTGTTCGTGTTCGCGATGGTGTTCGCCGTGCTCGCGGCGCTCGTCACCGCCCCGATCAGGAGCGTCAAGTAGCACCTGCCGGGGCGGGTCGATCAGCCCCGCCCCGGCGCCACCCTCCACGAAAGGACTCCCGATGGAGAACGCCCAGACCACCGCCGACCTCGGCGCCGCCGAAGCCGCCGCCGATCACCCCGAGGTGCAGACCAGCGCAGGGCGTGTGCGCGGACTTTGGCGCGACACCACCCCTCCCGGATCCGGCCCGCGCGGGAACCTCCGCTCCGCGGCGTTCCTCGGCATCCCGTTCGCCGAGGCGCCGGTGGGCGAGCTCCGCTTCGCGGCGCCCGTGCCCAAGGCCCCGTGGCAGGGCGTGTTCGACGCCGCCGCGTTCGGGCCCACCGCGCAGCGGGGCGACCCCGGCGTGACGCTGATCCCCGAGCCCAGCGTGCCGGGGGAGTCGACGCTCAACGTGAACGTCTACACGCCGAGCCCTGAGGTGGCGACCGGCGCCGGACTCCCCGTGCTCGTGTACATCCACGGCGGCGGGTACTTCGCCGGCTCTCCGGCGAGCCCCTGGTACGACGGCCGCAACTTCACCCGCGACGGCGTGGTGACCGTGACGCTCTCGTACCGGCTCGGCTTCGACGGCTTCGGCTGGATCGAGGACGCGCCGTCGAACCGCGGCGTGCGGGACTGGCTGCTCGCCCTGGAGTGGGTGCAGCAGAACATCGCGGCCTTCGGCGGGGACCCGGCCCGGGTCACGATCGCCGGGCAGTCTGCGGGCGGCGGAGCGGTCATGACGCTGCTCGGCATGGAGAAGGCGCAGCACCTGTTCCACGGCGTCTACGCGATCTCCGGCGCCCTGGCCGATGTCTCGGCGGCCCGCTCGGAGGAGTTCGGCCTCCGACTGGCGGCCGAGCTGGGCGTCGCGCCCACGCGTGCGGGGCTCGGCGCGCTGAGCGAGGACCGGATCCTCGAGGTCCAGAAGAAGCTCACCGCCTTCGACGGCGGCGACATGGGCGACCTCGTCGAGAACGGGCTGCCGCTCGGGCCCTCCGTCGACGGCGACCTCATCCTGCGGCCCACGCCCGAGTCGTTCCGCGAGGGCATCGGATCCGGCAAGCCGCTCGTGCTCGGCGCGACCGACGACGAGTTCACGATGGCCACCGCCGATGCGGGCAAGGCCATGGCGCTCGTGCCGAAGGGGGTGCTGCTCGGCAAGCTCGGCGTGCCGAAGGAGGCGCGCGCTCCTTACCTCGCCGCCAACGCCGACGTGGTCGCGAAGGGCAAGGCGCGCCTGGCGGGGCGCGTGCTGACCGACCGGATGTTCCGGGTCGCGATCCTGCGCATACTGGCGGATCGCGGCACTGCTCCCACCTGGGCCTACCGGTTCTCCTGGCCCTCGGGGCACTTCGGCTTCGCCGAGCACTGCCTGGACGTGCCGTTCTTCTTCGACTGCCTGGACGGCCCCGCGATGGAGCCGCTCGCCGGCCCGAACCCGCCGCAGGCCCTCGCCGACGAGGTGCACGCCGCCGCCGTCGCCTTCATCGCCGACGGCGATCCCGGCTGGGCGCGGTACGACGACGCGGCCAGGATCGCGCGCGTGTACGACACCCCGTCGCGGGATGAGGCGGATGCGTACGCCTCGGTGCGCCCGCTGCTCGCCACCGGTCGTTGAGCGAGGCCGGCCGAATCTCGGTCGCGCTGCCCCGGGTCGGCGGTCAGCGCCGGTCCGGGGACTGCATCAGCGCGAACAGCGTCTCGATGAGGACCACCATGTCGAGGTCGGGCTCGACCAGCAGCTGCATCTGGGCGCCGTCGGACACGGCCTGCAGCAGTCTCGCGGCGAGCATCGGGTCGATGTCGTCGCGGATCGCGCCCTCCGCCTGCGCGTCCGCGATGGTGCCGGCCCAGCGCTCGCGGAGGCCGGTGCTGCGCTCGGCGAAGAACGCGCGGGACGGATGCTCCGGGTTCGCGGCGTCGGCCGCGAGGCGGGTGAACAGCTCGACGAGCCCCGGGACGCGCGCGTTGTGCCGCACGATGTCGAGGTAGCCGTCGCGCAGCTCGTCGAGCGTCGCGGCATCCACGGCGCCGGAGTGGCCCGCCATGTCGACCTCGTCGCGGGTGCGCAGGATCTCGACGAACAGCTCGTCCTTGCTGTCGAAGTAGTGCAGCAGGCCCGCCTGGCTGAGGCCGACCTCCTCGGCGAGCTCCTTCACGGAGGCGCCGTGATAGCCCTCGCGGGCGACCACCGCGAGCGCGGCGCGCAGGATCTCCTCGCGCTTCGCGATCCCCTTCGCGTACGAACCTCGTCGTGCCATGACCCGAGACTATCCCGGTGCCGACCCCTCGCAGCTAAAAACCGAGTAACACTTGCTTTCTGTCCCAGAACCTGATCGACTGGCCCTGCCCGTCACCCGTGAGTCGTCTACGAAGGAGTCGACAATGACATCGCCCCGCGATCACCTGCCCGAGCTCAGCACCGAGGAGAAGGCCTCGCTCACGAGCGGCGCCGACTTCTGGACCCTGAAGTCCATCGACCGCATCGGCCTGCCGTCGATCATGGTCACCGACGGCCCGCACGGCCTGCGCAAGCAGGCCGCGGACAGCGATCACCTCGGCCTCAGCGAGAGCGTTCCCGCCACCTGCTTCCCGCCGGCGTCCGGACTCGGATCCGCGTTCGACCCCGAGCTCGCCGAGCGGGTCGGCGTGGCGCTCGGCGTCGAGTCCGCGATCGAGGACGTCGCGGTCATCCTCGGCCCGGGCATCAACATCAAGCGCTCGCCGCTGTGCGGGCGCAACTTCGAGTACGTGTCGGAGGATCCGATCGTCTCCGGCGTCATCGGCGCGGGGCTCGTGAAGGGCATCCAGTCGCAGGGCGTCGGCTCGTCGCTCAAGCACTTCGCGGCCAACAACCAGGAGTTCGAGCGGATGACCGCGTCGAGCGACGTCGACCCGCGGCCGCTGCGCGAGATCTACCTGCGCGGCTTCGAGCGCGTCGTGAAGGACGCCCAGCCGTGGACCGTGATGTGCTCGTACAACAAGATCAACGGCGTCTACGCCTCGCAGGATCCGTGGCTGCTCACGCAGGTGCTGCGCGACGAGTGGGGCTTCGAGGGCCTCGTCGTCTCCGACTGGGGTGCGGTGAACGATCGCGTCGCGGCGCTCGTCGCGGGCCTCGACCTGGAGATGCCGGGCAGTGACGGTGCTCCAGATCGCGCCGTGGCCGCCGCCGCAGGATCCGACCCGGCCGTCGCGGCCGCGCTGGACGCCTCCGCCGGCCGCGTGCTCGACCTGGTCGGCCGCGCGCAGGTCCGCCCTGCCGTCACCGGCCCGCTCGACGTCGATGCGCACCACGCCCTGGCCCGTGAGGTCGCCGGACGCTCGATCGTGCTGCTCAAGAACGACGCGGTCGACGGCGCCCCGCTGCTGCCGCTCGCTGAGGGCGCCTCGATCGCGCTGATCGGCGAGTTCGCCCGCACCCCGCGCTTCCAGGGCGGCGGCTCCTCGCACATCAACCCGACGCGCGTGGACTCCGCCCTCGACGCCCTGACCGAGGCCGCCGGAGACCGGGTCGCGTTCGCGCCGGGCTTCGCGTTCGACGCGGCGGCCGAGGGGCAGGACGCGCTCCGCGACGAGGCCGTGGCGCTCGCCGCCTCGCGCGACGTCGCCGTGGTCTTCCTCGGCCTCACCGATGCGGAGGAGTCGGAGGGCTTCGACCGCGAGCACATCGACCTCGCCGCGCACCAGCTCGCCCTGCTCGACGCGGTCGTGGCGGCGAACCCGCGCACGGTCGTCGTGCTGTCGAACGGGTCGGTCGTGGCGCTGCCCTTCGTCGACCGCGTGCCCGCGATCGTCGAGGCGTGGCTGCTCGGCCAGGCCGGCGGATCCGCGACCGTCGACGTGCTGCTCGGCGCGGTGAACCCGTCCGGCCGCCTGGCCGAGACGATCCCGCACCGGATCGAGGACACCCCGGCGTTCGGCAACTTCCCCGGCTCGAACGGGCACGTGCGCTACGGCGAGGGCATCTTCGTGGGCTACCGCTGGTACGACGCCCGCGACATGGCGGTGACGTACCCGTTCGGCCACGGCCTGTCGTACACGTCGTTCGCCTACGGCGCGGTCTCCGCCGAGGTCACGGCATCGGGCGACATCGCGGTGACGGTCCCCGTGACGAACACCGGATCCCGCGACGGCCGCGAGGTCGTGCAGGTCTACGTCGCCCCGGTCGCCTCCGCGGTGGAGCGCGCTCCCCGCGAACTCAAGGCCTTCGCCTCGGTCGAGATCGCGGCCGGCGCCGCGACCGACGTCGTGCTGACGGTGCGCCGCGAGGACCTCGCGTACTGGGACATCCGGGTCGACCGGTTCGTCGTCGAGGGCGGCGCCTACCGCATCGAGGCCGCGGCATCGAGCCGCGACCTGCGCGGATCCGTCACGGTCGACGTCGCCGGCGACGCGGTCCTGGTGCCGCTCACCCCCGAATCCACGCTTGCCGCGGTGTTCGCGCACCCGGTCGCCGGTCCGATGGTCGCCGGTGCGTTCGCCGCCCTCCAGGAGCAGTTCGGCGGCGAGGGCGACGGCATCATGTCGGGCGAGGCCATGGAGAAGATGATGATGGGCTCGTTCCCGATCGGACGCCTCCCCGCGTTCGGCTGGGGCCTCGACCGCGACGGCGTGGATCAGCTCCTCGCCGCCGCGAACGCCCCGCAGGCCTAGCCCGCGCCTTTGCAGTACGGGACGCGGTCTCCTTCCGGGGAGGCCGCGTTTCGTGCGATCCGCGAGTGCACGGGATCCTGCCGAGTGCACCGGAACCTGCCGAGTGCACGGGATCCTGCCGTCGCGATCCGCGAGTGCACGGGATCTTGCCGACTGCACGGGATCTTGGCGTGCACGAGCCGTGCGCTCGGCAACATGCCGTGCACTCGGCGAAGATGCGCCAGCATGCCGTGCGCTCGGCAACAAGCCGTGCACTCGGCGAGGCGTGCCTCGCGCTCAGGCGGCGTTGCGGCGAGCCTCCCAGCCCGAGCGGACCATCTCGTCGACCGTGTGACGCATCCGCCAGTCCAGGTCGCGCGCGGCGAGCTCGCCGGTCGCGACGATGCGGTCGGGGTCGCCGGGGCGGCGCGCGCCGATCTCGGGCGTGAAGGCGATGCCGGTCACGCGCGCCATCGCGTCCATGATCTGGCGCACCGAGAGGCCGTCGCCGGATCCCAGGTTGTAGGCGGCCTCGATCGGCTGCCCCGCGATCATGCGCTGGGCAGCGGCCACGTGGGCGAGCGCGATGTCGCCGACGTGCACGTAGTCGCGCACGTTCGTGCCGTCCTCGGTGGCGTAGTCGTCGCCGTTGATCCGCGGGGTCTCGCCCGCGAGCAGCTTCTCGAACACGATCGGGAACAGGTTGTGCGGGCTCACGTCGTAGACGGACGGATCGGCGGATCCGACCACGTTGAAGTAGCGCAGCGAGGTGTGCACGAGCGGGTTCGCGGATCCGGCCGTGGCGACGGCCTGATCGCGCAGCAGCCACTCGCCGATCAGCTTGGACTCGCCGTAGGGGCTCGCCGGACGCTTCTCGGTGTCCTCCACGACGAGGGGCGCGTCGGGTGTGCCGAACACCGCAGCGCTCGAGGAGAACACGATGTTCGCGACGCCGACCGCCGCCATCGCCTCGAGGATCACCCGGGTGCCCTCGACGTTCTGCGCGTAGGTGTGCAGCGGCCGCTGCACCGACACCCCGGCGTACTTGTAGCCGGCCACGTGGATCACGCCATGCACCCCGTGCTCGCGCAGGGTGCGCTCGACAAGCTCCCGGTCCAGGATGCTGCCCTGCACGAACGCCACGCCCTCGGGTACGAACGACGCGATCCCGCTGGAGAGGTCGTCCAGCACGACCGGGGTGAGGCCGGCCTCCGAGAGAGCGCGCACGACGTGCGATCCGATGTAGCCGGCGCCGCCGGTGACAAGCCAGGACATGGGTCTCCTTCCGTCGCGCGAGTGCGCGAATCTCTCATTCTGTCGGGGCTTCGCTGGGGGATTCCCGGGGCGGATCCGGATCCGCTCCCGCCGCACCGGATGTCGGATCCCACCGCTCCCGTCGCGAAAGCTGTCGCTATCAGGCGCGCAGAGCGGCAGTTCTTGCGACGGGAGCGGCGAGGGCTCCGGATCCGGAGCGCTCAGACGTCGCGGCGCGGCCCGGCCGAGGGCGTGACCGTGAACAGGTGCGGCGTGGCGAAGCCCGCCTCGGCGAACGCCGCGCGCACGGCCTCCGACACCACGGGCACCGCCTCGTGGTCGACGAGCGCGATCGCGGCGCCGCCGAAGCCGCCGCCCGTCATACGCGCGCCGATCGCGCCGTGCGCGAGGGCGACATCGACCGCGGTGTCGAGTTCGGGGATCGAGATCTCGAAGTCGTCCCGCATGGACGCGTGCGACGCGACGAGCAGGTCGCCGATCGCGCGCGGACCGTGTGCGGCGAGCGCGGCGACCGTGTCGAGCACGCGCTGATCCTCGGTCACGACGTGTCGTACCCGGCGGAAGTCCACCTCGTCGAGCAGCTCCGCGGCGCGCGGCAGATCCGCCGCCGTCACGTCGCGCAGCGCCGGCACCCCGAGCGCGGCGGCCCCGCGCTCGCAGGATTCGCGACGCTCGCGGTAGCCGCCGGTGGAGTGCGCGTGCTTCACGCCCGTGTCGATCACGAGCACCTCGAGCCCCGCCTCGGCGAACCCGAGCGGAATCGAGCGGGTCTCGAGCGAGCGGCAGTCCAGGAACACGGCGGCGTCGGCGTGTCCGAGCGTCGACGCCATCTGGTCCATGATCCCGGTCGGGGCGCCGACGGCCTCGTTCTCGGCCCGTCGGCCGGCCTGCGCGAGCGCCACCGGGTCGAGCCCCAGGCCCCACAGCTCGTTCAGCGCCGCGCCCGTCGCGCCCTCGATCGCCGCGGACGACGACAGCCCGGCCCCGACGGGCACGTCGGAGGCGATCGCGATGTCGACGCCCGCGAAGGTACCGGCCGCCCACGCGGGCACCAGCGCGCGCAGCGCCCAGGCGACGCCGAGCGGATAGGCCGCCCATTCCGGCACGGTGGATGCCTGGTCGTCGGATGCCTCGCGCGGCGTCGCGCGACGGGCGTCGACGGACGGGAACAGCCTCTCGAGATCGTCGAGTGCGACCTCGACCGGTTCGGCGGCGAACGTGGACGCGACGCGGATCCGCCCGTCGGTGCGCAGCCGTGCGGCGGCCGCCGTGCGGTGCTGGATCGCGAAGGGCAGGACGAAGCCGTCGTTGTAGTCGGTGTGCTCGCCGATGAGGTTCGCGCGCCCCGGCGCCGACCAGACGCCGGCGGGCTCGGATCCGGCCAGGTCGCGGAACAGGGCCTCGGCGGCGGAGACGGCGGTGGGGGCGGCGGCGCCGGTCGCGTCGGACGGAGCGTCGGTGCCAGTCGCGTCGGAGGGGGCGGCGGTGCCGGTCGGGTCGGAGGGGGCGGTGCTGCCGGTCGCGTCGGAGGGGGCGGCGGTGCGGGCAAGGGTCATCGGGTCTCCTCGGGAGGGGTGCTCTGCCGACCGTGTCCCACTTCCGGTGGGGTCATGTCCCACTTTCGGCGGCCAAAGCGGCGATTCGAGAGCGAAAAGTGGGACACGGTCGGAAAGGGAGGGCAGGCAGTCGGAAAAGGGAAGGGCAGGCGGGGCGGATCAGGCGGTCGGGGCGGGGACGGACGCGATCGCGTCCCGCAGTCGGGCTGCGGCGTCCTCGGGGAGGATCTCGGCGGTCCACGCGGACATCGCGGATTCGGATCCGGCCAGGAACTTCAGCTTGTCGGCGGCACGGCGCGGGCTGGTGAGCTCGAGGCGCATCCGGATCTCGTCGCGTCCGACGCGGACCGGCGCTTGATGCCACGCCGCGATGTACGCGGTGGGGGTCTCGTAGAGCGCGTCCACCCCGCGGAGCAGGCGCAGGTAGAGCGGGGCGAGCTCGTCGCGCTCGGCGTCGGACAGCGCCGAGAAGTCGGGCACGTGGCGGTGCGGCAGCAGCTGCACCTCGAGCGGCCAGCGCGCGGCGAACGGCACGAACGCGGTCCAGTGCTCGCCCTGCAGCACGACGCGCTCTGAACGCTGCTCGGCGGCCAGGATCCGGTCGAACAGATCGGCGCCGGTGCGCGCGATGCTCTCGCGCAGCCGCTGCGTGCGCGGGGTGACATAGGGGTAGGCGTAGATCTGCCCGTGCGGATGGGGGAGGGTCACGCCGATCGCCTCGCCGCGGTTCTCGAACGGGAACACCTGCTCGATGCCGGGCAGGGCGCTCAGAGCCGCGGTGCGGTCGGCCCAGGCCTCGATCACGGTGCGCGCGCGGGTGACGGACTGGGTGCCGAAGGATCCGGCGTGCTCTGGACTGAAGCACACGACCTCGCACCGGCCCACGCTGGTGCGGGTGCGCTCGAGCCCGATCTCCTCGAGGTCGTCCAGACCGCGCGGCGGGGCGACCGCCTCCGGGGCGGCACCTGTGGCCTCGGCGAGGGCGGGGCCGAACGACGGGGAGCGGTTCTCGAACACCGCGACGTCATAGCGGGACGGCACCTCGGAGGGGTTCGTCGGAGACTGCGGGGCGAGCGGATCCGCGTCCGCGCTCGGCATCATCACCCGCGTCTGGCGCTTGGTGGCGAACGTGATCCAGTCGCCGGTCAGCACGTCCTGCCGCATCGTCGCGGTGTCGGGGCGCGGATCCAGCGTGCGGGCGTCGATCGAGCGCTCGGCGGGGAGGGTGGAGCCGGCGTCGTCGTAGTAGATGAGGTCGCGGCCGTCGGCGAGGCGCGTGGCGCGCTTGACCACGCCGGCGGAGAGTGCGGTGACCTCGGCTGTACCGAACTCAGGAGCCATTTCCATGTTCACGTAAACACGATAGGGCACGCGGCGTGATAGCGTCAACAATCCTGAGGTCGGTACACGCGGGACCGGCGGGGTGAGAGGCGGGCCGATGCCGAAGCGCGACGACGAGCTCGAGGAGATGCAGCGGATCGAGAGCGGGACGCCGTCCGCCCCGGCGCGGCGCGGCCCGAAGCCGACCGGGCGTGTGTCGATGGCGATGGTCGCGGCGCGCGCCGGGGTGTCCGGGCAGACCGTCTCGCGTGTCGTGAACGACAGTCCGCGGGTGGATCCGGCCACGCGCGAGCGGGTCGAGGAGGCCATGGCCGAACTCGGATACCGCCCGAAA
>NZ_NCKN01000075.1 GCF_002257455.1 Microbacterium sp. 13-71-7
GGTCAGTGATCATCGGGATCTCCGCCCGCGTCGGTTCCTGGTGTTGCATCAGTAACGCCGAGCACGGCGGCCTCTCCGTGCTCCAGCAGGTGCGCCTGCGCGACCTGCTCGGCGTAGTCGTACAGCCAGCCCGCCTCTTCGTCGCCGAGCCGGTCGATCAGCCAGCCCTCAGCCGCCGGATCCTCGAAGTACCACGCGACGAGGGCGATGATGCGGGGGAGCGATCCGGGCTCCGAGCGGACCAGCGGGGCGATGGCCCGCCGCAGCGGATCCTCCCCGTAGTAGCCCGGTCGCCGGAGCGCCGCCGGGAGCCGGTTCCGCTCGGCGAGCGCGTCGCGGAACAGCGTGGGGGACGTGTACTCGGGCGGCCCGTCGTAGCGCGGCGCCACGCTGACGCCGAGATCGTGGGCGGCCCGGTGAAGGCGCCTCACAGCCCGATCTCCTTCTGCTCATCGGGGCTCAGGACGGCGGTCCCAGCCGAACGCAGGTTCATGACGATGCGGGCGATGCTGTCCGGCGAGAGCCCGAGCGCGTTGCGGCCCTTCTCCGCGCGACGTTCCTCGGCGTGCAGCAGCGTGAGCAGCGATGCCCGGTAGGTGCCACGACGGTTCTTCAGCCCGACAGAGTCGAGGTCGGCGCGGATCAGTTGACAGCGGGCCTCAGCGTGAGCCCATGACCGACGCGCCCACCGGAACTTGTCGAGGCTCAGCAGCGGGAATGCGTCCATCGCTTGCGCTTCGATCTCCTCGGCCACCTCCGCGACCTTGCTCGCCGAGTAGGCGCCATGCGTCACCGCAGCCGTGTTGCCCGGCTTGAACGGCTCGCGCACACGCGCGCGCGCATCGTTTCCGTGGGTTTCGGAGCCCGAGGCCGCAGCACGAGCCGGTTCAGGCGTTTCGGGGGTTCGCACGGCGGTCATGCGGGCGTCTCCAGGGCGGCGTAGTGGTCGAACAGTCGGCGGATGGTCGTGGTGGACAGGTGGGGGACCAGGGCCGCGTACGCCCCGAACGTGAGGCCGTCGAGGAACGCGACGAGGTCGGGGAAGTCGAGTGTCTGGATGGCGGCGGCGACGTCGGGTGCCTGAGCGTTCATGCGGTTCCTCCTGTAGCGGGTGCGGTTGCGGATCCGGTGGCAGGCGCGGCACTCGGTGTGCTTGCGCCCTGCGGTGGCGCGGTCGTGCCCGAACGGGCAGCGGGTATCGGTGCCCCCGTGATCGATGAACGCGGCGTGCTGTGGACAGCGGGGGCTGTACGTCGCGATGTCGGTTCCCCAGACGACGGGCCTGCCGTCGGCGTTCAGGCCCGTCCTGGACGGTCCACGGCGGTCCCAGGACCAGTATCGGGCCGGGCGGTCGCATCCTTCGGCGGTGCAGGCATACCCCGCAGCACGCCCCCGGGTGCGTCGCAGCCGGGAGTGGATGGCGCCATAGGTGGTACTGCGGGCGTACGTGGTGGACCAGCGGATGCCGGACGGGGTGGCGGTGATCGGGCTCATGGTGTGTCCTTCGTGCGGGGGATGCGAGAAATGCGATCTGAGGGCCTGGGATCTTCGTGGACCTCCCGGGATGCCCGGATGAGGTTCTAGGCGGCCCTGTGGCCCGTTCTGTGCGAATCCGTGGCGATGCGACCGTGCCTCGCGCGTACGAGCGAGCGAGCGTCAGCGAGCGAGCGGGCATGATGCACCGGGATCTCCATCGGGTCGAGGCGGCTGGGAGTTCGGCAGGGCTCATCGACGGCAACCGGAGCCCGAAGGGCGGAGGGCGGCAGCGGCGATGTGGGAGCGGCAGCGTCGTGGTCGATTCGGTGTGTCAGGACGCCGCTCGCGTCCGGCGTGGATCCGGCTCCGGCTGGGTCGTGAGATGCCTCGGAGAGGCGCCCGCCGAGCGTGAGCGAGGTGGTCGCCTCTACGTGGCGCGTTTTCCGCGGCACGGCTCCGGAGTAGGGATCGCGGGGCATCGGGAGGGTTCCGCGGTTGCTCATCGCGTCACCTCGGGTTCCCTGCTCCCGAGCCGTGGCGCGATTTCCGCGCCACGTGCGATTGTCAGCGTCGGCTCACAGTCGGGCAGGTCGCAGAGTTCGAGCAAGCCCAGCCCGTCCGGTGCCGTGATGCCGGTCAGCCGCGGGCAGTACAGCAGCACGTGACGCCGGACGGCGCGCGGTCCGGAGCGTGCCTCCATCCGCACCAGCACGGGGGGCTCATCACCCATGCCGCTCCAGCGCCGCACGCTCCGTTCGAGGGCATCGAGCGAGACTCCGGCAGCGTCGGCGATGTCGCGGAACGGGTGCCAGCAGAATCCGGCTTCGCCGAGGCGGGACATCACGGCATCGAGCACTCGCATGTCGCGGTGCCCGTACTGCATCCCGCGGTCGCGCATCACGGCGAGCAGGAAGGCGTCGATCTCTTCGCGCGTCGGGATCATGCCGTGATCACCTCGCCGGGATCGCCGTTCGCGTAGCGCTCGATCTCGGCGAGCGCAGCGATGAGCCGGGCGGCCTGGAGCGCACGCGCAGCAGTTCGCGAGGGGAGCATGCGCACCGTGGACTCGATGAGATCGACGGGCACGTCGATGAGCGACAGCGTGAGCACGTCGCCGTCGGCAGCATCGAGATCGCGGAGCACCGTGAACAGGTGGTGATCGGTCGGGCCGTCGATGGGTCGGACCGTGCCGCGCGCGGCGAGAGCAGCTGTCACCGCATCGATTGCCTCGCGGGTAGAGATCAACACGGCTCAGCCCTTCGCGGGGATGCGCACGGGGCGCATCATGGCGTCGAGGTCGGAGACGCGGATGCGGTAGCCCCCGCGGGGGCCGATGCGAGAGGCGGGGAGTTCACCGCGGGAGATCATGCGCCGGAGCGTCAGCACGCTCACGTCGTGCCGTGCAGCGGCGGAGGGGATGGAGAGCCAGACGGGCTCATCGGGTGTGGTGCTGGCGGATGCCATGGAGGGGCCTCGAATCGTCGGGATGTTGACAATTCGCCCGGCCCTTGACACCAGCAGCGCTTAATTCGTGATGCCTATTGTGCACCAATGACTATCGCTGATCAAGCGAGTGCGCACGGCTACGGCGTGTCCCTATCTGCACAATGCAAATACGTTGTGAGACGATATAGCCCGTGACCAGGGAGTTCTATCCGAGCCGAAACAGCCGTGACATTTCCGTGATCTGTCGTGCCGCAGACCGGCTGAATGCTCTCCTCGCGTCCGCCGGGAACGCTGAACGCCCGCCAGCAGGAATTGCTAACGGGTGTTCGGAGAATGTCAGGCGATAGACGACATCTTCTCCAGCAGGGCATCCTCGCGGCCCGTGCCGTGCGTGTACCGGAGCGCGATACCGGGGGAAGCCTGCCCCAGGCGCTCCATGACTTCGACCTGGGTGGCCCCGGCAGCCGAGTACGCCGATGCCGCGTAGTGCCGGAGCCCGTGCCAGGGGAGATCCTTCCGGCCCGCCTTCTCGCGTGCCCGCATCCAGACGCGCGCCAGGGACGACTGCCGCATGTGCTCAGTCGGATCGCCCGCCGAGGGGAACAACAGGGCATCGGGCGATGCGATCACGTGGTTGGCGAGGTGCGCGATCACGGTGGCGTACAGCCCGGAGACGTTCGGCAGTTTCACGTCGCGGATGCCCGCGGCGGTCTTCGGCTTGCCGACGATGGCGCCCTTGCCGGTCACGTGCGTCACGGCCCGCGACACGTGGAGGGTGATCAGCACGACGCGGTCATGCTTCCGGGTGATCCGGACATCCTTGCGGCGGAGTTCCGTCAACTCGCCGTAGCGGAGCCCGCTCCACGCGGCGAGCAGCGCCATCGCCTTGTACCGCTCGGGCAGGTTGGCGACGATGATGGCGAGTTCGTCGGCGGTCGGCGGCTTCACGGCCTTCTCGGTCGAGGTGGAGCCAGCACCCTTGATCTGGCAGGGGTTCCCGGGGATCAACTCGCGATCTACGGCGGCCTGCATGATCGAGCGCAGCAGGGAGTATGCGCGCCCGGTCTGCGTCTTGCGGCCAGTGCCGAGTTGCGCAGCGTGCCAGTCCATGACGGCGGCCTTCGTGATCGCCGGGATGGTCATGTCCGCGAACGCTGCCAAAGGGCCCGCGATCAGGCGCCGGTACTCAGCCTCCGTCGTGGCCCTCAGGCGCTCCCCGCGCACGTTGTACCTCTTGGTCAGCCAGTCCTCCGCGAACACGCTGAACAGCACGTCGCGCCGCTCGCGTTCGGCCTTCTCATCGGCCCGAGATCTCCATGTCCCGGCGGCGATGCGGGTGCGGATGCCGGACAGGAACGCCCGGGCGTCCGTCAGCGTGTCGAACGTCGTGGGCGCGTTGTGGCGGATCCCGTCGGGGCCGATGTAGGACGCCTGGAGCCGTCCCGAGCGCATCTTCTTGATCTGTCCGAACGTCTCGCGGCGCTTGCGCTTCTTCGTGGTCGTGGCGGTGGTCATGGCGATATCTCCTCGGGCCAAACGGTGCGCACCGTACTTGCACCGTATCTCGTGATCACGATTGATCATTCCTGATACCTACAGCGTACCGTGAGCGGCATAATCACGGGGTAGACTCACCTATATCCGCGCGCGTGCGCGCGAGATAGCGTAACTGGTTCGATCCCAGTATCGCGCACAGAGAAACCCCCGGTTCCCCCGGGGGTTTTGTCGTATCCGGGGTTCTGCGGAGCATCGTCGATGCGAGTGTCTAGCCTGGAGCGCATGCGGAAGTCCCTTCTTCTCGTGCCCGCGGCGGCGGGAGCACTTATGGTGCTCGCCTTCCTGCTCTGGGGCGAAGTCGTCTCGGAGCGAGCGAGCCGGCGGGGCCTCGAGACAGGCCGGGCCGGTGCCTGGCGCACCGTGCTCGTGCTGGGATACGGCAACCGCGGTGCGCGGGCCAATGCGGTGAACCGCTTCAGGGTGCGCGCCGCCCTGCGCACGCTCCGGGGCGAGGACGATGTGCTGGTCTTCTCCGGCGGTGCGGTGCGAGGGCCGGAGCCGGAAGCGGAGATCCTCGCCCGCTACGCCGTCGCTCAGGGATTTCCCGGACGGATCCTCCTGGAGGCGCAGAGCCGCTCGACGGAGGAGAACATCCGGAACTCGATTCCTCTGCTCGAGGATGCGGAAGAGATCGCCATCGTCTCGAACGCGCTGCACGCCGAACGCGCCAGAGGACTGCTGCGCGCGCGACGTCCGGATCTGGCCCGCAGGCTCATCCGCGCGGAGGACTACCGGTTCGGCGAGATCCCGGTCATCAAGGCGGTCTCCGCAGCGCTCGCACTCCTCGAACGCCGCCGCCGTCGAGCGGATCCCGGGTCGCGCTAGGTTGGACGCTGCACATCCAAGGGGTTGGGTGTTCCATAGGTTGGGGGAGAGCATGACGAACGCGGTCGAGCGGTACCGGCACGGGCTGAGTCCGATGCGCGGGCGCGCACAGCATGAGGAGCACCGTGCGGCCACGCCGCTCGAGGCCCTCTACGACCTGGTCTTCGCCGCGGCGTTCGGCGTCGCAGGGTTGCAGCTGGCGCAGGGCGTCGATGCCGGACACGGGGGAGCGGCGGTCGGGGCCTTCGCGTTCGCGGTCGCGGCGATCATCTGGGCGTGGATCAACTTCTCCTGGTTCGCCTCCGCATTCGACACGGACGACTGGCTGTTCCGCGTGTTCACGATGGTGCAGATGGCGGGTGTGATCGTACTCGCGATCGGGCTGCCGACGATGTTCGGGTCGCTCGAGAGCGACGGCGCCTTCGACAACCGGGTCATGGTGTCGGGGTACATCGTCATGCGCGTCGGGCTCCTCGCCCAGTGGCTCCGCGCATCGCGCGATCCCGCGTACCGTCGGCACGCGCTCACCTACGTCCTGTTCGTGGCCGTCGCCCAGATCGGCTGGATCGTCGTGGCGTGGGCTCCGCTGCCCCTCGGCGCCGCGTTCGCGGCCTCCGCCGCGTGCTGGCTGATCGAGCTGGGCGGGCCGATCGTGGCCGAGCGCAAGGGCCAGGGGGCGCGGCGCGGTACGCCCTGGCACCCGCACCACATCGCCGAGCGGTATTCGCTGCTGACGATCATCGCGCTGGGCGAGACCGTGATCGGCACGCTCGCCGCCGCGCAGGAGGTGTCCCACGAGAAGGGCTGGTCCGGGGAAGCCGTCGTCGTGATCGGCGCCGGCGTCGCGATGACCTTCGCCCTGTGGTGGTCGTACACGATGATGCCGTCCGGCCCGATCCTCGCCGTGCACCGGAGCCGATCGTTCGTGTGGGGCTACGGCCACGCGTTCATCTTCGCGAGCGTCGCCGCCGTCGGCGCGGGTCTGCACACGATCGGATACGCCTATCGGCATGAGCACCCGCTCGCGACACCCGTCGTGATCCTGATGATCGCGGTCCCGGTGATCGTCTTCATGGTGTCGATCTCGCTGCTGCACTCCTATCTGGTGCATTCGCTCATGAAGGGGCTGCCCCTGCACGCGATCGCGATGATCCTGCCCCTTCTCGGCATACTGCTGGCGTTCGCCGGGCTCCCGCTGTGGGCGTGCCTGCTGGTCGTGCTCGCGGGTCCCGTCTTCGTCGTGGTCGCCTATGAAGCCGGGGGATGGCGCCTCGCGCAGCGCCACCTGGACCAGGCGCTGAGCCGCGCCGTGGACGGAGCGCCGGGGCGGGCGGCGTAGGATTCACCTATGGACTTCGCCCGGCTGACGCACGCGACCGCGGTCGCGGTCGCCGGCACGCGAACTCTCAGGGCCTGAGCGGGCAGGGCGCGATCGCGCCCGAAGCTGAGCCGAGACCATCGCCAAACTGGAGAACTTCCTTTGTCTGAGAACCCTGCGTCCGCCCCTGAACTGCCGTCCTACCCCTGCGACGGCTTCGCGCTCTACGGAGCGAACGGCCCCTTCAGCGACCGCTCCGTGGTCGCCATGCTCGTCAACGGGCAGCAGAAGGACCTCGCCGCCGTCGTGAACGAGGACGACGACGTGCAGCCCATCACGATCGACAGCCCCGAGGGCCTCGCGATCCTGCGCCACTCCACGGCCCACGTGCTCGCCCAGGCGGTGCAGCGCATCAAGCCGCAGGCCAACCTCGGCATCGGCCCGCCGATCACCGACGGCTTCTACTACGACTTCGGAGTGGACACCCCGTTCACCCCGGAGGACGTCAAGGCGATCTCCAAGGAGATGCAGCGGATCCAGCGCGAGGGCCAGCGCTTCGTGCGCCGCGTCGTCAGCGACGACGAGGCGCGCGCCGAGCTCGCCGACGAGCCGTTCAAGCTCGAGCTCATCGGTCTCAAGGGCCCTGGCGCCGACAAGACCGAGGGCGCCTCGGTCGAGGTCGGCGAGGGCGAACTGACCATCTACGACAACGTCGCCAAGGACGGCGAGGTCGTCTGGAAGGACCTCTGCCGCGGCCCGCACCTGCCGAGCACCCGCATGATCGGCAACGGGTGGGACCTCACCCGCATCGCCGCGGCCTACTGGCGCGGATCCGAGAAGAACCCGCAGCTGCAGCGCATCTACGGCACGGCCTGGCCGACCAAGGACGAGCTGCGCGCGTACCAGCAGCGCCTCGAGGAGGCCGCCAAGCGCGACCACCGTCGCCTGGGCAAGGAGCTCGACCTCTTCTCCTTCCCCGACGAGATCGGATCCGGCCTGTCGGTCTGGCATCCGCGCGGCGGCATCATCCGCGGCGAGATGGAGCAGCACGCGCGCCGCCGGCACATCGCCGCCGGGTACAACTACGTGTACACGCCGCACATCTCCAAGGAGGACCTGTTCCTCACCTCCAACCACCTCGTCACCTACCGCGACGGCATGTTCCCGCCGATCCGGATGGACGAGGAGCGCGATGAGGACGGGCACGTCACGAAGCAGGGGCAGGACTACTACCTGAAGCCCATGAACTGCCCGATGCACATCCTGATCTACAAGGAGCGGGCGCGGAGCTACCGCGATCTGCCGCTGCGGCTCGCGGAGAACGGCACCGTCTACCGGAACGAGCTGTCCGGGGCCCTGCACGGGCTCACCCGCGTGCGCGGCTTCACCCAGGACGACTCGCACCTGTTCGTGACGCCGGATCAACTGGAGGCCGAGGTCACCAAGGTCCTCGAATTCATCCTCTCCATGCTGCGCGACTTCGGTCTCAGCGACTTCGAGCTCGAGCTCTCGATGCGCGACGACGAGAAGGACAAGTGGATCGGATCCGACGAGTTCTGGGACTACTCGACGAATGCGCTCCGCAACGTCGCGCTGGCCTCCGGGCTCAAGCTCACCGAGGTTCCGGGCGAGGCGGCCTTCTACGGTCCGAAGATCGACCTGAAGACCACCGACGCGATCGGTCGCGTGTGGCAGCTGTCCACGGTGCAGGTCGACCCGAACCTGCCGGAGCGGTTCGGCCTCGAGTTCACCGACAAGGACGGGCAGAAGAAGCGCCCGATCATGATCCACCGCGCGCTGTTCGGCTCGATCGAGCGGTTCTTCGCGATCCTGCTCGAGCACTACGCCGGAGACTTCCCGCTGTGGCTCTCGCCCGTGCAGGTCATGGGGATCCCCGTGGCGGACGAGTTCGCGGACTACCTCGATGACGCCGTCGCGGCGCTCCGCGAGGCCGGCGTCCGCGCGGAGGTCGACCACTCAGACGAGCGCATGCAGAAGAAGATCCGCAACCACACCACGGGCAAGGTCCCGCTCATCCTCATCGCGGGGGAGCAGGACCGGGCCGCGGGCACGGTGTCCTTCCGATTCCGCGACGGCACTCAGGAGAACGGCGTGCCGCTCGCCGAGGCCGTCGACCGCGTGCGACGGGCGATCGAGAGCCACGTGCTGATCCAGACGGCGGGCGACCTGGCATGACGCTCGACGGGGGCGCCGCTCAGGACACGCAGCTGGAAGACGCCGCGCGCCTGGTCGGCGTCCCCGATGAGTTCCAGCGCCTCTGGGTGCCGCATCGGATGACGTACATCCAGGCGGGACCGGAGCCGCTGCGCGAGGAGTGCCCGTTCTGCGAGGCGCCGAAGCACCCCGATGAGGAGCGGCTGATCGTCGCTCGGGGACACACGGCGTACGTGCTGCTGAACCTTTTCCCGTACAACTCCGGACACCTGCTGGTGTGCCCGTACCGCCACATCGCGACGTACGACGAGGCGACGGCGGAGGAGGTCGCGGAGATCGGCGCGCTCACGCAGACCGCGATGCGCGTGCTGAAGGCGACCTCGCGCTGCGACGGCTTCAACATCGGGATGAACCAGGGCGCCGTCGCCGGCGCCGGGGTGGACGCGCATCTGCATCAGCATGTCGTGCCCCGCTGGAACAGCGATGCGAACTTCTTCCCGATCATCGCGAAGACGAAGGCGCTGCCGCAGCTGCTCGGCGACGTGCGCAACACCGTCGCGGCGGCCTGGCCCGCCTGAGACTCTCCCCGGGGTCGTTGAGCGAGGACGGTGAAGCCGACCTTCGCTCGACGACCGCCGGGAAGGAACGGCGGTCAGCGCACCTGTCGGGCCTCGAACTGCCGTGGCGGGTTGGCGTACGCCTCCTGCGCCGGGATGAGCTGCAGCTCGCGCTCGCCCGACTCGAGGGTGAGCGCGAGCAGCTCGAACACGCTCGACACGGTCAGCTCGAGGGCGGCCTTGGCGTCCCCGGTGCGCACGTAGTGCGCCGTGAAGAGAGCGGCGGTGACGTCACCGGATCCGTTCGCCTTCATCGGCAGGTGCGGCGTGGCGACCAGCCAGGCGCCCTTGTCGTCCACGGCGAGCATCTCGATCGTGCCCTCCTCGCGGTCCGGGCGCTCGACGCTGGTCACGAGCACGGTGTTCGGGCCCATCGCGCGGGCGGCGTCGACCGAGGCGAGCGTCGATTCGAGCGTGTCCGGCTCGGTGTCCGTGAGGAAGCCCAGCTCGAACTGGTTCGGGGTGATGATGTCCGCGACGGGTACGACCTTGTCGCGCAGCAGCACGGGGATGGCGGCGGCGACGAAGCACCCGGACTTGGCGTTGCCCATCACGGGGTCGCACGCGTACACCGCGTTCGGGTTGGCGGCCTTGACCCTGGCTACGGCGTCGACGATCACGTCGCCGATGCCCTCGCCGCCCTGGTAGCCGCTCAGCACCGCGTCGACCTCGCCGAGCACGCCGCGCTCCTCGATGCCGGTGATGACCTCGCGCACGTCGTCGGGGGCGATCAGCGGGCCGCGCCAGGCGCCGTAACCCGTGTGATTGGAGAAGTTCACGGTGTAGACGGGGAGCACCTCGACGCCGATGCGCTGCAGCGGGAACACTGCGGCGGAGTTGCCGACATGGCCGTACGCGACGGCGGACTGGATGGAGAGCACCTTCAGCATCCCTCGATCCTCTCACCTGGAATGAGGGGGTCACGCCACTGTCTGCACGGTCTCGGATTGCATTGCAGACAGCGTATGATCTGTCCTATGACAGAACTTGCACCCGAATCGACCACCGGAACCGGTCGCGTCAAGCGCGGCCTCGCCGAGATGCTCAAGGGCGGCGTCATCATGGACGTCGTCACCCCGGAGCAGGCGAAGATCGCCGAAGATGCCGGCGCCGTCGCCGTCATGGCGCTCGAGCGGGTGCCCGCGGACATCCGCGCACAGGGCGGCGTGTCGCGCATGAGCGACCCCGACATGATCGACGGCATCATCTCCGCCGTGTCGATCCCTGTCATGGCCAAGGCGCGCATCGGCCACTTCGTCGAGGCGCAGGTGCTGCAGGAGCTCGGCGTCGACTACATCGACGAGTCCGAGGTGCTCTCGCCCGCCGACTACGTCAACCACATCGACAAGTGGGGCTTCACGGTGCCCTTCGTCTGCGGTGCCACCAACCTGGGCGAGGCGCTGCGCCGCATCACCGAGGGTGCGGCGATGATCCGCTCCAAGGGCGAGGCCGGCACCGGCGACGTCTCCGAGGCGATGAAGCACATCCGCACGATCCGTGGCGAGATCGCACGCCTGACGACGCTTCCCAAGGACGAGCTCTACGTCGCGGCCAAGGAGCTGCAGGCGCCCTACGAGCTGGTCGCCGAGGTCGCCGAGAAGGGCGCGCTTCCCGTCGTCATGTTCGTGGCCGGGGGAGTGGCGACTCCCGCGGACGCCGCCATGATGATGCAGCTCGGCGCCGACGGCGTGTTCGTCGGATCCGGCATCTTCAAGTCCGGCGACCCGGCTGCGCGTGCCGCCGCGATCGTCAAGGCGACCGCCGCCTACGACGACCCCGCCGTGATCGCGCAGGTCTCCCGCGGGCTCGGCGAGGCCATGGTCGGCATCAACGTGTCCGACCTGCCCGCACCGCACCGCCTCGCGGAGCGCGGCTGGTGACAGCACCCGTGCGGATCGGCGTGCTCGCGCTGCAGGGCGATGTGCGCGAGCACGCCGCGATCCTCACCTCGCTCGGGGCGGAGGCGGTTCCCGTCCGCCGCCCCGAGCAGTTGGACGGGCTCGACGGGCTGGTGATCCCCGGCGGCGAGTCGAGCGTGATCGACAAGCTGTCCCGGATCTTCGGCGTGCGCGAGCCGCTGCGGGCGCTCATCGCCGACGGTCTGCCCGTGTACGGCACGTGTGCGGGGCTGATCCTGCTCGCGGACGAGATCGAGGGGGCGATCGACGGCCAGCTCACCTTCGGCGGACTCGACGTCACCGTCGCCCGCAACGCCTTCGGCGGGCAGGTGGAGTCCTTCGAGACGACGCTCGCGGTCGCAGGGATCGACGAGCCGGTGGACGCGACGTTCATCCGGGCGCCGCTCATCACCCGGGTAGGCCCCGGTGCGACGGCGATCGCGGCGCTGCCGGACGGCGGTGTCGTGGCCGTGCAGCAGGGCAACCTGCTCGGCACGAGCTTCCACCCGGAGATGAACGGCGAGACGCGGCTGCACGCCCGTTTCCTGGAGCTGGTCGCGGCGCGGAGGTCGGCCGTCGCGGCGTGATCTCCCTGTTCTGCGCCCTGTTCGTCGGTGCCCCGAGCGCGGATCTTCTAGAATGGACGATGCCCTGGCGGGATGGACCGCGGGGCTGATACGAGCGGGAGACATATGTCCGGGCATTCCAAGTGGGCCACGACCAAGCACAAGAAGGCCGTCATCGACTCGCGCCGTGCGAAGTCGTGGGCCAAGCTCATCAAGAACATCGAGGTCGCCGCGAAGCTCGGCGGCGCCGATCTCGCGGGCAACCCGACGCTCTTCGACGCGGTGCTCAAGGCCAAGAAGACCTCCGTCCCGAAGGACAACATCGACCGCGCCATCAAGCGCGGTGCGGGCATCGGCGGAGAGTCGGTCGAGTACTCCTCGATCATGTACGAGGGCTACGGCGCCCACGGCGTCGCGCTCATGATCGAGTGTCTGACCGACAACAAGAACCGCGCGGCGGCCGAGGTGCGCACCGCGCTCAGCCGCAACGGCGGAACGCTGGCCGACCCCGGCAGCGTCGCCTACAACTTCACCCGCAAGGGCGTCATCGTCGTCGATGGCGAGAACACGACCGAGGACGACGTCATGATGGCGGCACTCGAGGCGGGCGCGGAGGAGATCGAGCCGCACGCGCAGGGCTTCGAGATCATCACCGACGCCTCCGACCTGGTCGCGGTGCGCACCGCGCTGCAGGAGGCCGGCATCGAGTACGAGTCGGCGGATGTCGAGTTCGTCCCGAACCTCAAGGTCGAGATCGACGCCGATGCGGCGCGCAAGATATTCCGCCTCATCGACGCGCTCGAGGACAGCGACGACGTGCAGAACGTCTACGCGAACTTCGACCTGACGGCCGAGGTCCAGGCCGAGCTCGAGAACGACGAGTAAGCAGCGAGAGACCCTTCGATGGCCGCGCCGGAGATCGTCCCGTACGATCCGGCGTGGCCATCGGCCGCTTCGCGCTGGATCCGGCGGATCCATGACGCGTTCGTCCAGGCCGGACTCCCCGCCGCGGAGCTTCAGCACATCGGCTCGACCGCCGTGCCGGGGCTGGCCGCCAAGCCGTACCTGGATCTCCAGGTCCTCGTGCCGGCGATCCCCGATGAACGCGCGGTCAGCACGGCGCTCGGGCCGCTCCTGCTCGAGAGGGCGCGGGGCTCCCGCCCCGACTCCCCGGGAGTCGACGTCGACATCCCGCGCCCCGGATCGGATCCGCGCCATCACGAGAAGCTGCTGTACTTCCGGGAGCTCGACCAGGACGGATCCGCGCAGGGGCTCATCCTGCACATCCGCCGGGCCGACTCGCCGTTCGCCGACTTCGTGGTCTCCTTCCGCGATTGGTTGCGCGTGGATCCGGCGGCTAGGATGCAGTACGAGCGTCTGAAGCGGCATCTCGCAGAGGAGAACGCGGACGCGGCCGACTACGACGACTACACCAGGGCCAAGAGCGCGTTCATGGACCAGGCGCAGTCGGCGATGGGCTGGCCGCGCGCCTCGGCGCCGAGCGGCGGAACCGCGCCTAGCCTGGAGGGATGACGGGAGTACGGCGGGTTCTGGGCATCGACCCCGGCCTCACGCGCTGCGGCGTCGGCGTGGTCGACGTCGATCCGATGCGCCGGGGCACGCTCGTGCATGTCGGCGTGATCCGCACGCCGCCGGACGCCCCGATCGGGGAGCGGCTCGCGGCGGTCGCCGCGGGAATCCGTGCGGTGATCGCGGAGCACGAACCGGATGCGGTGGCCGTGGAGCGCGTCTTCGCTCAACAGAACACGCACACCGTCATGGGGACGGCGCAGGCCAGCGGTGTCGCGCTGCTCATCGCCGCCGAGCACGGGCTCCCCGCCGCCACGCACACGCCGAGCGAGGTCAAGGCAGCGGTGACCGGCTACGGCTCCGCGGACAAGAAGCAGGTGCAGGCGATGATCGCGCGCATCCTGCGCCTCGACGCGCCGCCGCAGCCGGCGGACGCGGCCGATGCTCTCGCGATCGCGCTCTGCCACGCATGGCGCGGATCCGGTGCGGCGGGCGCTGCGGGCGGGGGCGAGGCGCAGACTCCCGCGCAGAAGGCGTGGGCCGACGCGGAGCGTGTCGCTCGAACATACATACGAGCACGTGCGTAGACTGCTCTCATGATCTCCTCCCTGCGTGGCACCGTGCTGTCCGCGAGCACGGATTCCGTCATCATCGAGGTCGGAGGAGTCGGCTTCTCGGTCGCCGTGCCCGGCGATGTGGCGCACACCGCCCGCGTCGGCCACGAGCTGCGGCTGCACACGTCCCTGATCGTGCGCGAAGACGCCCTGTCGCTCTACGGCTTCGCGGATGCCGCCGAACTCGAGGTCTTCGGACACCTGATCTCCGTCACGGGAGTGGGCCCGAAGTCCGCCCTGGGGGTGCTCTCGCATCTCTCCGTCGACCAGATCGCCACGGCCGTCGCCGCGGACGACGACGCCCCGTTCCGCCGCGTGTCCGGGATCGGGCCGAAGACGGCCAAGCTCATCGTCGTCCAGCTCACGGGAAAGCTGCACGCGCCGGCCGCGGCGCCCTCTGCGGCATCGATCCCCGACGACATCAGCACCCAGCTGATCGCGGCCCTCATCGGCCTCGGCTGGTCCGAGCGCGTGGCCGCCGAAGCCGCGGAGCGGAGCGCCACCGAGGCGAGCGAGACCGAACGCGGATCTGTCGCGCTCCTGCTGCGTCGCACCCTCGCGACCCTCGGACCCGCCCAGGGCGGAGCCGCCCGTGGTTGAGTTCCACGATTCCGGCGAGGCGGTGGACGAGGTCGAGCTCGCGATCGAGGGCGCGCTGCGCCCGGCGAGCCTCGACGAGTTCGTCGGCCAGCACAAGGTCCGCGGCCAGATGAAGCTCCTGCTCGAGGCCGCGCGGATCCAGGACCGGCCGGCCGATCACATCCTGCTGTCCGGCCCTCCCGGCCTCGGCAAGACGACGCTGGCGATGATCGTGGCGCACGAGAGCGGGCGGCCGCTGCGCATGTCGAGCGGTCCCGCGATCCAGCACGCCGGCGACCTCGCCGCGCTGCTGTCGAGCCTGACTCCGGGGGAGGTGCTGTTCATCGACGAGATCCACCGGATGGCCCGTTCCGCGGAGGAGATGCTGTACCTCGCGATGGAGGACTTCCGCATCGACATCATGGTCGGCAAGGGCGCCGGGGCGACGAGCATCCCGCTCGAACTCGCTCCGTTCACGCTCGTGGGCGCCACCACGCGCTCCGGGCTGCTGCCGAACCCGCTGCGAGACCGCTTCGGCTTCACCGCGCATCTCGAGTACTACGAGGCGGACGAGCTCGAGCGGGTCGTCGAGCGCTCCGCCATCGTCCTCGGGGTCGGCGTGCCCGCCGTGGCGCGGGCGGAGATCGGCCGGCGTTCGCGCGGCACCCCTCGCATCGCCAATCGACTGCTCCGCCGCGTGCGCGACTACGCGCTCGTGCACGGCGGGGGATCCTCGGCCTCGGTCGAGGACGTGAAGGCGGCCCTGGAGCTCTACGACGTCGACCGGATCGGCCTGGATCGCCTGGACCGAGCGGTGCTGGACGCGATCGTGCGCCGTTTCCGCGGCGGCCCCGTGGGCCTCAGCACCCTCGCCGTCTCGGTGGGCGAGGAGGCTGACACGATCGAGAGCGTCGTGGAGCCGTATCTCGTGCGGATCGGCTTCCTCGGCCGCACGCCCCGGGGGCGCATCGCGATGCCGGAGGCGTACGCGCATCTCGGCGTCGGGCACCCCGAGGGGGCCGCGTTGTTCGATGACCTATAATCGCTGGAGACTTCGACTGTCCCCACCCTTCTGCGCACCCACCGCCGGCGCGCGCCCCGAAAGGCACCTCTTCGCATGAATCTCGCGACCTTCTTCTCGCAGTACGGTCTGTTCTTCGTCCTGGCCATCCTGCTCGTCTTCATGGTGTTCTCCACCCGCCGGCGCAACAAGCGCATGAAGGAGGAGCAGGAGAAGAAGGCCACGCAGACCGTCCCCGGCGCCAAGGTGCTGCTGCAGGGAGGCATCTACGGCACGATCGTCGAGTTCGATGCCGAGAACCTGGACCGCCCCGCCCGCGTCGAGATCGCGCCCGGCGTGGTCATCGAGGTGCACTCGCAGGCCATCCTGCGCATCGTCGACGAGGAGCAGAACGCGCCGGCCGTCGAGGAGACGCACACGCCGCTCGACGAGCAGACCCCGCTGGATGCGCAGACTCCGCTCGACGAGCGCGCCAAGGACATCCGCATCGAGTCGGCCGAGGAGACCCGCGCGCGCCTGGAGCGCGAGGCCGACGACAAGAACTGACGCGGTCCGCGCGCGGCGCACGACCGTCCCTCCGGACAGACCGTCCCCCTCAGAAAGCGAAGAACCTTCGTGGCATCGTCTTCTCCCGTCAAGCACGCCTGGCGGGTCCTGCTCGGCCTGCTCATCGCCATCGGCGTGCTCTTCGGCCTGAACGCGCTCGGCGTGTACGGCTTCGGCAAGAGCTCCTGGACGCCCCAGCTGGCCCTGGACCTGCAGGGCGGTACGCAGATCATCCTCAGCGCGCAGACCGCTGACGGCAAGGATCCGAACGCGGACCAGCTCACCCAGGCCGCGCAGATCATCCGTCAGCGCGTGGACGCGTCGGGTGTCGGGGAATCCGACATCACCACCGAGGGCGGCCGCAACATCGTCGTCCAGATCGCGGGCAAGGCGGACGAGGCCACGCGCAACCGGATCCAGGCGAGCGCCAAGATGGAGCTGCGCGCGG
>NZ_NCKN01000076.1 GCF_002257455.1 Microbacterium sp. 13-71-7
AGCGTGCCGGCGTAGCTGACTACGCCCACGTAGATCGCGCCGGGTCCCGAGGCCAGCGATGCGGCTCCTGCGATCAAGCCAGCGGCGGCTGCCTTTGCGGAGCACAGCTGGAGAGCAGCATTCGGTCTTGGGCAGCTGTTCGTGAGCGTGCACGGTGCCGGCCTCATCGGGACCGCCGTGGTGTTCTTGCTGTCCGGCGCGGGCGTCGCGTTCGGATCCGGTTTGATCGCATGGCCTGTCACACTGGCCGGCGCGAGAGTCGCTGCCGCTGCAGGGGCAGCCAACGCCAGCACCCCACCGGCCAGCAGGCCGATCGCGCACAGAGCCCCTGTGATCTTGTGTCGAAGTTGCATCGTTGAACCTCCGTGTCCATGACCCATCGTTGGATCGGGATCATCATGGAACTGCCGGAGTGTTCTTCGCGTCCTCCGTTTGGGATACAACCCGAAACTTTTGGCTGTTCCTTTCGGGCTTGGGGATCAGATCGGTGCGGGGGTGTCGTGGTGAGTCTTGAGCATTCGAGAAAGCCGGCGGGCGAGGTAGCACTTGAGGATTCGGAAAACTTCTCGTTGCTGCGGAAACGGCCGCGGTGAGACCAGGCAGTCAAGATCACCGGAGCGGTGACAGGGCCGATGCCGAGTTCGCTGAGTACGGGAGCCGCTGGGCTGTTGTCCATCAAAAGCACCATCTCTGCCTTGCTCGCCGCGAGCTGCTCGTTGAGCTCCCGGAGCGCCACGCGAGCCGAATGGTTTCACCTCGCGCGATATGTGTTTCGAGACACTCGGTGTGTCGCCGACATGACACCTGGACGCTCACCCACCGCAGGCCGCTCAAGAAGCGCTATGCCGGGCGCGGCGGAGGAGTCGGCGGGGCTTTCGACAGCGTGTTCGCGCCTTCCTCGCTGGAGGCCGAGGCCGAACGCGACCGGCAGACCCGGCGGACCGCCCCTGCGCCCTCACCCGGCGACCCGCCCTGGGGAATCGACGGAGACCGGATCCGGCTCGACCTCTGAGCGGCCCGCTCTGCGCCGGCAGACGGGCACGCGGTAAAATTGACGGTTACCCGATGGAGGGAGACCCGATCGCCATGACGACCGACACCGAGCGCATCGACGTCCTCGAACGCGAGATCGAGAGGATGCAGACCGTCATCGACTTCCTGCAGTCGACGTTCGCGCACGAGCCGAAGCGCAAGAACCGCTTCCGACGGGTGATCCGCCATGCCGAGGGCAAGATCGACGGCATCCGATTCGCCCTCGCCACGATCCGGTCATCGCCGTCCGGGACCGAGGGACACCTCCCCGCGTAGACAGCGGAAAGCCCCCGCCTCGATCGAGGACGGGGGCTTTCGCGAAGGCGATTACTTGGAGGAACCGCCGAAGTTCTTGAAGCGCTGGTTGAACTTCTCGACGCGGCCGGCCGAGTCCATGATGCGCTGCTTGCCCGTGTAGAACGGGTGCGAGGCCGAGGAGATCTCGACGTCGATGACGGGGTACTCCACGCCGTCCAGCTCGATCGTCTTGTCGCTCGTGACCGTCGAACGGGTGAGGAACGTGTCGCCCGAACCGAGGTCGCGGAACACGACGGCCTGGTACTGGGGGTGGATGTCAGTCTTCATGGGATTCCTTACGTGGTGCCCTGGATTGTGCCAGAGACGAGGGAAGTCTGTGGTGCAGAATGCACCGAGGATCGATTCTAACAGATCACGCGGCGCGCGCCGCATAGCGGCCGTCGACCCGGTCCAGCGAGATCGGCATGCCGAACGCGTCGCTCAGCGCTTCGGCCGTGAGCGTCTGCTCGATCGGCCCCGCGGCGACGATCGCCCCCTCGCGCAGCAGCAGCACGTGCGTGAACCCGACCGGGATCTCCTCGACGTGATGGGTCACCATGACCATCGCCGGCGTCGTCGGCGACTGGGCGAATCCGCCGAGCAGGGCCAGCAGCTCCTCACGCGCGCCGAGATCGAGGCTCGCGCTCGGCTCGTCCAGCAGCAGCAGCTCGGGGTCGGTCATCACGGCCCGCGCGATCTGCACCCGCTTCTGCTCGCCGTCGCTGAGCGTGCCGAAGTGGCGCTCCGCGAGATGCTCCAGATGCCACTGCTCGAGCACCCGCATCGCGCGGCGCTCGTCGATCGACTCGTAAGACTCGTTCCAGCGCCCCATGACCGAGTAGGCCGCCGTCATGACGGTGTTCAGCACGGTCTCGTCGGCCGGGATCCGGCGGGCCATCGCCGAGGAGGCGAACCCGATCCGCGGACGGATCTCGAACACGTCGGTGCGGCCGAGGGTCTCCCCCAGGATGTCCACCCGACCCTGCGTCGGGTGCATCAGGGTGTCGGCCAGCTGGAGCAGCGTCGTCTTGCCCGCGCCGTTGGGGCCGAGCACGACCCAGCGCTGGTCGTCCTCGACGGTCCAGGAGAGGTGATCGACGATGTTGCGGCCGTCGCGGCGCACCACGACGTCCGAGAATTCGAGGACGGCAGACATGCCTTCAGCCTAACGGTCAGGCCGTGAGCTCCTCGTAGAGCGCCCTCGTCGTGTCGGCGATCGCACCCCAGCTGAACTCGTCCGCCGCGCGGCGCCGGCCGGCCTCCCCGTAGGCCCTGGCCTGCGCCGGATCCGACACGACCTCGGTCAGCACGGCGGCGAGATCCGCGACGTAGCGGTCCGGATCCACCGGGGTCCCCGTGCCGTCCTGTACCTGCTCGATCGGCACCAGCCGGCCGGTCACCCTGTCGTCCACGACCTCCGGGATCCCTCCCGTCGCCGTGCCGACGACGGCAGCGCCGCACGCCATCGCCTCGAGGTTCACGATGCCCAGCGGCTCGTACACCGAGGGGCACACGAAGGTCGTCGCGGCGGTCAGGATGGCCGAGAGCTCGTGGCGGGGCAGCATCCGCTCGATCCACACCACGCCCTGGCGCGTCGCCTGCAGCCCCCGGACCAGCTCCTGCACCTCCGCCATGATCTCCGGCGTGTCCGGCGCTCCGGCGCACAGCACGAGCTGCACCTCGGGCGGGAGCAGCGCCGCGGCCCGCAACAGGTAGGGCAGCCCCTTCTGGCGCGTGATCCGTCCCACGAAGACCACGGACGGCCGGTCCGGATCGATGCCCTGGGCGCGTACGAACGCCGGGTCCTCGACCGGGCGCCAGGCCTCCACGTCGATGCCGTTGTGGATCACCCGCACCTTCGCCGGATCCACCTGCGGATAGCTGCGCAGGATGTCCGCGCGCATCCCGGCGCTCACCGCGATGATGGCGGCGGCGTTCTCGTAGGCGAGCTTCTCCACGCCGCTCGAGACGGCATAGCCGCCGCCGAGCTGCTCCGCCTTCCACGGCCGCAGCGGCTCCAGGCTGTGCGCGGTCAGCACATGCGGGATGCCGTGCAGTTGCGACGCGATGTGCCCCGCGAAGTTCGCGTACCAGGTGTGGCTGTGCACGACGTCGGCGCCCGAGACGTCCGGCACGATGACCAGATCGGTGCCCAGCGTCTGCAGCGCCGCGTTCGCCGAGGCCAGTTCCGCGGGAGTTCGATAAGCCGTCACATCCTGTTCATCCCGGTCCGCGCCGAAGGCTCTGACCCGCACGTCGACGCTCTCCCGCAGGGCTTTCACCAGCTCGGCGACATGCACGCCGGCTCCCCCGTAGATCTCCGGCGGGTACTCCTTGGTGATGATGTCGACGCGCATGTCGTGAACGCTAGTACATGCATCGACGTGGCTCTATGGTGGACCCATGTCGGCACCAAAGAAGGTTTTCGGGATCATCCTCGCCGGCGGCGAGGGCAAGCGGCTCATGCCTCTGACGGCGGATAGAGCCAAGCCTGCCGTGCCCTTCGGGGGGCAGTACCGATTGATCGATTTCGCGATCTCCAACCTGATCAACTCGGGTCTGCGTCAGATCGTGGTGCTCACGCAGTACAAGTCCCACAGCCTCGACCGGCACATCTCGCAGACCTGGCGGATGTCCGCCCTGCTCGACTCCTACGTCACCTCGGTGCCCGCGCAGCAGCGACTCGGCAAGCGCTGGTTCTCCGGATCCGCGGACGCGATCCTGCAGAGCCTGAACCTGATCCTGGACGAGAAGCCGGACATCGTCGTGGTCATCGGCGCCGACCACGTCTACCGGATGGACTTCCGTCAGATGATCGATGCGCACATCGAGTCCGGAGCGCGAGCGACCGTCGCGGGCATCCGGCAGCCGCTCGCCCTGGCCTCGCAGTTCGGCGTGATCGACGTCGCGGACGGCGACTCCGGGCGCATCAACCAGTTCCTGGAGAAGCCCTCGGATCCGACGGGCCTCCCCGACTCGCCGCACGAGGTGCTCGCCTCGATGGGCAACTACGTGTTCGACGCCGACGCGCTCATCGAGGCCGTCGAGGCCGACGGAGAGCTGGCCGGATCCAATCACGACATGGGCGGCGACATCGTCCCCTACTTCGTCGGTCGCGGCGAGGCCGGGTTCTACGACATGAAGCAGAACGACGTACCGGGCTCGTCCCCGCGCGATCGTTCGTACTGGCGCGACGTCGGCACGATCGAGTCGTTCTTCGACGCGCACATGGATCTGATCTCCACGCTGCCGATCTTCAACCTCTACAACATGGAGTGGCCCATCCACTCGCAGGCGGTGAACTCGCCCCCCGCGAAGTTCGTGCGCGACTCCGTGGGCAGGATCGGCAACGCGATCGACTCGATCGTCTCCCTCGGATCGGTGCTCTCCGGCACGCACCTGGAACGCAGCGTGGTCGGTCCGTGGACGCTCGCGGCCGGCGGATCGACGATCACCGACTCGGTGCTGTTCGACGGCGTCAGGGTCGGGCAGGGTGCGCGGGTGCACAGGGCGATCCTGGACAAGAACGTGGTGTTGCTCGACGGCGCCACCGTCGGCGTCGATCGCGAGCGCGATCTCGACCGTGGCTTCACGATCACCGAGACCGGGCTCACCGTGGTCGGCAAGGGCGTGCGGATCGAGCGCTGAGCGCTTCCCGTCGCGGGCCGTCATCCCGACGAGGGCGAGAGGCTCGGGCCGCTACGCTCGTCGGGTGACCTCCGCGCGCTTCCTCGTCGTCCTCGATGCCGATTCCACGCTGATCCGCAATGAGGTGATCGAGCTCCTCGCCGAGGAGGCCGGCCGCCGGGCCGAGGTGCAGGCCGCCACAGAGGCCGCCATGCGCGGCGAGGTCGACTTCGCGACGAGTCTTCGCTCGCGCGTCGCGGCGCTGACCGGCGTCCCGACGTCCGCGTTCGAGCGGGTGCGAAGCCGCATCGAGCCGACCCCCGGGGTGCGCGAGCTCATCGCCGCGGTGCACGAGCGCGGCGGCGTGGTCGGCGTGGTCTCGGGCGGCTTCCACGAGATCCTCGACGCCGTCGCGCCCGAGCTCGGCGTGGACCGGTGGCGCGCGAACCGGCTCGAGGTCGCGGACGATGCGCTGACCGGGCGGGTCGACGGCGCCATCGTCGATGCCGCAGCCAAAGCGGCGTCGCTGCGGGAGTGGGCCGACGAACTCGGCGTGGCACCCCGCGCCACGATCGCGATCGGAGACGGGGCGAACGACCTGCAGATGATGGCGGCGGCGGGGCTCGGGCTCGCCTTCAACGCCAAGCCCGCCGTGCGCGCGGCGGCCTCCCTCGTCGTGGGCCCGGTCGACCTGTCCCAGGTCATCCCGCTCCTGCCCTGACGCACTTCGGCCCTGCGCCGGCGCCCTGACGCCCTCACACCACGCGCCCTCGCGCCTGGCGCTCTGTCGGTGGGCCTGTCTAGCGTGGGGACATGGACATCATCCTCGTTCCGGGCCTCTGGCTCGACGCCGACTCCTGGGCGCCCGTCCTCGCACCGCTCCGCGACGCCGGCCACACCCCGCGCCCGCTGACGCTGCCCGGCGTCGGGGTCCCGTCGTCCGGATCCGCCGGCCTGCGCATGGACGACTGGATCGCCGCGGTCGTCGCCGCGATCGACGAGGTGCAGGGCGACGTGGTGCTCGTCGGCCACTCCGGAGGCGGCAACGTCATCTGGGGCGCCGTGGATGCGCGGCCCGACCGCGTGCGCCGTGCGGTGTTCGTCGACACGGTGCCCCCGCCGAACGGCAGCGGGATCAGCGAGTTCCCGGTGGTCGACGGGGTCATCCCGTTCCCCGGCTGGGACTTCTTCGACGCCGGCGACGTGGCGGACCTCGACGCGCAGACCCGTGCGGAGGTAGCGCGCACCGCGCAGAGCGTTCCCGCGCAGGTGCCGACGGATCCGATCGCCCTCGCGGATCCGTCCCGCTACGACGTGCCCGTCACCCTGCTCATGGGCTCGCTCACACAGCCCGAACTCGAGGGATACCTCGCGCAGTGGGGCTCCTACGGCGACGAGTACCGCCGCATCCGCGACGCCGAGGTCGTGCGGATCGGATCCGGCCACTGGCCGCAGTACTCGGCCCCGGAACGGCTCGCGGAGCTGATGGTCGCCGCCGTCCGCTGACGCGGTCGGCGCGGCTCAGTGCCCCATGCCGAGACCGCCGTCGACCGGGATGACGGCGCCCGAGATGTACGCGGCGTCATCGGAGGCGATCCACGTGACCACGCCGGCCACCTCGTCCGCGGAGGCGAAGCGCCCCGCGGGGATGCTCGCCTTGTACTGCTTCTGGGTGTCCTCCGGCAGCTCGGCGGTCATGTCGGTCTCGATGAAACCGGGCGCGACGACGTTCGCGGTGATCCCGCGGGCGCCCAGCTCGCGGGTGAGCGAACGGGCGAAGCCGACGAGGGCGCTCTTGGACGCGGCGTAGTTGATCTGCCCCGCGGATCCATAGAGCCCGACCACGCTGGAGATCAGGATCACGCGGCCGAACCGCGCCTTGAGCATCCCCTTCGACGCGCGCTTGACGACGCGGAAGGAACCGCCGAGGTTCGTCGACACCACGCTGTCGAACTCGTCCTCGCTCATCCGCAGCAGCAGGGTGTCCTTCGTGATGCCGGCGTTCGCGACGACGATCTCCACCGGACCCAGCTTCTGCTCGACCTCCGTGAACGCCGCGTCCACGGCCGCCGCGTCCGTGACATCGGCGCGCACGGTCAGCGTGCCCTCGGGGCCTTCCCCGCTGCGCGCGGTGACGGCGACGCGGTAGCCGTCGCGCACGAAGCGCTCGGCGATCGCGCGACCGATGCCGCGGTTTCCGCCGGTGACGAGGACGACGCGATCAGTGCTCATGCAGGGCTCCCAAGAAATCGAGGTGTACGGCTCGCAAGCCTATCGAGCGGATGTGGCGACAGGAATTGACAGGGCCCTGAGAGCACGGAAATCTGTGTGTTGACCCAGGAGGAACAGTCATGAGCAACGACAACGGCGGCATCCCGCCCCAGGGGCAGCAGCCCCCCGCATATCCGGGCGCCCCGGTGCCCCCGCAGCAGCCGTCCTACCCGTCGGCGGCACCGCAGGCTCCGGTCCCGCCGGCACCCGCCTACCCCGGCGCAGCGCCGCAGCAGCCCGCCGCACCGCAGCAGCCCGGCTACCCTGCCCCGGCCGGGCAGCAGCCCGCCGCACCGTCGTATCCGGGCGCCGCTCCCGCCGCGCCCGGATACCCGGCGCCGTCGTACGGGCAGCCCTACGGCCAGCCGTACGCCACGCCGCTGAAGTCGAACGGCCTCGCGATCGCCTCCATGATCTGCGGCATCGCGAGCGTCCTGTTCTGCTGGGTGTACCTCATCCTGCCGCTGGGCCTCGGCCTCGCGGCCGTCATCATGGGGCACATCTCGCTCAAGAGGATCAAGAACGATTCGACGCTCGGCGGCAAGCCCCTGGCACTCACCGGCGTCATCACCGGCTACGTCGGAATCGCCCTCGGCGTCATCATCGGCGCCTTCCTGATCTTCGCGATCGTCTACGCCGTCTCGCTGAACAACAGCTACGGCTACTGAGCGCCTGCGAGGTCGCGGCGGCGTAGGCTGGAGTCATCGTGAGAAGGACTCCAGACGCCGCCGTGACCTCCTTGCCGCGCGCACCACGCGACGAGGCAAGGGACCGCGTGCGCCATTACGTCATCACGATGTCGATCCGCATGGTCTGCTTCGTGCTGATGTTCGTGGTCCAGCCGATGGGCTGGTGGACCTGGGTGTTCGGCATCGCCGCGGCGGTCCTTCCCTACATCGCGGTCGTCTTCGCGAATGCCGGAGACGATTCCGTCCCCACCGGCGTCGAGTCGCCCCGCATCCAGATCGAGGCGCGCGATGAGACGCCCCCGCCCGCGCCGAGCGTCCCCCCGGTGATCACGATCTCCGAGACAGCCGCGCACCCCGCCGAGCCGCGCTCGTGATCGCCCGCGAACCCGCCTTGAAATGCTCCCGCGCCGGCTGCCGCTCCGCGGCGACGCACCGGATCGTGTGGCGCAATCCGCGCATCCACGCTCCTGAGCGGGAGAAGATCTGGCTCGCGTGCGACGAGCATCTGCGCTTCCTCTACGACTACCTGCGCGCCAGGGAGTTCCCGGCCCGCATCGACGACGCCGTGGGCGAAGGCGAGGGCGAACCCGAATGATGCGTCAGCGCCTGCTCCGCTGGAGCGCCTATCTCGCCGTCGCGATCGTGTTCGCGGTCGTGTGCGCCTATCTGTCGAACTGGCAGTTCTCCCGCAACGACGGCCGCCAGACCCAGCTCGAGCTGGTGCAGCAGAACTACGACGCGAAGCCCGTCCCGCTCGATCAGCTGCTCTCCCCCGGTGAGGCGCTGCCGCAGAAGTCGCAGTGGCACCCCGTCGAGCTGCACGGGCGCTACGAGCCGTCCGGACAGCTCCTGGTGCGCAACCGCCCGCACGGCGGCACCAGCGCCTTTGAGGTGCTCGTGCCGTTCCGCACGGATGACGGACGCGTCTTCATCGTGAACCGCGGGTGGGTCATCGCCGGGGACGGATCCGATGTGCCGACGTCGATCCCGTCGCCTCCTTCGGGCGAGGCGAAGGTCGTCGCACGCCTGCGTCCTGCCGAGCCCCTGCCGCCGTCCGGCCGCGGGGCTCCCGAGGGTCAGGTGCCCAGCATCAACCTCGCGCTGGTGGCGGACAAGATCGGCGGCGGAACCGCCGTCGACACCGGGGCCTACGGCGAACTCGTCAGCGAGTCCCCCGCGCCGGCGACGCGTCCGCACGCGTTCGAGGCCCCGTCCGACGATCCAGGACCGTTCCTGTCGTACGCGATCCAGTGGATCCTGTTCGCGATCATGGGGTTCATCTTCATCGGCTACGTGATCCGCACCGAGATCGTCAAGCACCGTGACGAGGCTGCCGGACGCGCGCCCCGCGACCCACGCCGCCGTCGCGACCGCGACATGGCCGACGAGGACGCCCTGCTCGACGCCGTCCAGCACTGACCCCAACGCCCCGCTCCTACCGCGAGACTCCAACTGGGCGACGAGACTGCACTTCTGGAGTGCAGTCTCGTCGCCCAGTTGGAGCCTCGCGGATCAGGCGAGGCGGCGCGAGCGAGCGGGTCAGGCCAGCTCGATGAGGTCCTGGTACTCCTGGGACCAGATGTCCTCGACGCCGTCGGGCAGGATCAGCACGCGCTCCGGGTTGAGGGACTCCACGGCGCCGGGGTCGTGCGAGACGAGGACGACCGCGCCCTCGTAGTGCGCGAGAGCGCCGAGGATCTCCTCGCGCGATGCCGGGTCGAGGTTGTTCGTGGGCTCGTCGAGCAGCAGCATGTTCGCCGCCGAGACGACGAGCGTCGCGAGCGAGAGGCGCGTCTTCTCGCCGCCGGAGAGCACTCCGGCCGGCTTGTGCACGTCCTCGCCTGTGAACAGGAAGGATCCGAGGACCTTGCGCGCCTCGGTCTCGTTGAGATCGGGGGCGGAGGACATCATGTTCTCCAGCACCGAGCGCTTCACGTCCAGGTTCTCGTGCTCCTGCGCGTAATAACCGACCTTGAGCCCATGCCCCGGCTCGAGCTGTCCGGTGTCGGGCTGGTCGACGCCCGCGAGGATCCGCAGCAGCGTCGTCTTGCCGGCACCGTTCAGCCCCAGAACCACGACCTTGGAACCACGGTCGATCGCGAGGTCGACGTCGGTGAAGATCTCCAGTGAGCCGTACGACTTCGACAGCCCGGACGCCATGAGCGGCGTCTTGCCGCACGGTGCGGGCTTCGGGAAGCGCAGCTTGGCGACCCGGTCGACCTGGCGCACCTCGTCGAGCCCCGAGAGGAGCTTCTCCGCGCGGGCCACCATCTGGTGCGCGGCGGCGGCCTTGCTGGCCTTCGCGCCGAACCGGGCGGCCTGCTGCTGCAGCGACGTCGCCTTCTTCTCGGCGTTCGCGCGCTCCTTCTTGCGGCGCTCCTCGTCGGCGACGCGCTGACGGAGGTAGTTCTTCCAGTTCATGTTGTAGATGTCGATCATCTGACGGTTCGCGTCCAGGTAGAACACCCGGTTCACGGTCTCGCCGACGAGCTCGACATCGTGGCTGATCACGATCAGCCCGCCCTTGTAGCCCTTGAGGAACTCGCGCAGCCACACGACGCTGTCCGCGTCGAGGTGGTTGGTGGGCTCGTCGAGGATCATCGTCTGCGCGTCGGAGAACAGGATCCGCGCGAGCTCGATACGGCGGCGCTGGCCGCCGGAGAGCGTCTTGAGCGGCTGCTCCAGGATCCGGTCGGGCAGCGACAGGTTGTTCGCGATCGACGCGGCCTCCGCCTCCGCGGCGTACCCTCCCAGCGCCTCGAAGCGCTCGGTGAGGTTGCCGAACTGGCGCATGGCCTTCTCCGCGACCGCCGGGTCGTCGGAGCCCATGAGCTCGGACGCTTCGCGGATCCGCAGGGTGAGGGATCCGAGTCCGCGTGCGTCCAGGATCCGGGTGCGGGCGAGCATCTCCGGGTCGCCGGAGCGCGGATCCTGCGGCAGATAGCCCAGCTCGCCGCTGCGTTCGACCTTGCCGTCGGCGGCGATCAGGTCGCCGGCGAGCACCTTCGTCAGCGTGGTCTTGCCGGCGCCGTTGCGGCCGACGAGGCCGATCTTGTCGCCGTCGGCGACGCGGAAGGACACGTTCTCCATGAGGAGGCGCGCTCCCACGCGGATCTCGAGGTCGTGCACGGCGAGCACAGCGGACGTCCGTTCTTCAGAAGGGGGTGAGCGGCCGGATGGCCAGCCTCCCAGTATAGGACGCCCGCCTGGACCGGATCTGCGCGTCGCGGGCGGGCATCGACCTCAGCCGAGCCCCCTGGCCGCGAGGGCCTCCCCGACCGCGTCCGCATGGCGCATCGTGCGCACGAGCAGCGGCACCGCCATCCGCGGCCCCAGGCGCACGCCCCGTGCCTCCTGGGCCTCCCGCACGGCGCTCACGAAGCCGCCGACGACCGGCACCATCGTGATGGTCAGCGACAGGACCAGTGCGACGGCGTCCGCATCCACGCCGAGCGGCCGCAGCGGGCGCAGCAGCCGCTCGATCGCCCCCATGAGCGCACTCATCGAGGTCGAGCGGGTGACCAGCTCGGCGAGCAGGAGGAGCACCACGACCCGGCCCGTGTTCACGATCGCCGCCGGCACGCTCACGAAGATCACGAGCGCGGCGCCGAGGATGAGGATGAGCCAGCGCAATCGCCACCAGGCCTCCCCGAGCGCGCGCACGCCGAACCCGCCGAGGAGGAAGAGCACGCTCGCCGCTGCGACCGCGCCGCAGATCGGCACGACAGCAGCGGGCGTCGCCGGCACGAACGAGAGCCCGAGCGCGATCGCGGCCAGCAGCGCGAGCTTCAGCCCTGTGGGCGCCCGGTGCAGGAATCCGGATCCGGGACGGTAGAGGGAGATCATCCGCGGATCCTCACACGCAGGCCTGCAGATACGCGGCGACGACATCGTCCGGGGCGCCCTGGGCGAGCACGCGCCCCTCGTCCACGAGCACGGCCTCGTCGCAGCGCCGCGCGAGCTCGAGGTCGTGCGTCACGAGCACGAGGGGCACGTCGAGCTCCTCGAGCAGCACATCGCCGATGCGCCGGCTGTTGCGCAGATCGAGGCGGGTGGTGGGCTCATCGGCGACGACGAGGCGCGGACGGGCGATCAGTACGGAAGCGAGGGCGAGCAGCTGCTTCTGCCCTCCGGAGAGTTCCGAGGCGGGCGCATCGCGCAACGCGGCGAGCCCGCACAGGGCGAGGGCCTCGTCCACGCGCGCCGCGCGCTCGTCCGCGGGAGCCCCGCGCAGCGACAGCGCCAGATCCTCGGCGGGCGTCGGCATCAGGATCTGGGCCTCCGGATCCGCGAACACGAACCCCACCCTGCGTCGCACCTCGCGCACCTCGCGAGCGGGATCGAGACCGCCCACGCTCACGGTGCCGGCGGTCGCGACATGCAGTCCGTTCAGCAGCCGGGCCAGGCTCGACTTGCCGGATCCGTTCGCTCCGATCACGGCCGTCCGGCGCGCGGTCAGCCGCACCGACACGTCATCGAGGATCGTGCGCCCGTCCAGCCGCAGCGAGACGGCGCGCAGCTCGATGTCAGGCGACACGCACGGCCGTCCGCCGGAACGCCCGCGGATAGGCGCGCTGCAGCGCGACGCACAGCACGGTGGCGACGACCGCCTTGAGGAGGTCGCCGGGGAGGAAGGCGAGACTCGACAGGGCCGTCGGGCCGAGCGGCACACCGGTCACCAGCGCCTGCACCGGGATCCCGAACAGGTACACGACCACGATGCCGCCGAGCACCGCCGCGAGACCCGCACGCCACCAGGTGACGCGCCGCGCGCCCACGATCAGGCCGATCACGACGACCCCCGCGACCCATCCCAGGAGATACCCCGCGCTCGGACCGACGAAGACGCCCAGTCCGCCGCGGCCACCCGCCAGCACGGGCAGCCCCACTGCGGCGAGAGCGAGCACGACCAACACGGACAGCGGCGCGAGACGCGGTCCGAGGATGAGGCCCGCGAGCATCACCCCGAGCGTCTGCGCGGTGATCGGCACACCCCCGGGCAGGGGGACGATCACGAGTCCCAGCGCGATGATGAGCGCCGCGAACACGGCGATGCGAGCGGCGTCTGCGCCCCAAGGGCGAGAGGTCGAGGTCATGGGATCCCCTTCGGATCTGCGGTGGAGCGCCGGTGCCGGTACGGCCGATCGCTTACCTGAACAGCGTTCACCTGAACGGCGTTCAGTATACTCACCCCCATGACCCCCGCACGCACCGGACGCCACGACCGCGAACACATCATCGGGGTCGCGCTCGCGCTGCTCGACCGATACGGCCTGCCCGACCTCACCATGCGGCGCCTGGCGACGGAGCTCGAGGTGCAGCCCAGCGCCCTGTACTGGCACTTCGACAGCAAGCAGGATCTGCTGGCCGCCGTGTCGGATCGCATCCTGGCGCGGATGCCCGATGCGGAGCAGGACACAGACCTCCTCCGCGCCGCGCATGCCGTGCGGGACGCGCTGCTCTCCTACCGAGACGGCGCCGAGGTCGTGCTGAGCTCCGCCGCCCTGCGCCCCGGCCGGTCCCGTGCCGAGGATGCACTCAGAGCGGCCCTGTCGCCGAGCATCCCCGACGCCGGCCTCGCGGCGACGGCGGTGCTGCAGTTCATCCTCGGCCACACCACTCTCGTGCAGCAGCGCATGCACGGCGAGAGCCACGGAGCCGCGGCCTCCCCCGCCGATCCGACCGGCGATGAGGACGCCGCCGTCTTCGAGACGGGGATCGCGCTGCTCAGCCGCGGCGCGGGTCTGACGACGACGCTGCGCTGACGGCCTCCGCGTCGATCGCCCCCGGACCATCCCCGATCCGCAGCCCGGGGAACGTGGCGACCAGCAGCACCGCGGCCGCCAGTGCGAACACGACGGGGAACCCGGACCCGGCGATCGGGAGGCTCACGAACAGCAGCCCCGCGACCGCGATCGTGACGGCCGAGCCCGATGCGTCCGAGATCGAGAGCGCCGAGGAGTTGAACCCCTCGTCGGCGGGCGTCGAGTAGGCCAGCGTGAGCACGGTGAGACGCGGGTAGAGCAGTCCCATCGCTCCGCCTGCGATGCCCCACAGCACGACGACGATCCAGGGCAGGGCGTGGGACACGGCGACGACCGCGAGAACGAGGAAGGCGACGAGGAGGAGCGCGGCGCTGATCACGACCATCCGGCGGCTCCCCAGCCGCTCGCCGTAGCGGCCCTGCACGGCGGAGGCGCCCGACCACGCGAGAGCCGCGGCGGTGAGGGCGAGGCCGGCGATCGTCGGGCTGAAGTCGAAGCGCTCCATGAGCATCCTCGGCACGTAGGCCTCCGCAGCGAAGAACGCCCCCGCGACGAGCCCGCGCATGAGCACCACGCTCGGCAGGCGCGGCGCCGCGCGCAGTGAGCCCACCGGCAGCAGCGGCCTGATCGCGAACGCGATGACCACCACCGAGACGAGGGCGAGCGGCCAGCCGATCGCCGGGGCGGCGTCCGCCGCGAACCCGATGGCGACCGCGGCGATCGCCACGATGACGGCGAGGAGGATCCGCATACCGATCCGCCCGCCGTCCGGTGCGGCGGCCGACCTCCCCGAGGAGCCGTCCGGATGCGCGTTCAGGTCGACCGCGCGCAGCCGCACCACCACGAGGACGAACGCGATCACCGTCAGCACGGCGACCCCGACGAACGTCCACCGCCAGTGCAGGTACTGCGCGACGGCGCCCGCGAGGAACGGGCCGATCATCGAGGGCACCACCCAGGCCGCGGCGAAGGCCGCGAAGATCCGGCCGTGCAGCTGCGCCGGGTACACGCGGGCGACCACGACATACAGCGCGACGGTCTGACCGCCCGCACCGAGGCCCTGGATGAGGCGGCCGAGGATCACGACGTACATGTCGGTGGCGACGCCCGCGATCAGCAGTCCGGCGATGAACAGCACGACCGCGGTGTAGAGCGGCGCTCGCGGCCCCGACCGGTCACTCCACGCCCCGGCAGCGACCATCCCGATCACCCCCGTCGCCAGCGTCCCGGCGAAGGCCACGGCGTACAGCGCCTCGCCGTGCAGGTCGGCGGCGACCAGCGGCATGACCGTCGTGACCGCCAGGGCCTCGATCGCGGCGAGGAAGATCAGGACCACGGATCCGATCGTGATGCCGAGGCGATGCCGATCCCAGATCGTCGCGGTCGTCGCGCCGGCGCTCACCGCCGCACCAGCGCCGCGATCCGCAGCACGGCCTCGGTCAGCACCTCCGGCGCGCAGCCGAGGTTGATGCGCACGTGCCCGGCTCCCTCGGCGCCGAACGTCGGTCCGCGGTTGAGAGCGACCCTCGCCTCGCGGAGGATGCGCCCTGCGGGATCGTCGCCCCAGCCGAGGTCGCCGAGGTCGACCCAGGCGAGATAGCCCGCGTCGGGCAGACGATAGCGCGCCTCCGGGATGTGCTCGGCGAGCAGCCGGCCGAGAAGGCGTCGGTTCTCGTCGAGCGCGACGAGGAGCGCGTCCAGCCAGGCGTCGCTCGCGGGATCCCAGGCTGCCACGGCCGCCATCGCGCCGAACAGACCGGTCCGCCACTCCACCTCCGGCGGGAGCCCGCGCACCACCTCGGCGGTCTGCTCGCTCGCCGTCACCATGACCGCGCACTTGAGCCCCGCGAGGTTGTACGCCTTGCTCGCACTCGTGACCGTGTAGCCGACCTCCTCGGCGAGCGGCGATGCGGCCAGGAACGGCGTGTAGGGGACGCCGGGCTGCACGAGCGGCGCATGGATCTCGTCGCTCACGACGACGGCACCGTGCGCGGCCGCGAGCTCCGCGAGCCGCGCGAGCACCGCGCGGCTGTGCACGGTCCCGGTCGGGTTGTGCGGGTTGCACAGCAGAATGGCGCGCGCACCGGCCGCGAGTGCCCGCTCGATCCCCTCGAGATCGAGGATCCAGGATCCGTCGACGTCGAGGAGAGGCACACGCTCCACCACGCCCCCGGCCTCCTCGACGCAGTCGAAGAACGGCGGGTACACCGGAGGCGCCACGATCACGCGATCCCCCGGCGTGAGGACGGCACGAAGGATCTCGACGACGCCCATCATCACGTCGCACGTGGACCGGACGCGCGCGGGTTGCACGCTCCAGCCGAACCGGCGCTGGGAGAAGGCGACGAACGCGTCCCGCAGACCGGGATCCGGCGGGGTGTACCCCGTGTCGCCGAGCTCGACCGCCGCGTGCAGGCGCTCGGTGATCGCATCCGCCAGCGGGAAGTCCGTCTCCGCCACGAACAGCGGCAGCACGTCTTCCGGATACGTCCGCCATTTGGTGCTGGTGCGACGGCGGAGCTGATCGAGCGGCAGCGCCTGGAGGGCTGCGGTGCGGGCGGCGATGGTCACCGTTCGAGCCTATCGAGGCGCGGACGACGAAGGGTCTGACGCCGTCATACGGCGTCAGACCCTGAAGGTGAGGTTTCGACTCGCTCGCCTCCGGCGTGCTCGCTCGACCTTGACACGACAACGGCTCAACGCTGCTTCGCAGCATTGAGCCGTTGCATGTCAGATCGCGAAGCCGAGAGCGCGCATCTGGTCGCGACCGTCGTCGGTGATCCGCTCGGGACCCCACGGCGGCATCCACACCCAGTTGATGC
>NZ_NCKN01000077.1 GCF_002257455.1 Microbacterium sp. 13-71-7
GTTCGTGATGTTTTCCCTGTTGAGGGGTCGCTTTTCGGGGTGGGAATGTCGGTGGCCCGGTGTTGACTTGGGTCATGACGAACACGGCGGGTGCGGTTCTGGATCCCGGGGTCGACCCGGTGGATCCGGTCACGGTGCTGCGCGTGCTGCGGGAAGGCCTGGCCGCCGCTGAGGCGTCGATCATCCGGTGCCAGGCGTTGCGGGACGCGCAGCTCGCGGCCGCGCAGCGTGTCGCCGAGGAGTTGGCCGCCCGGGACGCCGGTGGCGGATCCGCGCGGGGCGAGGCGGTGGAGATCGCCGCACGCAGCGTGGCGGCGGAGTTGGCCGGGGTGCTGCGCATGTCGGATCGGGTGGTGCAGGCCCGGATGGCGCGGGCCGCGGATCTGATGACGAAGTTCCCGGAGGTCATGCGGGCGTTCACGCAGGCGCGGATCAACGCCGCCCACGTCCGCGTGATCCAAGACGCCGGCGCCCGCCTCGACAACGACACGGTGCGGGCCGAGTTCGAGCAGATCGCGGTCGAGGCGTGTGCGGGTGAGACCCCGCATCGGGCGAAGCGGATCGTCGACCGGGTCGCCGAACGGCTCGCCCCGCGGAGTCTCACCGACCGGCACCGGGACGCGCAAGCGCACCGGCGGGTGTGGCGGGAAGACCTCGGCGACGGGCAGAAGGCCCTCGGGCTGATCCACTCCGCCGCGATCATCGACGGGATCTACGACCGGCTCACCCAACAGGGACGCGCCGTCGCTCTTGCGAACGCGCAGGCCGCGAAAGACGAAGCCGGATCCTCCGAGGTGGACGGGCTCGGCGATGCGAACGACCACCGCGCCATGGATCAACTGCGCGCCGACCTCTGCGCGGACACCCTGCTCACCGGGGTCGCGTCCGGGCACGACACCGCGGCCGGACTGCTGTCCGCGATCCAGGCGCGAGTCGAAGTCACCGTCCCGGTCCTCACCCTCCTCACCGCAGACGCCACCGAAGCGGCCGACGGCACTGCCGACGCTGTCGATGGATCCGGGTCGCCGGCCGGATCCGGCACCGCCGATGCTGCCGATGGACGCGGGTCGCGCGTGGGATCCGGCACCGCGTTCGGTGTCCGCACCGAACAACCCGGCGAACTCGCCGGCGGGCAACCCATCGACACGCACACCGCCCGGATCCTCGCCGGCGGGAGCACCGCCTGGGAGCGGGTGCTCACCCACCCAATCACCGGGGCGATCCTCGCAGTCGACCACTACCGACCCAACGCAGACCTGCGCCGCCTCCTACACGCCCGAGACTCCCGATGCCGGTTCCCGGCCTGCGCACTCCCACCCCGCACCCAAGACATCGACCACACCATCGACGCCGCCTACGGCGGCGCCACCGAAGAAGGCAACCTCGGCGGGCTCTGCCGACGCCACCACGTCCTCAAACACCAGACCGCCTGGACAGTGACACAACGCGGTGCCGGGGTCCTGGAATGGACCAGCCCCGCGGGAGCGAGCTACACCGACCGGCCACCCGCACCCGTCACGTTCACGATCGAAGATCCGGATCCACCCCCGGATCCCGAACCCCCGGAATTCTGACGCGGAGATCCCGCTCGCGGACAAGCACTCAGCCAGACCTGCACGCCAGAGTCCTCGCGTGCTGGCGGCCTGAGCGCAGTCGGAAGATCCTCGAGCGCAGCCAGGCCTGCGCCCCGAGTACTCGAGGGCTGGCATCCCGAACCCGGCCGGAGCATCCCGAACCCGACCGGAACTCCCGAACGCGTCAGAGCACCCGAGCACGGCTGGGGCGTGCCGAACAGATCAGTATCCCGAACCGGCCGGCGCGCCCCGAACGCGTCAGGGCATCCCTAGCGCGGTCAGAGCGTCCGGAGCGAGGCGGCGGCCGCGTCCAGCGCACCGTCGGCGATCGCGAAGTACGCCCACTTGCCACGCTGCTCACGCGTGACGAGGCCGGCCTCGGCGAGCAGCTTCATGTGATGCGAGACCGTGCCCTGGGACAGCCCGACCGGCTCGGTGAGATCGCAGATGCACGCCTCGCCCCCCTCGCCGGCGCCGATCAGGGAGAGCAGCTTCACGCGCGTCGGATCCCCCAGCGCCTTGAACACGCGCGCGATCCGCTCGGCCTCCTCGCCGCCGACCCGAGGCTCGCGGCCGGTGGCGCAGCAGGCCTCGTCAGCGACGATGGTCACGGGGAGCGTCATGCGTCCATCCTCGCACGTATTGACATTCGTCGATAGATGATGGACCGTTGTCGTATTGAAGTCTTTCAATCTGAGACTGTTCCCGATCCGAGGAGTGCGGATGTCCGACCTGCCCGTCGTCGTCGTGGGCGCAGGCCCCCAGGGCCTGGCCGCCGCCGCCCAGCTCGTCGAGCGCGGACAGGACGTGATCGTCCTGGAACGCGGCGAGAGCGCGGCGGCCGCCGTGGCGGAATGGGGTCACGTGCGACTCTTCTCGGGATGGCCGGAACTCGTCGACGCCGCGGCGCAGCGCCTCCTCGAACGCAGCGGCTGGGCCGCCCCCGCCGAGGGGTATCCGACCGGCCGCGAGTGGATCGACCTCTACCTCGAACCCCTCGCCGCAGCTCTGGGCGACCGCGTCCGCACCGGCACCACGGTGACCGGCATCACCCGAGCCGAGCGCGATCGGGTCGTCGACTCCGGACGCCGCGATGCCGCGTTCGCCGTGCACACCGTGGACGCGGACGGACGCGAGGGGCGCATCGGCGCACGGGCCGTCCTCGACGCGTCCGGCACCTGGGCGACCCCTGGCACGGCCGGCGCCGACGGCCTTCCTGCGCTCGGCGAGCGCACGGCCGCCGACCGGATCTCCTACCGGATCCCCGACGACGTGTCGGCGCTCGCGGGGAAGCACGTGCTGGTCGTGGGCGCCGGCAACTCCGCCGCGCACGCCGTGCTGCGGCTCACCGAGCTGGCGCGCACGGAACCGGGGACCGCGGTCACCTGGGTGCTCCGGCGCAGCGGAGCGGGCTCGGCGTTCGGCGGTGGAGACGGCGACGGGCTGCCCCAGCGCGCCGCGCTCGGCGTCCGCGCGCGGCGCGCGATGGAGAAGGGCCTCGTCGAGGTGGTCACCGGGTTCCGCGTGGCGGAGCTCCGCCCCGACGCGGACACCCTCACGGTCGTGGCCGGCGACGGGCGCGAGATCCCCGGCATCGCCCACGTCTTCGCCCTCACCGGCTTCCGCCCCGACACGTCCTTCCTGTCCGAGCTGCGGATCGACCTCGACCCCGCCCTCGAAGCGGTGGCCGGCATCGCCGCGGAGATCGACCCGAACATCCACTCGTGCGGATCCGTCGGCGCGACCGGCGCACGGGAACTCGCGCAGCCCGAGCCCGGATTCTTCATCGTCGGGGCGAAGAGCTACGGCCGCGCGCCGACCTTCCTCGCCCTCACCGGCTACGAGCAGGTGCGCAGCGTCGCCGCCCACCTCGCCGGCGATCACGAGGCCGCGGCCCGCAACGAACTCGCCCTCCCGAGCACCGGCGTGTGCGGAGGATCCGGCGACTTCGACGCGGCCGGCGGAAGCTGCTGCGCCGCCCCCGTCCTGCAGATCGGCGCGCGCCCGGTCGTCGTAGGCTGAACCGGAGAACGAGGAGAGTCGCATGACCGCCGAAGCCACCCCCGCCGTGCTGTTCGTCTGCGTGCACAACGCGGGCCGGTCCCAGATGGCCGCGGGCTTCCTGCGCGAGCTCGCGGGCGACCGCATCGAGGTTCGCTCCGCCGGATCCCTGCCCGCCGAGCAGATCAACCCCGTCGCCGTCGCAGCGATGGCCGAGCTCGGCATCGACATCGCCGCCGAGCAGCCCAAGGTCCTCACCACCGAAGCGGTGCAGGACTCCGACGTCGTCATCACGATGGGCTGCGGCGACGAGTGCCCGTTCTTCCCCGGCAAGCGCTACGAGGACTGGACGCTCGACGATCCCGCCGGCCAGGGCATCGACGCCGTGCGCCCGATCCGCGACGAGATCCGCCGGCGGATCCAGCAGCTCGTCGGCGAGCTCCTGCCCGCCTGAGGCCGTCCCGACCGCGCCCGTCGGCGCCTCAGACGACCCGGTGCACCCGGTAGCGGACCTGGGATCCGTCGCGCCGGCACACGGCGACGAAGAGCGTGCGCTGCATCGCGGCGAGCTCGGGAGCCGACGCCTCGACCTCGAAGGTCGTCCGGAAGTAGTACGCGCCCGGCGCCACCGACTCACCGCGCCCGAGCCGCGCGAGGACGTCGGCCGATCCGCTGCGCACCCCGCGCGTGCGGATGAGGAGAGGCCCTGCGGCGGAGACGGCCGAATACTCAGCGTCGATGCCGATGGTGCCGTCGGGCGCGATCAGCTGCCGGTCGGATCCGCCGGGCAGGATCTCGGCCTCCAGGGATCCGGTGATCCGCCCGCCGAGGATCGGCACCACGCGTCGGCGCCCGGCCGAGGTGACGCCGTGATCCCGAGGGGGACCGACCTGCACCGTGACGTCGAACGCCGGCTCGAAACCGGGCTCGGGGAGCTCCGCGAACAGGTCGCTCATCGCGTTCCCCCTCGCAGCGCGGCGGCGAGCCTCTCCAGGGCAGGCACCGCCGCGGTCACGGCCGCGCGATCGCCCGGATCCAGCGTCTCCAGCGCATCCCGCAGGAGCTCACCCGCGGCCTGGTCGAAACGGCCGAAGAGGTCGAGCGCGCGAGCCGACAGGACGACGACCACCCGGCGGCCGTCGCCCTCGGCCCTGCGCCGCTCGACGAGGCCGTCCGCCTCCATCGCCCCGAGCAGGTTGCTGACCGTGGAGCGGTTCAGATGCAGCGCCTCGGCGAGCTCGGCCGGACCGCGCTCCGCACCGCCCGAGGTCGGCAGCAGCGCGCGCACGACCTCGATCTGCGCGTCCGGGATGTCGGGCAGGTCGCCGCGCTCGCGCGCCGCGGCGAGCAGCGTGCGCCGCAGCGGGGAGATGACCGCGGCGAGCCGGCCCTCGGCGTCGCCGGCGGAGTCGCCCATCATGCTCCTGGTTCCCGAACCGCCGCTCACGCCGGATCCCCGACGCTGAGCGAGGCGCGCTCGTTGAGGATCGACGGGGCGAACCCCGCGGCGCGCTTGTAGGCGTTCGCGATCTCCTCGCGCTCGCTCCGGGGGATCACATCGTCGATGCGCGCGAAGCCCTGCGGGGCGCGCTCGGCCGCGAGCAGCATGACCCGCTCCGGACCCGTCGCCCTGGTCCCGGCCAGCAGCGCGGTCATCGCCGGGCGGCGCGCGTCCTCATAGGCCGCGAGCGCCGCGTCGATCGCCGCACCCTCGGCCGTAGCGCCGTCGGCGCCCGTACCGTGGGCGGGGCCCGTACCGTCGGCTCCCGTACCGTCGGCTCCCGTACCGTCGGCTCCCGTACCGTCGGCTCCCGTACCGTCGGCTCCCGCCGCCACCGCGGTGCCGAGATGGAAGGCGAGGGTGCGCGCGTCGAGGATGGCCTGGGATCCGCCGTTCGAGCCGTTCGGGTACATCGCATGCGCGGCGTCGCCGACGAGCGTGGTGCGCCCGAAGGTCCACTGCGGCAGTGCATCGCGGTCGACCATCGGGTACTCCAGGATCTCCTCCGCGTTCGCGATGATCGCGGGCACGTCCAGACCCTCGAACCTCCAGTCCGCGAAGAGCTCGGCGATCGGCCCCGGATCCACGGCGCGGTTCCAGTCCGCGCGGTCCTTGACGCTCTGGAAGGGACCGGTGCCACGCTGCTCGGCGATGAAGTTCAGCCGCTGACGCCCGTTCTCGGGGGCGCCCAGCGGGTAGGCGACGAACTTCTGCTCGCCGTCGCCCGCCATGATCATCGTGCGCCCGTCGACGAGCACCGGCGCCTCGGCCACCCCGCGCCACAACGTGAGCCCGCTCCACGGCGGGGCGCCCTCGGCCGGATAGCGCAGCGCCCTCAGCGCGGAGTGGATCCCGTCCGCCCCGATCACGAGGTCGTACGCCGCGGTGGTCTCGCCATCACCGGTCGCGAACCGGACCGTCTCGGATCCATCGCCCCCGCTCTGCACGCCCACGAGGCGATGGCCGAGCCGGATCACGTCGCCGAGCCGCTCCACGACCGCGTCGCGCAGCGCGAGCTGCAGGCGCCCGCGGTGCACGGAGAGCTGCGGCCAGCGGTAGCCGGCCGCGAGTCCGCGGGGCTCGCTCCAGATGTGCTGGCCGAAGCGGTTCATGTAGACGAGCGTCTCGGGAGCGACGCCGAGCGCCTCGACGCGGTCGCGCAGGCCCAGCTCGGTGAGCTCGCGGATCGCATGCGGGAGCAGGTTGAGCCCGACCCCCAGACCGCGGATCCGGTCGGTCCGCTCGTACACCGTGATGTCGCGGAAGCCCGCGGCCTCCAGGCTGAGCGCGGTGGCGAGCCCGCCGATCCCCGCTCCGATGATTCCGATCCGCATCGATCCGCTCCTGTCCCCGGCGTCCTCGCCGTCGGAAACTAGTTTTGTCACAAAATCATCCCCGGCGCAAGGCTCTTTCTCGGCCCGTGGCGGTGGAGTCCCGGATGTTCCCGTCGCAGAAGCTGCCGTTCTGGCAACCGGAAAGCGGCAACTTTTGCGACGGGAGCGATACTTGGCGACAGCCATCGCGACGGGAACGGATCCGGCGAAGTCATCGGCGCCATCGGCGCCACCGGCGCGGATCTGCGGACGACATCGTCAGCGGGCGGCGCGCTCCGCCGACTCCAGGACGTGGTCGACCCCGAGGAAGAACAGCTCCCGATCGCGCAGCGAGGCGAGCGCGACGGTGTGCGCGGCGAGGCGGGGGTGACTGCGCGGATCCGCGAGCGGCGGCTCATCGAACCACGGCCCGTCGAGGTCGCCGCCGCCCCTGGCGGCCCTGGCCCGGGCGATGCCGGCCGCGGTCGACAGCACGTGCGACGCCATCAGCGCATAGTGGCGCACGACGTCGGCCTCGCCGAGACCGGCGGTGGTGAACGCCTCGAGCATGAGCTCGATCGCGCCGAGCTCGCCGGGGCCGTGCGTGGTCAGCGTGGTCGCCTCCGCACCCACCGCGGGGTACTGCGAGTAGAGATCGAGCGTGGCACCAGCCAGAGCGCGCAACCGCCCGCGCCAGTCCTCGACGGGCAGATCCACGCTCCGCACCGCGCGCAGCGTGAGGTCGTCCAGCAGCGCCCGCATGAGGTCGTCCTTGCTGCGGAAGTGCCGGTAGATCGCGGTCGGATCCGCGCCGAGACGCGTGCCGAGCTCGCGGACCGAGATCGACGTCGCACCCGAGGCCGCCAGCTCCAGCCCCGCGGACACGATCACGCCCGGATCCAGACGCGGGCGCATCGGCACCGCATCGTCGACGTCCCCGCCGCGGCGGGCCTTCGTGGGTGGCATATCCCCTCCTGCCTCTATCGTGCCACGCTCGCACGCGCGCTGTCATCGCTTTAGTCAACACTGTTGACATCGCCCTTGACTCTGGCTAGCTTTATCGCATCCCACGGCCGTTCGGCCCTGCTTCAACGACGAAAGGCGGATGATGACGACGCGCGTCTTCCACGGCGGATCGGTGTTCACCGGATCCGGATCCCCCCTGCTCGGCCAGGCCGTCATCGTGCGTGACGAGCGCATCGACCGGATCGTTCCCGAGTCCGAGCTGGCCGGGATCCTCGGCGCAGAGACCGACGGATCCGTCGAGCTCGTCGACCTGCGCGGCGCCCTGCTGAGCCCCGGCTTCCAGGACGCCCACATCCACGCCGTCGGCGGTGGCGTGGAGCTGCTGCAGTGCGACCTCAGCGGCACCGAGAGCGCCGAGGAGGCGGTCGCCGCGGTGCGCGCCTACGCCGACGCGAACCCCGGGGAGGAGTGGATCCTCGGCGGCGGCTGGTCGATGGACAGCTTCCCCGGAGGCAACCCGACCCGCGACCTGCTCGACGCCGCAGCCCCCGGGCGTCCCGTGCTGCTCGCCAGCCGCGACCACCACAGCATCTGGGCCTCGACCGAGGCGATCGTGCGCGCCGGGGTCACGAGCGAGACCGCAGACCCGGCCGACGGCGTGATCATCCGCGAGGCCGACGGCCACCCCGCCGGCACGTTCCACGAGGGCGCCGGCGAGCTGTTCCGGGACGTCCGCCCCGAGATCAGCGAGGACCTGCGCTACCGCGGACTGCTCCGCGCCCAGGAGGAGCTCATCGCCCTCGGCATCACCGGCTGGCAGGACGCGATGGTCGGCTCGAGCGCGATCGGGGTCCCGGATCCGCTCACGGCCTACGAGCAGGCCCTCGCCGAGGGCACGCTCACGGTGCACGTCACGGGCGCGCAGTGGTGGGAGCGCGACGGCGGCATCGAGCAGGTCGAGCGCATGGTCGCACAGCGCCATCGCATCGCCGCCCTCGGATCCCCGGAGCGTCTGGAGCTCGGCACGACCAAGATCATGGTCGACGGCGTCGCGGAGAACCACACCGCCGCGATGCTCACGCCTTACCGCGACGCGCACGGCCACGACACGCACAACCACGGGCTGAGCTTCATCGATCCCGAGCGCCTCCGTGAGTACGTCACGGCGCTCGACGCCGCGGGCCAGCAGGTGCACATGCACGCGCTCGGCGACCGCGCGGTGCGCGAGGCACTGGATGCGCTGCAGGATGCCCGCGACGCGAACGGCCCCACGGACGGCCGCCACCACCTCGCGCACCTGCAGATCGTGGCGGAGGAGGATGTGCCGCGCTTCGCGGAGCTCGACGCGATCGCCAACCTCCAGGCCCTCTGGGCGACGCACGAGGACCAGCTCGACGAGCTCACCCTCCCGTTCCTGCAGGAAGGCCAGGAGGCGCGGCAGTACCCGTTCGGCGACTTCGTGCGCGCGGGCGTGCGCCTCGCCGCCGGCAGCGACTGGCCCGTCTCCAGCGCCTCCCCGGTCGACGCACTCCACATCGCCGTCAACCGCACGACCCCGGGATCCGATCGGCAACCCCTGGCGGGCGCTCACCAGCGCCTCGACCTCGCGACCGCGATGGCCGCGTACACCTCGGGATCCGCCTACGTGAACCACCGCGACCATGACACCGGCAGCATCGCACCCGGCTTCCGCGCCGACCTCGTGGTGCTGGATCCGTCGCCGTTCGACCTGCCGGTCGAGGAGATCTTCCGCAGCCGGGTCGTGCAGACCTGGATCGACGGACGCCGCGTGTACGCCGCCGAGAGCGCCCTCGCCGGCGCGGAGGCCGCACCCCCGAGCACCACCCGCACCGAGCTCGAAGGAGAGCCGTCATGACCCGAACCCGCCCTGCCCGCTCCGCCACCCGCCGCCATACCGCCGCAGCACTGGGGATCGCGGTCCTGATCGCCGCGACCTCCCTGACCGCCTGCTCCGGCAGCGCGAACGGCACCTCCACCGGATCCGCCGGATCCGACTGGAAGCTGACCACGAAGACCGCCGCCGCCACCGGCGACCTCGACTCCTACTCCTTCGCGCTGTACGCGGAGCCCGCCACACTCGACTACGCCTACGCGTTCGACTACCCCGACAACCAGGTCCTCGCCAACGTGTGCGAGTCGCTGCTGCGGCTGAACCCCGACTACACGCTGAGCCCAGGGCTCGCGAGCTCGTTCTCGAACCCCGACCCGCTCACCTGGGTGTACGAGCTCCGCGACGGCGTGACCTTCCACGACGGCACCCCGCTGACCGCCGCCGACGCGGTCGCCTCGATGCAGCGGATCATGGATCCCTCGGTCGGATCCGCCTGGTTCTCCGTCTATCAGAACGTCGACTCGATCACGCAGACCGGGCCGATGGAGGTCACGGTCAAGACGAAGATCCCCGACTCCCAGTTCAACCTGGGGATGGGCGGATCCGCCGGCGTCATCGAATCGGCCGCCACACTCGCCGCGAAGGGCAAGGACTACGGCAACTCGACCGGCGGGGTGAACTGCACGGGCCCGTTCCAGCTCCAGCAGTGGAAGTCGGGCGAGTCCCTCACCCTGACCCGCTACGACGGCTACTGGGACAAGGATCTGCGGGCCAAGTCCGCGACCATGACGTTCGCGATCATCCCGGACGCCACCGCCCGCGTGAACGCGCTGAAGTCGGGCAGCGTCGACGGATCCTGGATGATCCCGCTCGAGGCCGCATCGCAGCTGCAGGCCTCCGGCAAGGGCGACGTCCTGTACGCGCCGTCGAGCGCCACGAGCAACCTCGTCGTGAGCAACATGAAGGGCACGCTCGGCGACAAGCGCGTGCGCCAGGCGCTCATGCTGGCGCTCGACCGCAAGGGCATCCTCAAGGCCGCCTCGCAGAACATCGGCGACGTCAGCGACGTGCTGACGACGAAGCTGGTCTGGGGATCCGCCTCCGACGCCGCGACCAAGACCGCGTTCGACGACGTCACGCACTACCAGCAGGACATCGCGAAGGCGAAGAAGCTCGTCGAGGAGGCCGGCGCCACCGGCAAGGAGCTCGTCTACGTGACGGCCCCGATCGGCAACGACTTCTCCGTCGTCTCGCAGGCCACCCTCGCGGCCGCGCAGTCGATCGGCCTGAAGCTGACCATCAAGACGGTCACCCCCGCGCAGTACACCGCGCTGTTCAGCGACCCGAGCGCCAGGGAGGGCGTGGACCTGTTCTACACGGTCTGGTACCTCTCCAGCCCTGACGCCCTCGAGATGTACGGCGTCCTGCGCACGGGGGACTTCAGCAACTACGGCGGCTGGAGCGACAAGACCTTCGACGACACCGTCAACAAGGCCGTCGGCACGTTCGACCCGGCCGAGCGCAGCGCGCTCACCGCCAAGGCGCAGCAGATCGCGAACGAGGAGCTGCCCTGGCTGCCGCTCGCCGCGGGCCCGCTGCCGCTGTTCCTGGGCAAGCGCATCACGGGACTGCAGCCGTCGATGGCGTTCCTGTACTACCCGTGGGCCGCCCAGATCGGCAAGCGATGAGTCGGTCACACGCCGAGCGCAGCGCCGGGAACAGGCACGACACCGAGAACAGGACAGCACCGATCCGATGAGCACCGTCCGTCGCGTCGCGGGGAAGCTGGGTGGGCTTCTGCTCACCCTCTTCCTCGCCTCGCTCCTCGTCTTCTTCTCCCGGTTCCTCGTGCCGGGCGACCCGATCCGGTTCCTCCTGCGCGGGCGCAAGCCCTCGCCGGAGGCGATCGTCGAGGTCACCGCGCAGTACGGCCTCGACCTGCCGCCATGGGAGCAGTACCTGCGCTGGATCGGAGGCGTCCTGCACGGCGACTTCGGCCGCTCGCTGCAGTTCCGCCAGGATGTCACGACCGTGCTCGGCGATCGCCTGCCGGTCACCCTCATGCTGGTCGTGATGGCCGGGGCGATCATCGCGGTCGTCGGCCTCGTCGGCGGTGCGGTCGCGGCCCTGAACAAGGGGCGCGCGGCGGACCGCGGCATCCTCATCGGCCTCACCGTGCTCGGCGCGATCCCGTCGTTCGTCGGATCCATCGTGCTCATCGCGATCTTCTCCGTGCAGCTGGGCTGGTTCCCGTCCTTCGGATCCGGATCCGGATTCGGGGACACCGCGTTCCACCTGGTGCTGCCGTCGATCGCCCTCGCGATCGTCTTCATCGTGCTGGTCGGCAAGGTCACCCGTTCCGCGATGGTCGAACAGCTGAACCGGGAGCACGTCGAGGTCGCCGTCTCGCGCGGCATCCCGCGGATCGCCGTGGTGCGGCGGCACGTGCTGCGCAATGCGCTCGGACCGATCCTCACCGTGTCGGGCCCGCTCGTGGCCGGCCTCATCGTCGCGAGCTCGATCGTGGAGCAGGCCTTCGGGCTCTCCGGGATCGGATCCCTGCTGGTCGGCTCCGTCGACCGGCTCGACTTCCCCGTCGTGCAGGCGATCGTCCTGCTCGTGGTCACCGCGTTCGTCCTGGTGAACGCGATCATCGACATCCTCGAACCCTGGATCGACCCCCGATCCGCTGCCGGAGCAGGAGCACGATGACCTCCTCAGCCCCCACCCTCGCCGTGCGCGTGCTGCGCATGCCGAAGAAGATGCGCGGACGCGGCATCGTGATCACGAGCATCGTGGTGCTCGTGATCGTGACGCTCGCCGCGATCCTCGCCCCCTGGGTCTCGCCGTACGATCCCGACGCGGTGGACTTCACCGCGTTCTACGCCCCGCCGTCGGCCGCGCACCTGCTCGGCACCGACTCGCTGGGCCGGGATCTGCTCAGCCGGATCATCTGGGGCGGGCGCACGGCCCTGCTCGGCCCGCTGCTCGTCGTCGTGTTCTCCACGGTCCTCGGAATCCTGCTGGGCCTGATCGCCGGCTGGCGCGGGGGCTGGGTCGACGCCGTGCTCGGCCGCATCTTCGACGTGCTGTTCGCCTTCCCGTCGCTGCTCATCGCGATGATGGCCGTCGCCCTGTTCGGCAAGGGCCTGGTCGCGCCGGTGATCGCGATGAGCATCTCGTACGCGCCGTTCGTGGCGCGGCTGACCCGGTCGCTCGTGGCGGCGGAGCGCACCCGCCCGTATGTCGCGGCGTACCGCGTGCAGGGCTTCGGCGGCGCGTGGATCGCGCAGCGCAGGGTGCTGCCGAACGTCGCGCCGATCGTGGGCGCGCAGTCGACGCTGAACTTCGGCTACGTGCTCGCCGAGCTGGCGGGGCTGTCGTTCCTCGGCCTCGGGGTGCAGGCGCCCACTGCGGACTGGGGCGCGATGATCAACGAGGCCCAGGCCGGCATCGCCGCCGGGCAGTTCCTCCCGGCGATCGCGCCCGCCATCGTGGTGGTGCTCGTGGTGGTCGCCGTCAACATCGTCGGCGAGGATCTCTCCGACCGCATCGGAGGGGAGATCCCCGCATGACCGGATCCACGCTCATCGACACGTCCGCGGCGGCGACCGCGACCGCGCTCCTCGACATCCGCGAGCTCACGCTCGACCTCGCCGACGGCACCCGCCTGCTGCACGGGATCACGCTGTCCGTCGCACCCGGCGAGACCGTGGGTCTCGTCGGCGAGTCCGGATCCGGCAAGTCGCTCACCGCGCGCACCGTGCTGGGCCTCACTCCCGACCGGGCCGAGATCGGCGGATCCGTCTCGGTGGACGGCCGCTCGCCGCTCGCCCCCGCGACGCTGCGGAGCATCCGTCGCGCCGACGCCGCGATGGTGTTCCAGGACCCGAGGGCCGGCATCAACCCGATGCGCACGATCGGCGACCACCTCACCGAGGCGCTGCGGCTGAACGAGGGGTGGAGCAGGTCCCGTGCCAGGGCTCGCGCCGCCGAGCTGCTCGCGGACGTGCGGCTCCCCTCCCCCGCTGAGCACCTCGACCAGCATCCGCACGAGCTGAGCGGCGGCATGCTGCAGCGCGTCATGATCGCCGGCGCCCTGACGACCTCGCCCCGCCTGCTCGTCTGCGACGAGCCCACCACGGCCCTCGACGTGACGACGCAGGCCGAGATCGTGCAGGTGCTGCGCGAGCTCTGCGCCGAACGCGGCATGGGCATGCTGTTCATCACGCACGACCTCAACCTCGCCGGATCCCTGTGCGACCGGCTTGTCGTCATGAAGGACGGCGCCGTGGTCGAGGAGGGCCCCGCCCTCGACGTGCTGCGCGCCCCGCAGGCCGAGTACACCCGCCGCCTCGTCGCCGCGACCCCCCGCCTCACCGGCGACGTCGCCGCGCTCTCTGACCGCGAGACTGCAACTGGGCGACGAGACAGCGCTCTGGAACCGCAGTCTCGTCGCGGAGATGGAGTCTCGCGGTCAGAGGGGCGGGACGTCGAGGTCAGCGGGGTCTCGAAGACGTACCGGGTGCGCGGGCGGGGCGAAGTGCACGCGGTCGCCGACGCCACGCTTCGGATCCCGACGGGCGGCGCGCTCGCGGTCGTGGGCGAGTCCGGATCCGGGAAGTCCACGCTCGCCCGCATGATCGTCGGGCTGGAGCAGGTCGACACCGGCACGATCCGGATCGGCGGACGCGATGCCGGCGGCGTGCCGAAGGGGCGCGAGGAGCGCCTCGCCCGCGCGAAGAGCGTGCAGATGGTGTTCCAGGATCCGTACCTGTCCCTGGATCCGCGGATCCCCGCGGGACGGGCGGTCGCGGACGTGCTCCGACTGCACGCGGGACTCGACAAGACCGCGGCGAACGTCCGCGCGCTCGAGCTGCTGACGGCGGTCGGGCTGGGCGAGGAGCACGCGGCGGCGCGGCCGAAGACGCTCTCGGGCGGGCAGCGTCAGCGCGTCGCGATCGCCCGAGCGCTCGCGATCGAGCCGGATCTGCTCGTGATGGACGAGGCGACCAGCGCCCTGGACGTCTCGGTGCAGGCGCAGGTGCTGGACCTGGTCGCCGACATCCGCCGCCGCCAGGGCCTGACCCTGCTGTTCATCAGCCACGACCTGGCCGTGGTGCGCAGGGTCTGCGAGCAGACCCTCGTGATGCGCCGCGGCGAGATCGTGGAGCGCGGCGCGACGGCCGAGCTCCTCACGAACCCGCAGCACGAGTACACCCGCCTGCTGCTGGACTCCGTGCCGGTGCCGGTCTGAGCGCGGACAGGACCTGCGACCTCCCTGCGCCCGCACACCCGCACCTGCCTAGGCTGAATCCATGACGCGGATCTGGGTGGTGCGGCACGGGCAGAGCATGCTGAACGAGGCGGAGCGGATGCAGGGCTGGTCCGATGCGCCGCTCACCGCGCTCGGCCGCGAGCAGGCGACCGCACGCGGGCTCGACCTCGCCGCCGCCGGGATCCGGTTCGACGCCGCGTTCTCGGGTGACGGCATCCGGCACCGCGAGACCGCGGCGCGCCTGCTCGACGCGGCCGGATCCGACCTGCAGGCGCAGTCGGATCCGCGCTGGCGAGAGCTCTGCTTCGGGCGGCTCGAGGCGGTGCGCGCCCGCAAGTTCGTGCGGCTCATGCACGCGCACCTGGCGGCCGACAACCCCTTCTTCGCGACGCTGGAGGCCCTCGCCGCGGAGGATCCGCTCGCCGAGGCCCCCGCGGACGTCGCCCGACGCGCGACCGCGGCGCTGCACGACGTCGCACGCGCCGGATCCGAGATCCTCGTGGTGACCAGCGGCATCACGATCCTGACCCTGCTGCACGGCCTCGGCGCCGACCTCGAGCACCTCACCGCCGGCCCCGAGAACCTGTCGGTCTCCACGGTGCACCGCGTCGACGACGGCTGGCTGATCGACCGCGTCGCGGATCCGGATCCCGTCGCGGTCTGACGGCGGGCGGATCCGCCGCCCTCCCCCGGTTCAGGTCGCAGAAAAGGTCGCTGCGACCACGTCTGAGCGACGGATTCTGCGACCTGAACGCCACGGATCCCGCCCCCACGAGGGGACGGGATCCGTGGAGCCGGCGGACCGGCGGCTCAGTCGGCGTAGGAGTCGGCGACGTCGAGGGCCTCGTCGAGCACCGCGAGGCCGCGGACCAGCTCGTCCTCGCTGATCACCAGGGGCGGCGCGACGTGCATGCGGTTGAAGTGCGTGAACGGCCAGACGCCGCCCTTCTTCGCGGCTGCGGCGAACGCGCCCATCGGCGCCGCGTCGGCCCCTGCCGCATTGAACGGCACGAGCGGCTCGCGCGTCTCCTTCGAGCGCACGAGCTCCACGGCCCAGAACAGGCCCTGTCCGCGCACCTCGCCGACGCTCGGGTGCTTCTCGGCCCAGGCCTCGAGCGTGGGCTGCACGACCCGGGATCCGAGGTCGCGCACGCGCTCCAGGATCCCGTCGCGGCGGAACACCTCGAAGGTGGCGACGCCGGCCGCGCAGGCCAGCGGGTGACCTGAGTAGGTGAGCCCGCCCGCGAAGGAGACATTGTCGAACGCCGCCGCGATCCGGTCGGAGATCACGACGCCGCCCAGCGGCACGTAGCCCGAGTTCACGCCCTTCGCGAAGGTGATGAGGTCGGGCTTCGCGTCGAACGCGTCGATGCCGAACCACTCGCCGAGACGGCCGAAGCCGACCATGACCTCGTCCGCGATGTACACGATGCCGTACCGGTCGCACAGGTCGCGCACGCCCTGCAGGTAGCCGGGCGGCGGCACGAGCACGCCATTGGTCCCCACGACTGTCTCGATGATGATCGCGGCGATCGTGCTCGGCCCCTCGAGCTGGATCGTCTGCTCGAGGTGCTCGAGCGCGCGCTGCGACTCCTCGGCGAGCGTCGTCGAATGGAACGCGGTGCGGTACAGGTAGGGCCCGAAGAACCGCACCGTGCCGTTGTCGACGGAGTCGTTCGCCCAGCGCCGCGGGTCGCCGGTCAGCGAGATCGCCGTCGCCGTGGAGCCGTGGTAGCTGCGGTACATCGACAGCACCTTGCGGCGCCCGGTCGCGGTGCGCGCCATGCGCACCGCGTACTCGTTCGCGTCGGCGCCGCCGTTCGTGAAGAACACCTTCTCCATGCCCTCGGGGGCGACCTCGGCGATGAGCCGGGCCAGCTCGCCGCGCACGTCGTTCGCGATCGACGGCTGGATCGTCGCCAGGCGACCCGCCTGCTGCTGGATCGCGGCGACGAGATCGGGCTGCTGGTGGCCCAGGTTGAGGTTCACCAGCTGGCTCGAGAAGTCGAGGTAGGC
>NZ_NCKN01000078.1 GCF_002257455.1 Microbacterium sp. 13-71-7
CGTGAACAGAGCGCTCATGCGCGGCCTCCCTCTCCGCCGGTCCGGGGGCCGGCGCCGCTCAGGCGATCGAGCGCCGATTCCAGCTCCCGCGCGGCCGTCACCAGCCGGCGGGTGTATTCGTGCTCGGGGGCCGTCACGATGCGTCGTGCCGGGCCCTCCTCGACGGCCTCGCCGCGGCGCAGCACGATCGCGCGCTCCGCGATCCCGGCGACGACGGCGAGATCGTGCGAGACGAAGACGAGCGAAGTCCCGTGCCGGCGCACCGCGTCGTCGAGCAGCTCCAGCACGGTGGCCTGGACGGTCACGTCGAGCGCCGTGGTCGGCTCGTCCGCGAGGAGGACGTCGGGACGGCAGGCGAGCGCCATCGCGATCGCGACCCGCTGGCGCTGGCCGCCGGAGAGCTCGAACGGGTAGCGCCGCAGCAGCCGCTCCGCATCCGGCAGGCGCACCTCCTCGGCGGCGGCACGCACGGCCGCACGCAGCGCCGCGCCCTGCAGGCCGCGGTGCCGCCGCAGCGGCCGGGCGATCTGATCGCCGACTCGCATGAGCGGGTCGAGCGCGGACGACGGATCCTGGAAGACGGCGGCGATCCGCGACCCGCGGACCCGCTGCAGCACCCGCTCGCCGGCGCCGATCAGCTCCGTGCCGTCGAGCCGGATCGACCCGCCGGCCGTGAGCCCGGACGGCAGCAGGCCCAGCAGCGCGAGTCCGGTGAGCGTCTTGCCGGATCCGGACTCGCCGACGAGCCCCAGCCGCTCACCCGGCGCGAGGTCGAAGTCGAGGTCCCGGACGAGCTCCGAGCCCGCATCCGTGACGATGCGGAGGCCCCGCACCTGAAGCGCCGCGCCCATCAGCTCCTCCCCCGCCTGGTCGGATCGAACCGCTCCCGCAGGCCGTCCGCGACCGCGTTCGCGCCCAGCACGAGCAGCGCGATCACGGCTCCGGGGATGACGGCGCCCCACGGCGAGGTCAGCACCGTGCCCTGCGCCTCCTGCAGCAGGCGCCCGAGCGACGAGTTCGGCGGCGGCACGCCGAGGCCCAGGTAAGACAGCGACGCCTCCGCCATGATCGCGCCACCGAAGAGCACCGCGAGGTTCACGACCAGCGCGGGCCAGATGTTCGGCAGCACGTGCCGGATGAGCACGCCCCACGTGGGTGCGCCGGAGGTGCGCGCGGCCGTGACGAAGCTCCGCGACAGGACGCTCTTGACGAGGATCCGCGTGAAGCGGGACACGACCGCGGATCCGGCGATCCCGATCGCGACGATCGCCGTGTCGAGGCCGGGACCGCGGGCCGCGACGATCAGCATCGCGAGCAGGAGCGTGGGGAAGGCGATCAGAACGTCGAGGAAAGAGGAGACCGCGTCGTCGACCCAGCCGGGCAGCAGCGCCGCGGCCGTGCCGAGCACGAAGCCGATGACGGCCGCGAGGGCGACCGCGCCGAGCCCGACCAGCATCGCGATCCGCGTGCCGGCGAGCACCTGGCTGAACAGATCGCGCCCCAGCTTGTCCGTGCCGAGCAGGTGTGCGCCGCCGGGCGGCACGAGCCGCCCGCCGGAGGTGTCGTCGAGCGGGAACGGCGTCCAGAACACGGAGACGAGCGCCGCGAGAGCGAGCACCGCGAGGATCACGATCCCGATCGTGAGAGTGACGTCCCGGCGTCGGAGGGAGCGGGTCATGCCCGGCCCCCTCTCGCCGAGATGCTGCCCCGCAGGCGCGGATCGACGAGGCGCTGGGCGACGTCGGCGAGGAACCCGATGAGCAGTACCAGGGCCGTGGTGACCACGAGAACGCCCTGGATGCTCGGGTAGTCGTGCTCGCCGACGGCCTTGACGAGCAGCGCGCCGAGACCGGGGAGCGTGAAGACCGACTCGACGACCACCGCGCCGAGAAGGGTCGACGCGAGTTCGATACCGAGGATCGAGATCACCGGCACGGCCGCGTTGCGCACCCCGTGCGCGAAGAATGCGCCCGCCCTGCTCTCCCCCAGCGCACGGGCCGTGCGCAGGTAGTCGGAGTCGAGGACGTCGAGCGTCGCCGAGCGCACGTAGCGTGCGAGCGAGGCGCTCATCACGATCACGATCGTGATGACCGGCAGCGCGAGCGCGCTGAACGCCGCGCCGGGGTCGGCCCAGTCGTCTCGCGGGAAGCCGCCCGACGGCAGCAGTCTCAGGGTCAGCGCGAACAGCCAGACCACCAGGAGTCCGACCCAGAACACCGGCACGGCGATGCCCAGCTGGGTCACGGCGCCGAGCAGCGCCCCGTACCAGCTCCGCGCCCGCGTCGCCGCGACCACGCCGATCACGGCGCCCAGCACGGTCGCGATCACGAACGAGATGAGCGCGAGCGGCAGCGTCACCGCGAGGCGGGCGGCGATGTCGTCGGCGACGGGAGCCCCCGAGGTGAAGGACGTGCCCAGATCGCCGCGGAGCAGGCCGGACAGCCATGACCCCAGCTGCACGATCACCGGCTGGTCGGATCCGACCTGCGCCCTCGCCGCCGCGATCTGCTCCGGCGTCGCGTTCACGGAGATGAGCGCGTTCGCCGGGTCGCCCGGGAGCACCCGCAGCAGCAGGAAGACGACGAGCATCCCCACCAGGAACGAGAGCACCAGGAAGAGCAGGCGCCGGACGAGGTATCGGGTCACCGCGCTCCTGTCCGCCCGTGCCGCGTGGCGGCGGCGATCACGCGGTCTTCTCGATGTCCGCCACGAAGAACTGCGAGTTCAGCCCGTGCACAGGGTAGCCCTTGACCGAGCTCGACGCGACGACGATCTGCGGGGCGAGGAACAGCCAGTCGCTCGCGGCGTCCTCCGCGATCTGCGTGTTGACCTTCTTGAGGATCGCGGTCTGCTCGTCGGTGCTGCTCGCCTGCTCGGCGTCGGCGACCCACTGCACGACCTGCGGGTCGTCATAGCCCCAGTAGAAGTTCGGGTTGCCGTACCAGACCAGGTCGCGGTCGTTGACGTGCTCCTGCAGCGTCGCCGCGAAGTCCTTCTTCTGGAAGACGTTGGTGTACCACTGGTCCTCGGAGATCGTGTTGATCTTCACCGTGACGCCGACCTTCGCCAGCTCCGACTTGATGAACTCCGCGACCGCCGGGTGCGGATCGTAGGACGGGGTGTCGAGCGTGAACGAGAGGGAGGACTGCCCGGCCTCGGCGAGCAGAGACTTCGCCGCCGCAGGGTCGTAGGGGTTCACCGAGGTGAGGTCCTCGTACCAGGGGTCCGTGGGCGGGACCATGGATCCGATCAGCGTGCCGCGGCCGTCCCAGATCGAGTCCAGCAGCTTCTTGTTGTCGATCGCCTGGGTGATCGCCTTGCGCACGCGCTTGTCGTCGAACGGCGCGACCTTGTCGTTGAAGGCCAGCAGCTCCTTCGTCGTGGACGTGTTCTCGGAGACCGTGAAGTCCTTGTTGCCGGTGAACTGCTTGAGCGCGTCGGGGCTCTGCACCTGGGTGACGATGTCGACCGCGTTGGTCAGCAGCGCGTTGGAGAGCGCGGAGGCGTCGGTGAAGTAGGTGAAGTCGACCTCCTTGCTCTTCGCCGCGGTGCCCCAGTAGCCGGAGAAGCGCTTCAGGGTGAGCGAGGAGCCGCGCTTGAACTGGTCGACCGTGTACGGCCCCGTGCCGTCCTCGGCGGTCTTCAGATCCTTGGCGTCGGTGTTCACGATCCACACGTAGGTGAGGTTGTACGGGAACGAGATCGAGCGCGACTTGAGGTGGAAGACGACGGTCTCCGGGTCGGGCGTCTCGACGCTGTCGACGACCGCGAGCTGCGATTTGCGCGCGGACTGCGAGCTGTCGGAGAGCACCCGCTCGAGCGAGGACTTCACATCGGCGCTGGTCAGCGCCTTGCCGGAGTGGAATTTCACGCCGCTGCGCAGCTTGACCGTGTAGGCGAGGCCGTCGGCGCTGACCGAGTAGTCGGTGGCGAGGCGGTTGACGACCTTGCCGTCGTCGCTGAGCTGGAACAGCCCCTCGTACACGTTGCCGTTCAGCGCCTCGGTGACGCCCTGTCCACCCGCGTCGACGTTGGACAGGTTCAGCGGCGCCGAGAGCGAGCCGATCCGGATGGTCGCATTCGCGTCGGGTGTGCCGCCGGCCGATCCGGCGCCGCCGGAGCACGCGGTGGCGAGTACGGCCACCACGGTCAGGGAGGCGGCGAGTGCCGCGATGCGGGAGAACTTCATGGATCGTCCTTGCTGGTCGGGAGGCTTCGGTGCGGGTCGTGAGGCTTCAGTGCTGGTCGGGAAGAGGGAGGCGCTCGCCGGCGCGCACCGGCGTGGTGATCCGGTTGGAGAGCGGCGGCAGCGGGCAGTTGTACTGGTCGGAGAAGCCGCAGGGCGGCACGAAGGCGCGGTTGAAGTCGAGCACGACGTCGCGCGTCCCCTCGAGGCCGGAGTCGTCCTGCACGAACAGGAACCGTCCCGGCCCGTAGGTGCGCGTCTCGGGATCGTCGGTGCGGTTCGTCGGATCCGCGAACACGAGCAGCAGCGTGCCGCCGTCGTCGAACGCGTCGAGCGCGTAGTCGGTGCCGTCGATCGTGACCGCGAGGTCTCCCGGCACGGGCAGTTCGCGGCTGAGACCGTTGTCGCGGAGGTGCTCGTAGGGCACGGCACGGCCGCCGTCGACGGGGGTGAACGTCCCGGTCAGCCGCCAGGCGGGGTCGTAGTCGAAGGTCGCGATGCCCTCGAACTCGCGGTTGCGCGGGGACTCCGCGTCCCAGAACCGCAGTCCCCGCTCCGGCTCCCCCGTCGTGAGGTGGCGGCGGGTCAGCCCGGTCACGACGACCGAGTCCGGCAGGCCTGCGGAGGCCTCCTCGGGCGTCGTGGCGTCCTCGGGATCCAGCCATCGCGTCTCGATGAGGGCGAGGTTCCCCTGAGGCGCCGTCACGGCGGCGAGACGGGCGGCCCTCCACTCGTCATGGGCGGCACGCGCCGCCGCGGAATCGGCGTCGGTCGTTGCGTTCACGGGCATCTCTCCAGCCTAGGTCGAGGGTTTCCCCCGCTCCTCAACGCGCGTCATCGTTCGTCGTATTCCCGACGGGGCGTGTCGCCTCCGGGCGACGCGGATCGTGCGTCCGGCCGCGCGATCCCGGGAACGACGAAAGCCCCCGGCGAACCGAGGGCTTTCGTGTGTTGTCTGTGACCCCAGCGGGATTCGAACCCGCGTTACCGCCGTGAGAGGGTGTTCGGGATCGCGGGATCTGCGTGTTCGACCCCGAACTGGCCTGTGTTTACGGGAGTTCGCGGTGCGTCGAGTGCGTCCGGCAGGTTCTCGTCGTCAGCGTTCGTTGCCAAGATGTTGCCACGTCGCCGCCCCCTGATGGCGTCAATCCGCTGGGTGACCCCGCCCCTTCGAGAGCCGGATTCGCGCAGCCTCCAGGGGCGCGCGGTTCGACTATACGACCGACCGATGGTGTCGGGCTTAGAGCCCGAGCAAGGGCGGCTCTCGGATACCCGAGACCGGCGAGTCTTGGCCGAACGACTCCGGCGGTGCGAGCCGGGATCGGCGTGCCTCGATCGCACGGCGGAGGTCGGCGTCGAGCTCGGTGACGGGGCGCGCGGGTCGAGGCCGGAGGTGCTCGAGTCGGATCTCGGTCATGTGGTCGACGAGCTCGTCGTGCCGGGCCGCGTCGGCGACGGTCAGCAGGGCGGGCTGCAGGAGGGCCTCGATGCCGCGCTCGTCCTGGGCGATGGCGAGGGTGCGGGCGTGGGCGAAGACGTGCGGGTCGATCTGTCGCCAGTCGATGACCCAGCCGGCCTGGCGGGCGAGGTCGTTGAAGAACACGAACTGGCTGCGGGTGTTCACGTCCCGGAACGGGTGCAGCGCGGTCGTCTCGCCCCACACCCAGGACAGCCGGCCGGCGAAGGCGTCGCGGTCCAGGCCGGTGAGCCGCTGCTCGGCGGCGAGGCGGCCGAAGATGCGCTCAGCCTCGGCCGGGATGAACTCCGGGCGGCAGTGCGCCAGCCCGGTGCCGGCGGGTCCGGTGTCGGTGTCGCGAAGCTGCCCGCCCCAGATGTAGAGGTCTTGGGTCAGGTGCCGGTGGATCGCGCGCAGGTGGTCGAGCCCGAAGTCGCCGGGCAGCGGGTGGTCGGTGAGTTCCGCCATGCGGATCTGCACGAGCGCGGTCTCGGCCTCGTGCCAGGCTGCGGGGTCGCGGTAGCCGGGGAGGTTGACCAGGACTTCGCTGTCCGGGTAGGTGTAGCGGTCCGGCATCCTCGTCTCGAGACGACGCGGGCCGCGTCAGCGGCTGATGCCGTGGGCCCGGTCGATGTCGGCCAGGCGCTGGCTGACGGCCTCGTCGGCGGTCAGGCGGTGCTCGAGGACGGCGCGGGCGGCGTCCATGTCGGCCGGGGTCGGCTCCGCGCCGGCCATCCGCTGGCCGGCGGCGATCGCCGTCAGGTCGCGCTGCACGCGCGCCGCCGATGCCTGCTTGACTGCCATCACGCCACCTCCTGGACCTTGCTTCCGGTGCTTCGATTCTACCCGCCGACACCGACATCCGCCCGGTGGTGCTGAATCAACACCACCGCGGGTCGCCGTCCCAGCCTGCCCGGACAACCGCTGATTTGCGGGGCCGGGGCGACGCGCGCAATGCCCTTGCGGCTTGCGCGCGGCGTTCCGGTCTCGCAGGATCGAGGGTCCGGTCAGGCGGGGCGAGCATACGCCCGCGAGCGATAGGTATGTCCGGCCGGACGGAGTTCAGTCGCCGGTCAGGTCGACCTGCTGCGAGGTCTCGGGCGCCGCGTGCGCGGCGTCGACGGGAGGGTGGGGACGCGGAGCCGCCGGTTCGCGGTCGGGGGCGTTGCCGTGCTTGACGATCTCGACGCCGACGGAGTCCCACTCGCGCAGCTGCGTGCCGGCACCCGGGTGCTGCCGCACGATGTAGTAGAGGCCGGGCCAGGCCAGTGCTCCGATCGGCGGGCCGTCGGGGTCGGGGTTCGCCAGCGTCACCCCGGCCTTCGAGGCGATGTCACGGCCGATGTGGAACGGCAGTCCCACGACGTCGGGGACCGTGACGACCCGTCGGGTGCTGCGCTCGGTCATGCCTGCGATGGTAGGCCGACTATCGCCCGATCCCCCGGTCGGGCGGCGTCGGGCCGTGGCGGGGTTCGCGCTGGGTGAAGTCGTGGAGCTGGGCTGCGCGGGCGTCGCGCTCGGCCAGGGCGCGCTCGGCGGCTTCGCGCTCGGCCCGTGCAGGCCGCAGCGCGGGCGCGGATCCGCGCTGCGGCCTGCACGGGCGGCAGCGCCTCGATAGCGGCGAGCTCGCGACGGGCGGCCTCGCCCCGGTCCCGCCATCGTGCCGCCTGCGCCCGGGCGCTGCTGGGCGCCTGGTTGCCGAGGAGCTGGCGGCGCAGGTCCGCACGCTCCTGGGCCTGGCGAGCGCCGAGGCGCTGCTGCGCCATCCGGACGGCCTCGACTTCGTCGAGCGCCTCGACCACGCGCCGGACGGTATCCGTGGCCGCCTGCGCCGCCTCGAGCGCCCACGGCTCGATCGCCGCGGGACTCTCCGGCAGTCGGCCCCACCGTTGTAGGGCGGCCGTCTCGACGCCGCGGTGCTCGGCGGTGACATCGCGCAGGCGCCGGGCGGCGGTGCGCTGGCGCAGCCCGCGCGCCGTGCGATGGGCGTCCGTCGCCTCCCACATGCTCCGGCGACTGTCGAGGTAGGCGGTGCCGTCCGCCGTGGCCTGCGCGACGAGGGGCGCGGCGATCTCGGCTCGCACCGTAGCGGCGGCCGCCTCGGCGGCGGCGAGGAGCGTCTGCTGCGCGTCGGACTCGCCCCGCTGCTGCGCCGCCTGGTCGTCCAGCGCGGCCACGATGCTCTCCCAGCGACGCGCCTCCCGATCGGCGCGGTCGATCCGCTCGGCCAGGCGGGCGCGCTCGGCGTTGACCATCCGCACCGGCCCGTTGGCAGTGAGGCCGGCGACGGCTTCGCGAGCGGCCTGGGTCGCGGCGGCCAGGCCGCGGTCGGCGCGGTCGCGAGCGAGCGCCGCGACGAACTGCTCGCGGGCGTCGTCGAGATCGGCAGCGACGATGTGGAGCCGGTTTGCCTCGCGGCCACGGGTAAGGCCGACGTAGACGCCGGCGGCGTCGAGCGCGTCGGAGAGGACCGTGTGCGAGGCCGGGACGGTCGCGCCCTGCACGCCGTAGGCGGTGGCGGCGTAGGCGAGGTGGGTGTGCTCGGTCACGTACTCGGCGGGCAGCTGCACGGTGCGCTGGTGCTTCCGGCCGGTGCCCTGCTCGGTCGCCCACACCGTCCCGTCGTCGCCGACGGCCTGCACGGTCCAGGTCTGCCGGTTCGCCACCTGGACGTCCGCGTCGTTGTGTCGGGTCTGGATCATGTCGCCCCGGCCGATCGGCAGGCCGTCGCTGCCGACGGTCGTGCGCTGGTCGTCGACCAGGCCGGCGCGCACCCGCTGATCGCGGATGCGCTCGTTCAGCTCGCGCGCCTCGTCGTTGGTGGCGACCGTGATCGCGTCGCCATCGCGGGCGTCCCGCGCGATCCCCTCCCGCACGTCCTCGTCGCTGTCGTGCAGGACGATCAGGCCGAGGGCGTGCAGCCGGTCGAACAGCAGCGCGGGGTGCTCCCCGCGGCGCAGGTCCACGGTGAGGGCGGCGTAGTCGGGGTCGGCGAAGCGGTGCACGCTGGTCATGTCGAAGACCCGTGGGGCGAGCTGCGCGGCGATGTCAAGTACGCCGCCGCGTCCGATCGCGGCGAGCTGCGCCCGGTCACCGACCAGGGCGAGGTTCGCACCATGCTCGTCGGCGACAGTCAGCAGGGCGAGGGCGGTGTCCTGGTCGAGCATCCCGGCCTCGTCGACGACGATCCGCTCCCCGCGGGTGAGCTGCGCCTCGGCGGAGGGGCCGGTATAGGTCGCGCCCGTCAGCGGGTCGGCGTCGCCGACGGCCAGGCGAGTCCAGACGCCGTCGGCGTTCCAGCGCCAGCCGTGCTCGTGGACGAGCTTGGCGACGCTGTCGGTCGGCACGCCGAGCTCGGTCGCGGCGACATCGGCGGCCTTCTTCGTCGGCGTCACCACTCGCACTGCCCGGCCGTCCCGTGCGGCGGTGGCGATGGCTGCACCGAGCATGGTGGTCTTGCCGGCGCCGGCCGCGCCCTCGACCACCACCAGCGGTTCGGTCCCGGCGATCGCGGCCGCGGCCTGCACCTGCTCTGAGTCGAGGCTGGCCTGCTGCGCCAGGCGGGCCATGTCCGGGGCGAGGCGGGTGCTGGCGGTGGCGCGGGCGGCCAGCCCGTCGCGCAGCGCCGTCTCGACGGCGACGACGTGCAGCGTCGTCAGGTGCGCGACGTGCTCCGGCGCCGGGGCGTCAGGCGGCAGGACCGAGAGGCAGTCGTCGGCCGCGAGCCGGGTCGTGATGGTCACGAACTCGCGCAATGCCTCGGGTGTTGCACGCACGCCGGCTTCAGTGACCAGGCGTGTGACGTGCTCCTGGATGTCGTGCACCGTCCATGCCGAGGCGCTGTCCGCGCACCGGTCCAGTGCGCGCGACGCGACCCGTTGCACGGCCAGGTCGTCGAGCGTGCGCACCGGCGGCTCGCCGGCGCGCGGCAGGTCCGGGGTGTAGCCGGCGTCCTGCAACTCCCGCAACCAGCCGGCCTCGCTGCCGAGCTGCGACGGCTTCTTCTGCGGTCGCTCGTGATCCCACGCCTTCGCCTGCAACCGGGCGCGCACCACCGGCCCCGGCTCCTCGCCCGGATGCGCCGCCTCCCACTCCGCGGTGAACTTGTCGAGGTTGCGCGCCACCTGCGCGCTCCGCTTGGACATGAGCGCGTTCCACGGGGTCAGCTCCGCCACCTCCCCGGTCACCGGGTCGAGGGTGAGCCCGTGCTCCTCGAGCACTGCTGCGAGTTCCGGGTGCGCGGCGATGACCGCGGTGCCGAGTGCGCGGATGGCGCCCTGCTGCTTGAACAGTGCTGCGGTGTCCAGTCCCCGCCAGGCGCCGGCCGCCCAGACGCGGGTGCCGATCTGGAAGTGGATGTGCCGGTGCGGGTCGCCGGCGCGGGAGGTCTTGTGCGAGACGGCGACCGTCTCCAGCTGCTCGACCGGCACCACCTCCTGGCCCCCGCGCGGGCCGACGCGGGTGACGGAGTGCTGACCCAGCCAGGAGCGGATCTCCACCACCGCGTCGCGCTGCGCCGCATCCAGCGCCGCGGAGACCTCCGGGTGCAGCGCGGCGGCGATCGACAGCGACTTCGGGACGTTCACGACCATCTCCGCGAACCGCGGACTGCCCTGCTTGCCCTCCCCCGGCAACCGGGGACGGCCCATCGACTCGCCGGTCAGCGGGTTCACCCAGTCCACCCACTGCGCGTACTCGTCCGCGGTCAGGCCAAGCTCGCCGATCACCTCGCCCCGGCCGTCGACCGCGGTGAACTCCGCCAGCGCGGTGCCGGCTTCGAGGTAATACTCATCCGCTCGCGAGCGGTCCGACTCCAGGTAGCGGCGCGCGTCCGTGCCCGAGCCGCGAAACAGGATCACACCGCCCTTCATCTCGCACTCCTCACACTAATATGCTAGCCACCGTCTTAGGTAGCATACGTCCATTCTTTGTGTGTTTGGGAAGGTAAGAGGCTTGGGCGGCGGGGAGGAGTGGGGAAGGATGCGAGGAGTTCGGGGGCGGGGCTGATGTCGATTTGCGGGTGATCGGCACCACGGAGCGACATATGAGTGGAACAGGCTCGTCGTGAAGTCCGGATGCGACTCTGCTCTCCTTCACTGAGGGAGAGGCGACGGTCTCATTAGTTGTAGCTCAAGCGGCGGTTAAGGTCAGCCGCCGGAGGTACCGAGCAGACTGCCGAGCCCGTAGGTGGCGGCGAGGGCGATGGTACCGCCGATGACGACCCGTATCGCGGCGCGGCCGGGCTTTGCGTTGCCGAGGCGGGCGCCGAGCCAGCCGGTGGCGGCGAGGGCGATGAGTACGAGGCCGAAGGTGATCGGGATGCGGATCGTCGCAGGCAGCAGCAAGATGGCCAGGAACGGGACGATCCCGCCGACGAAGAAGGAGATCGCCGAAGTGAAGGCAGCGCCCCAGGCGCTGACGACCTCGTCCTCGGCGAGGCGGTGCTCGACGTCGATGTGTGCGGCGAGGGCATCGTGGGCGGTGAGCTCCTTCGCGACCTGCCGGGCGGTGGCCTCGGTCAGGCCGCGGGCCTGGTAGGAAGCGGCGAGCTCCTCGAGTTCGCGTTCCGGCTCGCTCGCGAGGTGGCCGCGCTCTTCGTCGATGGCCGAGCGTTGGCTGTCGCGCTGGCTGCTAACCGAGACGTACTCGCCGAGCGCCATCGACACGGCGCCGCCGACGAGCGCCGCGACGCCGGCGGACAGCAGCGCGGGGGCGCTGGCCGTGGCGCTGGCGACGCCGACGACGACGGTGGCGACGGAGACGATGCCGTCGTTGGCGCCCAGCACCCCAGCGCGCAGCCGATTGAGCCGTTGGACGCGGGCGGCGGATGGGGTGGTGGCGGTCATCGGTTCTGCTTTCGGGTTGGACGGTTCACGGGGCGACGGCTTCGGCGTTGTGCCGCGGCACGAAGCGAGGGGGCGATGCCGACGGACAGCCCGGTGAGCAGCACGGCGATCGCGCCGGTGAACGTGCAGACAAGCAAGTCCTGCCGGGCGAAGGCCCAGATGCTCGCCATGAGGTTGAGGATCGCAAGGCTCTCGCCGACTACGAGGAGCATCGCGCGCGGATCGCGGCGGGTGCGCGACGCCATGGCCCGCCGCAAGGCCCGGCCGACGGTGCGAACGCGGCGTCGGCTGGTGCCGAGTTGAGTCGCGGTCGCCCGCACGTCGTAGCGATGCGTGATGAGAGCGGCGGCGATCTGCAACCGTGAGGGCGGCTCCTTCGAGGTCATGTCAGTCCGAAGAATCCGAGGATCGTGTTGCCGAGCAGCAGCAGCGACATGGCGCTGATGCCGGCGACGAAGACCCCCGCCACGATCCGCAGCGTGAGGGAGTTGGCCGCGGCGCCCAGCAGTTTGCGGCTGCTGGAGAGGATGAGGATGTAGATCAGGATGATCGGGGTGATCAGGCCCTGCAGCACCTGGGTGCCGATGAGCAGGCCGATGAGGTTGACCGGGGTGAGGGCGATGGTGGCGCCGAGGATGACCTGGATGGTGAACAGGCCGAGGAACAGCGGGGCCTCCCGGAAGCGGCGGGAGATGGATCGCTCGACGCCGACCGCTTCGCTGATCGCGTAGCTGCTGGACAGCGGCACGACCGCGGCGGCCAGTGCGCTGGCGCCCATCAGGCCGAAGGCGAACAGCGCCTCGGCGCCGGGGCCGACCACGGGGCGCAACGCCTCGGCGGCCTCGCTGGCGGACTGCAGCGGCCCGCTGCCGCCGATCGCGGCGCCGGTGGCGATGATGATGCACATGCTGATCAGGCAGGCGAAGACCGCCCCGGAGATCGCGTCGAACCGGGCCGCCCGGTATCCGCTCGGGCCCACGCCGCGGTCGACGACGCCGGCGGCAGCGTAGAACTGCATGTACGGGCTGACGGTCGTGCCGATCAGGGCCACGCCGACGAGGAGGAACGCGGAGTCGGCCGACAGGTGCGGGATGACGAGGTTGCTGGCGACCTGGGACCAGTCGGGATGGGCGAGGACGACGGCGACGGGGTAGGCGAGGAACCCGAGGGTGAGGATGAGGAACACCCGTTCGGCGTAGCGGTAGGAGCCGAAGACCACCAGCGCCCAGATGCCGATCGCCGCCGGCGGGATCACCCAGAACCGGTTGACGCCGAGCAGTTCGACCGCGGCGCCGATGCCGGCGAACTCGGCCACCACCAGGCCGGTGTTCGCCAGCAGCAGGCAGACGACGGCGAGCGCGGTCAGGCGCAGGCTGAAGCGCTCCCGGATGAGCGCGGCCAGGCCCTTGCCGGTGTACGCGCCGAGCTTGACCGCCATCGTCTGCACGATGACCAGGGCGATGGTGACCAGCACCATGAAGAACAGCGTCCGGTAGATGAACTCGCTGCCAGCGCTGGCGTAGGTGACGATGCCCGCGGCGTCGTTGCCCGCGTTCGCCGCGATCAGCCCCGGGCCGAGGCTTCCGGCATACAGCAGCACGGTCCGTGCGCCGGGGATGCGTTGGATCAGGCCGCGAAGGCCTGCGCCGGCGCGGCGGGGGGCGATCGGGACGCTGGCGGTGTCGAGCTCGCTCATCGCAGCATCCGGCGCCGGCGGATGCGGCCGCGGGTCGTGCCGAGGGCGTCGAGGACATCGTCGGCAAGGATGCGGCCCACCGGCGCGCCGGCGTCGTCGACGACGAGCACCGAGGGCCGGCGGGTGCGCACCAGGCGCTGGGCGACCTCCCACAGCGGCGCCATCGGCTCGACGGTGACCGGTGCGGGGTCGTGGTGCTCATCGCGGATGAGGGTCGCGATCGTCGTCGCGGCCGGGTGGGTGAGGAGGTCCCAGAGGGACAGGTCGGCGATGAGCGCCCCGCCGTCGTCGAGGACGGCGACCGCGTCGATCTCGGCCCGGTGCTCGCCGAGCGCGGTGAGCCGGTCGCGGACCGTGCCGACGGTGTCGGCCGGGGTGGCGAGGGCGAGGACGGTGGTCATGAAGCCGCCGGCGCGGCGCTCCGGGTAGCGCAGCAGGCGTTGCAGGTTCGAACGCACGTCCGCCGACATCCGGCCCAGCAGGTCCTCGCGCTCGCCGGCGCGCAGGTCACGCAGCGCGTCGACGGCCTCGTCGGGCTCCATCGAGCCCAGCAGCTGGGCGGCCTGCTCCGGCTCGACCTCGCGCAGCAGCGCCTCGAGTTCGTCGGGCTCCATCTCCTCCAGGGCGTCCGCCGCGGTCTCGGGGTCCAGCTGGCCCAGCAGCGCCTGGCGCTCGCGCCGGTCCAGGTCCTCCAGCAGATCGGCGAGGTCGGCGGCGCGCATCCGGTGCAGCTGCCGGTCCGGGTCGCGCAGTCGCACCGAGGGGGGTGTGAGCGCGCCGGCCTCCCCGAACGGGGAGACGGCGTCCCAGTCGATGACCCGATCGGGGGTGGGGCGACCACGCCAGACGCGCGGTCCGAGCCGGCGCAGCAGGGTCGCGAGGCTGACATCGACCCCCACCAGTCGCACCGCCGGCCCGATCGGCGCCAGGTAGAGATCCGCGGCGCGGATCACTTGTCGCCCGTCGACGTCGATGAGCTGATGGTCGAGCAGGTCCTCGACGAGCAGCACCTCGCCGGGTCGGCGCAGGAAGTCGGTGAGGTCCATGCTCGCTCGTCGCAGCGTGACCCGACGGTGCTCGACGGTCGCGAGGTTGTCGGCCGCGAGGAAGCTGCGCCGGGCGCCGATGCGCACCAGCATGCCGGTGATCGGCGGATACCGGTCGACCGAGTGCAGCCGGGCGACGACGTCGACGATGCTGCCGACCCGCTGCCCGGAGGGGTTGACGACCGGTGTGCCGACCAGCCCGGCGACGCTGACGATGGCCCGCTGCACCTCGCGCCGCATCGTCACCCGCTCCAGGCGTGAGCGGGCCGCCGCCGCGTTCGTCCGGCTCATCGCCACCGCCGCCTCCAGTTCGGTGCCAGGTCCTGCGCGATGCGGCACGGGTGTGCCGCGGGTGGGTCTAGGGACGCTTGCCGCGGGCGTGGACCACCCAGATGACGGCCCCGGCGAGCGCGGCGAGCACGAGCGCGCCGACGATGATCGGGACGGCCAGCGGCGACCCGAACGGGGCGTCGGATGCCGCCTCGGCATGCTCGTCCTCGGCATGCTCGTCCCCCGCGTCGGCGGCCCCGGGGGTGACCGTGACCTCGCCGACGCCGAACTGGTAGCGGCCGGAGACCGGGTGGCCGTCCTTGGCGACGGTCTGCCAGACCACGTCGTAGACGCCGTCGCCGGGGATCGCGACCGGGACGGCGATCGTGGTCGGCTCGACCTCGAGGTCGCCGTCGGTCACGTCCTGCCCGTCGGGGCCGGTGACCTGCAGGGCGTGCGCGCCCATCTGGAGCAGGTCGCCGCTGAAGGTGAGGGTGACGCGGCTCGGTGCGGTGGTCAGCACCTCGCCGTCACCGGGGTCCGCGTCCACGAGCGCCGCATCGGCGGCCGCCGGCGCGGCCGCCAGCAGCAGGCTCCCGGTCAGCATCAGCGCGCCGATGCCGACCGCGACGAACCGCGACCGGGGCACCGGAGGGACCAGGGTCATCGGGTGCTGGTCCGCAACTCGACGACATCGACGTTCGGCAGCGCCCGCTCGAGCGCGTGCTCGGCCTGGTGGGCGACCTCCTGGGCCTGGGACAGCGGACCGTCGGCGACGGTGAGCTTCGCGGCTGCCTGCAGCCGGTGGCCGACCCAGCGGATGCGGAGCTCGCTGACCGCGAGCACCCCAGGGCTCTCGCGGAGGGCCGCCTCGGCGCGGTCGACGTACTGCGGTTCGATGCCGTCCATCAGTCGCCGGCCGATGCTGCGCACCGTGCCGATGAGCAGCACGAGGATCGCGATCGAGATGAGCAGGCCGATGATCGGGTCGGCCAGCGGGAAGCCGAGCATGACGCCGACCGCGCCGATGACGACCGCGAGCGAGGTGAACCCGTCGGTGCGGGCATGCACCCCGTCGGCGACGAGCGCGGCGGAGCCGATCTTCCGGCCCACGCGGATCCGGTAGATGGCGACGAGCTCGTTGCCGAGGAAGCCGATCACCCCGGCCGCGAACACCCACCAGAGATTCGTCACCTGCTGGGGCTCGAAGAACCGGCGGATCGCCTCGATGCCGGCCAGCACCGAGGACAGCGCGATCATCGCGACGATGAACAGGCCCGAGAGGTCCTCCGCGCGGCCGAAGCCGTAGGTGTAGCGGCGGGTCGCCGCACGTCGTCCGAGGACGAACGCGATCCACAGCGGCACCGAGGTCAGCGCGTCGGCGAAGTTGTGGATGGTGTCCGCCAGCAGCGCGACCGAGCCGCTGATGATCAGGACGACGACCTGCAGCGCCGCCGTGATGCCGAGGCCGACGAGGCTGATCTTCAGCGCCCGGACGCCTTCCTGGCTCGCTTCGAGCGCGTCGTCGATGGAGTCCGCGGCGTCGTGCGAGTGCGGGACGAACAGGCCGTAGAGGAAGCCCTTGAACCCGGTCGGGTGCTCGTGATCGTGCTCGCCTGGGCCGTGCGAGTGGCCGCCGGGTCCGTGCGAGTGGCCGCCGGCGCCGTGGGCGTGATCGCCCTGGTCGTGGGCGTGATCCTCATGGTCGTGCGGGTCGGTGGGGTGCGGATGGGCATGCGCCTCGGCGTGCGGGCGGTCGTGGTCGTGGTCGTCGCCATGCGGATGCGGATGCGGATGCGAGTGCGGGCGGTCGTGGTCGTCGCCATGCGGATGCGGATGCGAGTGCGGGTGGGCCGCATGATCGTCGGTCGGGGCCGCGTCGTCGTGCGGGTTCGGGTGCTCGTGGGGCTCCGCGTCGTGATCGTGATCGTG
>NZ_NCKN01000079.1 GCF_002257455.1 Microbacterium sp. 13-71-7
CCGCACCGGGGCAGATCGTGCCGGTCGACTCCGAGCACTCGGCGCTCGCGCAGGCGCTGCGGTCCGGGACGAAGCAGGAGGTCCGCAGGCTCGTCGTGACCGCGTCCGGAGGCCCCTTCCGCGGCCGGTCCCGGGCGGAGATGGCCGGGGTGACCCCTGCGGAGGCGCTCGCGCACCCCACCTGGGACATGGGCCGCATGGTCACCACGAACTCGGCGACGCTCGTGAACAAGGGGCTCGAGGTCATCGAGGCGCACCTGCTGTTCGACGTGGACTACGAGCGGATCGAGGTCGTCGTGCACCCGCAGTCGATCGTGCACTCGATGGTCGAGTTCGTGGACGGATCCACGATCGCCCAGGCCTCTCCGCCCGACATGCGCCTGCCCATCTCGCTGGGCCTGGACTGGCCGAACCGCGTGGGCGGCGCCGGGCGGCCGATCGACTGGACGAAGGCCGCGAGCTGGACCTTCGAGCCGCTCGACAACGCGGCGTTCCCCGCGGTCGCCCTGGCGAAGCACGTCGGACGGGCCGGGCGCACCTTCCCCGCCGTCTACAACGCTGCGAACGAGCAGGCCGTGAACGCATTCCACGAGGGACGGCTGAGCTTCCTCGCGATCGTCGACACCATCCAGCGCGTCGTCGACGCCCATGAGCCGCCCGACGACCTCACGGTCGGGTCCCTGGCGGACGCCGAGGCCTGGGCGCGGGCGACCGCGGACCGGATGATCGCCGCACAGGCGTGACCCGCCGGAACGGATCTCCCGGATCCGGGCGAGTGCACAGCCCCGGCACGGCCGTTTCCTAGCCCGGCACCGGTAACGTGGCGGGGTGGAGATCCTGCTATACATCGGCGGCCTGCTGTTCGTGCTGGTCGGGCTCGGTGTCTCGATCGCCCTGCACGAGCTCGGGCACCTCGTCCCCGCCAAGCTGTTCGGCGTGCACGTCGGCCAGTACATGATCGGCTTCGGACCGCGGCTGTTCTCGAAGAAGATCGGCGAGACCGAGTACGGCGTCAAGGCGCTGCCGATCGGCGGCTTCATCTCCATGTCCGGCATGTACCCGCCCTCGCCCGGCGATCAGGCCGACGACGGAGGGCGGAGTCGGTCGCGCGGCGCCTTCCGCACCCTCATCCAGGACGCGAGGGCCGCGAACGACGACACGATCGATCCCGAGCGCGCGAGCCGGGTCTTCTACCTGCTGCCGGTGTGGAAGCGGGTCATCGTCATGTTCGGCGGCCCGTTCATGAACCTCGTGCTCGCGGTCGTCACGTTCACGGTGCTGCTGAGCGGCATCGGACTGCAGCAGGGCACGACCACGATCGCCTCGGTCTCGGAGTGCGTGCTGCCGGCCGGATCCACGCAGACCTCCTGTTCCGCCTCGGACCCGGTGGCTCCCGCGGCGCAGGCCGGGGTCAAGCCGGGGGACAGGATCGTCTCGGTCGACGGCAAGGACGTCCGCACGTTCGCCGAGGCCAGTGCGATCATCCAGGCCTCGCCCGGCAAGGCCCTCCCGCTCGTCGTCGAGCGCGACGGAACCCGGCTGACGCTGCAGCTCACCCCTGTGGCCGCCCAGCGGCAGGAGGCGGACGGCAACGGCCGCGCGGTCGTCGACGACAAGGGCAACGCCGTCATGCACACCGTCGGCTACGCCGGGGTCGGCGCGCAGCTCGCCTATGTGCAGCAGCCGCTGTCGGCCGGCTTCGAACAGGCCATGGCGAACACCGGCGCGGTCGTGCAGCTGATCGGCAATCTGCCGGTGCGGCTGTGGGATGTGGGCGTCTCCCTGGTCACCGGCACGCCGCGGGATCCGAACGGGCCGCTCAGCGTGATCGGCGTCGGCCGTATCGCCGGCGAGGTGGCCGCGGCCGACGCTCCGCTCCTGAATCGCTTCGCCGTGCTGCTGAGCCTCATGGGTTCGCTGAACATCGCCCTCTTCGTGTTCAACCTGATCCCGCTGCTGCCCCTGGACGGCGGGCACATCGTGGTCGCGCTCTGGGACGGGCTGAAGCGCGCCTGGGCCAAGGTGGCAGGGCGTCCGAAGCCCAAGCCCGTGGACGCCACCCGGCTCGTGCCGCTGACGATCGTGGTCGCGGCGCTACTGGTCGGCATGGGCGGTCTGCTGCTCGTCGCCGACCTGTTCCACCCGGTGACGCTCGGCTGAGCCCTCAGCTCAGGGCGTGCCCCACCAGGCGCTGCAGCGTCGTCATCCCGTCGCGCGACAGGATCGACTCCAGATGGCCCTGCACGGAGGCGAACGCCGGGCCGCGCAGCGCGTAGACGTCGCCGGAGACCGGATCCGCGGAGACCTCGGCGACACCGGCCTCGGTCGTGCCAGGCGCGACGCGCGCGGTGAACGTGTTGTAGAAGCCGATCGAGGCGTCCTCCCCGAACACCGGCACCGCCTTCTGCAGACCCTGGTGCGGACTGGCGAGCGGGGCCAGCTCGATCCCGAGCGAGTCCGCGAGGATCTGATGGCTGAGGCACACGGCGAGCAGCGGGCGCGACGATTCGCGGCGACGTGCCACGAGGGCGCGCATCCGGGCGATGCGCGGGGAGGAGCCGTCCCGGGGGTCGCCGGGGCCCGGCCCCGCGATGAGCAGGTCCGCGGCGTCGATCTCGGCGTCGTCGGCCTCCGCCCAGGGCTGGATCCGCACGTCGAGTCCGAGATGGCGCAGCTGGTGCGCGAGCATCGTGGTGAAACGGTCCTCCGCGTCCACGACCACGGCCGTGCGTCCGGCGAAGGGCGCGGTGGCCGACGCCTCGGTGACGCCGTCCTGCGGGTTGATCCAGAACTCGGCGAGGCGGGCGTTGCGGGAGGCGAGCAGAGCCTGGATCGCGGGATCGTCGGCCGGAGTGGCGCCGGATCCCGGGGCGTCGGCGTCCTCGCGGGCCTCGGCGACCACGTCGCGCGCGACGGCGCCGATCGCGCCCAGCACTCCCGCGGCCTTGCCATGGGTCTCGCCGACCTCGCCGGCCGGGTCGGAGTGGCGCACGAGGGTGGCGCCCACCGGGACGCTGACCTCGCCGTCCTTGAGGTACACGGTGCGGATGAGGATCGGCGCATCCAGGTCGTGGCCGCCGGCGTCGTTCGGCGTGAAGAGGGCCGCGACGCCGGAGTAGTAGCCGCGGGGCTTGCGCTCGTGCCGGCGGATCACCGTGCAGGCGTTCTGCATCGGGGATCCCGTCACGGTCGGCGCGAACATGGTCTCGCGCAGGATGTCGCGCGGATCCAGCCGGCTGCTGCCGCGCAGCATGTACTCGGTGTGCGTGAGCCGCGACATCTGCTTGAGGTGCGGGCCGGTGATCCGCCCGCCGTCGGAGCAGACCGCGCTCATCATCTTGAGCTCCTCGTCGACCACCATGAACAGCTCCTCCGTCTCCTTCGTCGAGGAGAGGAACTCGCCCAGAGCCGCCGTGGTCGAGCCGCCCGCGGGGTGGCGGAACGTGCCGGAGATGGGGTTCATGGTCACCACGCCGCCCTGCGCGACGACGTGCGCCTCGGGGCTCGCGCCGACCGCGATCACGCCGGGGGAGACGACCGCGAACGTCCAGTACGCGCCGCGCTCGTGCTCCAGCAGTGCGCGGAACCAGGTGAGCGCCGCCGTGCGCTCCGCCTGCGGGACCGTCGTGTCGATGCGGGCGGTGTAGTCGCGGCGGATCACGAAGTTCGCGCCCTCGCCGCGCCCGATCTCGTCGGCGATCACGCGTTCGACGATCGCGGCGTAGTCCTCGTCGCTGAGGTCGAAGCCTCCGTCGTGGAGCGGGATCGGGTCGGCGGGCAGCGCGGCCCGCACCTCGTCCGCGGGCAGGTGCAGGTGCTCGTCCACGATCAGGCAGCGCAGCGGCGCGCCGTCGTCCTGCGCTTCGAAGCCGCGCTCGCGCACCTGACGGTAGGGGACGAGCGAGAACACCTCGCGGCGCTCGCCGCCGGTGCCGAGGGGGATGTCTGCGAGGTTCGACACGTCGACGATCTCGCCGGTGAGCAGCTCGACGTCGTCCGAGCCTTCGCGGGCGAGCAGGACGAACGACGAATCGAGGGCGTGGATCCGGTCGGCGGTGGTCATGAGGGTGCTCCTGAAAAAGGGATCCGACGCGGCAGAAACGACAAGACCGCCCCGGAAGGCGGTCTGGATCGTGGGTCGCGAACTCTCCGCCTAACGGGCGGGCCACCAAGAGCGGTTCGCGGACATGCGCCGAAACTACCACACGGATCCCGTCCAGCTGCGCACGGGTACCCTGGATGACGTGCCAGCTGTGAACCTGGGGATGCCCCGGATCCCCGATGTCCTCGCCCCGCGACGCAAGAGCCGCCAGATCAAGGTCGGCAAGGTGCTCGTCGGCGGCGGTGCTCCCGTCAGCGTGCAGTCGATGACGACCACGAAGACCACCGACATCAACGGGACGCTGCAGCAGATCGCCGAACTCACGGCCTCCGGCTGCGAGATCGTGCGTGTCGCCGTGCCGTCCCAGGACGATGCCGACGTGCTGCACATCATCGCGAAGAAGAGCCAGATCCCGGTCATCGCGGACATCCACTTCCAGCCGAAGTACGTGTTCCAGGCGATCGACGCCGGCTGCGCGGCGGTGCGCGTGAACCCGGGCAACATCCGCAAGTTCGACGATCAGGTCGGCGCCATCGCGAAGGCCGCGAAGGATGCCGGCGTCTCGCTGCGGATCGGCGTGAACGCGGGGTCCCTCGACCCGCGCCTGCTCGAGAAGTACGGCAAGGCCACCCCCGAGGCGCTCGCCGAGAGCGCGCGCTGGGAGGCGTCGCTGTTCGAGGAGCACGACTTCCACGACTTCAAGATCTCGGTCAAGCACAACGACCCCGTCGTCATGGTGAAGGCCTACCGTCTGCTCGCCGCGATGGGCGACTGGCCGCTGCACCTCGGTGTGACCGAGGCGGGCCCCGCCTTCCAGGGCACGATCAAGTCGGCGACCGCCTTCGGGATCCTGCTCGGCGAGGGCATCGGCGACACGATCCGCGTCTCGCTGTCCGCCCCTCCCGCCGAGGAGGTCAAGGTCGGCCACCAGATCCTGCAGTCGCTGAACCTGCGCGAGCGCAAGCTCGAGATCGTGTCCTGCCCGTCTTGCGGACGCGCGCAGGTCGATGTCTACACGCTCGCCGAGAACGTCACCGAGGGGCTCAAGGACATGACCGTGCCGCTGCGCGTGGCCGTCATGGGCTGCGTCGTGAACGGTCCTGGCGAGGCCCGAGAGGCCGACCTCGGCGTCGCCTCCGGCAACGGCAAGGGGCAGATCTTCGTCAAGGGCGAGGTCATCAAGACCGTGCCGGAGGAGGACATCGTCGCGACCCTCATCGAGGAGGCGAACCGCATCGCCGACGAGATGGGTCCGAACGCGCCGCTCGGCACCGCGCAGGTCGTCACCAGCTGAGGGGCACCCCGTAGCGCGAGTGCTCCGTGGAGGGGTCGCGTGACACAGTGAGACCTTTCCGAGGAGGAATCATGAGCCAGCTTCCCGCTGCCGTGCAGCGCATGGTCGACGCCATCAACGACGCCGACACCGAGGCGTTCGTCGCCGCCTTCACGCCGGACGGCTTCGTCAGCGACTGGGGCAACGTCAAGGCCGGCCCCGAGGGCGTGCGCGCCTGGGCGGGGTCCGACGCGATCGGTGCCGGCGCCCGCATGACGGTGCTGTCCGCGGACACCGAGGGCGATACGACGCGCATCCGCTTCGGCTGGCGCAGCAGCGTCTTCAACGGCGAGTCGGACGGGATCTTCGTGGTCTCCGGCGATCGCCTGGCCAGCTTCACCATCCCGCCGTCGCACTGACGCGCGCTTCCCCGTCACCTTGTCTGGAGTCTCCGTGTCGCACAGCACCGTCGTCACCTTCCCCTCGGGGTCCCTCGTCGAGTCCGCACGCGTCGTGGGCGTGCACCCGGCGGAGGAAGGGGCGGTCGTCGTGCTGGACCGCACTCCGTTCCACCCCGTCGACCACACCTGGCCGGATCAGCCGGGCGATCGGGGTGCGTTGCGCGTGGGCGACGTGGAGGTCGCCGTGACCGAGGCCGTCATGGCGGCGGTGAGCGATGAGGGTGTGGTCGCGGTCGGCGCCGACATCCCGGTCAAGCGCGGTGCGGAGGGCTGGACCTGGCTCGTCGGGCACCGGGTCGCGGCCGTGCCCTCGGCGCTCGCCGCAGGCGCCGCGGCCGAGGCGACGGTCGATGCGGAGCGCCGTGCGGGACTGAGCCGCGGGCACACCGCCTGTCACCTCGCGTCCCTGGCCCTGGATCTCGCGGTCGCCGATCTGTGGCGCAAGGATCCCGGATCCGACGCGCTGGGCAATCCCGATTTCGAGGGCCGTGCGAATCAGACGAGCTCGATCGACGAGAACGGTTCGGTCGACGAGTACCGGCTCGGCAAGAGCCTGCGCAAGGCGGGCTTCGACACCGAGGGCTTCGCCGCGTCCGTGGCGGAACGCGAGGAGCGCATCAACGCGCAGCTCGCCGCCTGGGTGGCGTCCGGCGCAGCGAGCCGGATCGAGGTCGACGGCGACACGATCGTGGACCGTCGCCGCTGGGTGTGCGGCCTGCCCGAGGGCACGGCGTCGATCCTCTGCGGCGGCACGCACGTGTCGTCCCTCGCGGAGTTCGCGTCCATCCGGGTGTCGCTGGATCTGACGGATCCGCAGCTGCTGGTCATGACGACCTCGGTGGTGCCGGCTTAGTCGATGCGCCCGCGGCCGTCGACCGCGCCAGACTGGGTGCATGACGATCTGCGAGGTCCCGGCCGTTTCCGGCGTGCACCCGGCGCTGGCCGGCAGATTCAGCCCCGTGGGGTTCGACCCGGAGCTCGAGATCAGCGCTGCGCAGGTCGATTCGCTGCTCGACGCCGCGAGGATGGCTCCCTCCGCCGGGAACGGTCAGCCCTGGATGTTCCTCGTCGCCCGGCGAGGCGATGAGATCCACCGCCGGATCGTGCCGCATCTTGCCCGGAGCTCGTCTGTGTGGGCGCCCGACGCGTCATTGCTGGTGGTGAATTGCGCGCATGTGCTGGTCGAGGGGACCGAGGACTGGGAGTATTCGGAGTTCGCCCGCTACGACCTCGGCCAGGCCGTCGCCCACATGACGATCCAGGGTCTTCATCTCGGCCTCGACGCGCATCAGTTCCGGGCCTTCGATCGCGACGCGCTCGCCGCCGAGTTCCAGATCCCGCCGCATTGGGAGGTCACGACCATGACCGCGTTCGGCCGCGCGTCCCATGCCCCTGGCGAGGTTCGGGCTGCGGGCACGAGCCGTGAACGCGTCGGCCGCGACGACATCACCTGGGCCCGCGACTGATCGCGTCGGCCGCGACGACATCACCTGGGCCCGCGACTGATCGCGAGAAGTCGTCGTGTGCCTGTGTTCCGTCATGCCGCCGCATGGAACCGCTTCCGCCATGGTTCGGCCACGGCCCAGGCATACCGAAGGGCGGGTCTGGGCGAGAGTGCGAAAGTCTGCCCGCGAGGGTGATGGAGCACGAAGTCGTCCTTCTTGTGACGGCTGATCCGCCAACCGCCGTGATGCAGCTGCATGTGATGGAACCGGCAGAGCAGAATGCCGCGATCGATGTCGGTGCGGCCGTCATCGCGGACCCATTCGTCGATGTGGTGCGCTTCGCCATAGGACGCCGGCCGGTCGCACCCCATCCACCGGCATCCGCCGTCCCGGATGGCGAGCGCCACTCGCTGCGCGGGTGTGAAGAGGCGGTGTTCGCGACCGACGTCGAGCGGGTTCCCTCGGGAGTCGACCGCGACCGTGACGGCGCCGACATCGCACTTGTGCTGCTCGGCGACCGCGGCGGGGAAGGCGTGCAGGTGATCCTCCGCGTGTGCGATCGGTTCCGCGGTGCCGTCGCCATGCACGACCTGGACGATGCGGACCCCCGCCCTCCGGGCGCCGAACACGGCAGGGGCCTCGGCCACAGCACCAGCGCGGAGCAGATCGAGGAACAGATCGTAGGTGAGCTGGTCGTTCGTGCGGGGATCGTCGGTCAGCGCCTGCGCACGGGCCTTCTCCTCCGCATCGACGAACCGAGGGCCGCCGGTCCGCGGACGCATGGCGTTGGCGATGATGGTGGTCGCCCACAGGTAGCCCTCGTCGTCGAAGTCGATCGCACCCCGCTTGTGACCGTCGGCCGTGGTCCACACGCGGAACGAGCGCCGCGAGTACCGTTCCTGGAACCGTCGGGCCGCGCCTTCGGGGTCGAGGCGGTCACGGATCGCGCGCGCCGCGGAGCTCAGCATCTCCGGAGTGTCGTGAGCCGCCGCGTCCATCAGCTGATCGGCGGCGACCTCCCACAACTCGCGCATGAGCGCCTCGCGCTCGGTGTCGTCGCGCTCGGTGTCGTGGCGCTCGGTGTCCTCGCGCTCCGCGTCGTCGGCGTCTTCCGCCTTATCGATGGCGAGGGGAGGATCTGCGAGCCCCTGACGGATGGCGTCGTGCTGCGCCGGCGTGATCCGCCCGTCGAGCAGGGCGAGATCGAGTCCGGCGTGCCACGGGGCGACCGGCTTCTCCGCGCGAATCGCCTCGTCGTCCGAAGACGAGTCGCCGACGGGCGGGCCTGACGAAGCCGTCGTGGTCGCCGAGGCGAGGAGCGACTCGCCGATGCGCACCTGCCTGCTGGCCTCGGCTCTCGTCGATCCGGTGATCTGCTGCACGAGCGAGGCGGCGTTGCGGTGTCCGCGGGACTGGGCGAGCCCGGCCTGCCCGGCCTCGCGGGACGAACGGGCCGCGATGACACCGGTGGCCGCTGCGCGGATCCGCTCCCCGCTCTGGACCAGCGCCGTCGCCGCGGTGATCGCATCGACCGCTCGCGCGTCGTCGAGGCTCTCGATGAGCGGGACGAGCTCGGTCGCTTCGAGAGCATCACCGAGCAGCGCGCGCAGGGTCTGAACCTGCGCATCGATGTCGGTGAAAAGTTCCATGCTCCATTCTCTCGACCACCACCGACATTCCGAGAGATGATCCAGGATCGGGGAAGAACTTCGAGCAGGAGTGATCTGTGCGGATCGAAAGCGAAGGGTCTCGCGGTGCGATCAGCGCACGTAGCCCTCGTAGACTCGACCTCCGGCGAGGTCGAGCTCATGCTCGACCTGCGCCGCGAACGACGAGTGATCGCCGATCAGCAGTGGAGCGGAGAGCTGCGCCGCTCGTTGCGGATCGAAGTCGCGGAGCCGCCGCGGCAGCCACTTGCCCGATGCGACCCATCGACCGTTCGTGAGAAGGATCAGCTCAGCGGTGCGATCGAACAGTGCTGCGGCAAGCTGGTGGCGCTCCAAAGCATCGTCGGCGTCGAGGAAGTCGTCGAGCAGATCGGTGATGACATAGCGGCGCGTCGTGGACTCGGCATCGCCCAGCGTCGGACCGGACTGGAGCACGGAGGCCCAGCGGTCGCGCAGAGACCGAAGCTCCGGTCCGGTGCGCAACGGCAACCCCTCTACCAGCATGTGCACGATCACCGGCCGATGCTGGGCGACGCCGCGTCGCGCCCATTCCTCGAACCCGGACGGGGTGTAGGCGAACACCTCGACCGCCTCGCCTTCGAAGCCATAGGTGCCGGCGTGGCTCGAAGAGCCGCGCACCGTGTGAGCGTCGGCGAAGAGGTCTTCTCCGATCAGCAGCAGATCGAGGTCGCTGGTCGCCGTGCGCGTGCCGCGCGCCGTGCTTCCGGCGAGCACCGCGGTGGTCGCGGCAGGGAAGTGCATGGCGACGAATCGCTCGGCGAGGGCGATGTGATCCATCGGTTCAGCGTAGTCGCGCGATGGTCCGACGCCGGGTCGAAGATGCGCGCCGAGCAACGCTCAGGGCCGATCCAGCCCCCGGTCGTCGATCCAGGTCCGCCAGGGCGTCACCGTCCGGATGAAGGCGACCGCGTCGAACGCGTCGCTCGCGCGACCCGGCTGGATCACGTCGCCGTTGTGCCACCCTGTCGTGGCGTCGAGGACGACCTCCGCCGCGACCGGGGCTGTGCGCAGGTCGACGACGGCATCGTCGATCCCGGAGCGCTCGATCGCCGCGTCGAGGCTGGCTCGATCGAGCGAGCCGATCGGCGCGATGAAGGGGCGGGAATGCCCCGGAGGATCCCCAGGATCCGGGCGGTGCAGCCATTGCCGACCGCCGCCGAACGCCGTCCCGATCACCACGAGGTCGTCGCCGAGCCGGTCGGCGAGGTGCCCGCCCATGGTCGTCATCGGATCCGGGACGAACGGGGGAGCGGAGAACGGGGTGCGCTGCACATGTCCGTTGGCCGCCGCGACCACGATGCGGGGCTCCCGTTGCAGGACCCACTGCACCGTGTCGGCCATCCACGCGTCGCGGATGTTCGCGGCGGGCCAGGTGCGGGTGGATCCGGCCGTCATCGCCTGCAGGAAGGCGTCGGCGGCGCGGGCGCTCTCGGCGGCGCGGATCGCGACGTCCACCCGGCGCTCCGCCGCGGCGTCACCGTCGAGCGCGGCGATCTGCTCGCGTCGCCGTGCGCTGATGCGCGCCGCGAGGTCAGCGATGCCGACGGTGATCCTCGCGCGATCCGGTGCCGGCAGCGCCAGGTACGCGCGGATTGTGGGCGCCGCCTGCGCCAGGCCGGTGCGGTCGTCGGGGAGATAGCCGAACAGAGGCAGCAGCGTGGTGCGGACGTGCGCGGCGTAGTGCGGATCCGCGTCGTCGAGCACCTCGAGCGCGGCGAGCACACCGGGCAGCGCGCTCGCCGAGGAGTCGGGCAGATCCATCCCGTACCAGCGCGGGGCGGAGCGCCCTGTCGCGGTGCGCTCGCGCATCCAGGTGAGCTGGTCGAGCATCTCCTGGCAGGCGCCGAATCCGTACGAGATCCCGTCCCTCAGAGCGTCCCGCAGGCTGCCGCGCCCGGTGCGGATCCACTCGTCGACCAGCCTTCCCTCCGGCAACCCGCTCTCCGTCACGAGGGCCGTGAAGCCGGCGCGACGATGCAGGAACCGGAACACGCGGTGGCGCAGCGCGAAGAACTCGTGCACGCGGTGCATCGACTCGCCGATCGCGACGACGCGGGCATCGCCGACGATGTCGAGGAGCGGCTCGAGGTCCGTGTCGTCGTCGTCATCCGGATCCAGCGTGCGCAGACGGTGCGCGCGGCCGCGGAGCCACGCGGTCACGGTGTCAGGGGAGTCGCTATACGACTGCAAAGGCCGCCTGCCCCTTCGCGACGTCGACGGAGTTCAGCACCACCTGGATGGTCGCGCCCGCGGCCGCGGAGTCCGGCAGCGCCATCGACGCGGTCACGGGCGGATCCGCGATCTGCACGGTGCCGCGCTCGCCGTTGCGCCGGATCACGACGGCGGAGAAGGTCTCGCCGACGTGCGGGGAGAGCACGGCGGCCTCCACGAGATCGAGCGTGCGCGAGTTCAGCGCGGAGGACCGCTGCGCCGCGGCGCGCATCAGGTCGGGAACCTGCTCCATGCTCTCGTGCACCCACGCGGGGATCTCCTGGCCACGGCTCACCGCGAGCGAGATCGCGAGGGACCAGCGATCCACGAGACGACGCAGCGGCGCGGTGGCGTGCGCATAGGGTGCGGCGATCGCGGCCTGCGTCGCCTGCGCGGGGGCCTCGCCGTCGAACGCGACGTATCCGGCGCCGCGGAACAGTGCGGACGCCGCCTCCAGGATCGGCAGGGTGCGCGGATCGTCCCTGTCGAGGCCGCGCAGGTAGTCGCCGTAGCGGCCCGTCGTCCACGGCACGCCGAGCGCCTGGGTCTGCCGGCGGAAGGTGTCGAACGCGGCGTCGTCCGGCTGGGGCATGGTCCGCAGGATCCCGACCTTCGCCTGCAGCATGAGCTGCGCGGCCGCCATGCCCGTCATGAGCGACAGCTGCGCGTTCCAGTCCTCGACCGGAAGCGGCGTGCGGCGCTCGATCGCGTAGGTACCGTCGTCCTTGCGCACGACCTCGTCGTCCGGCAGGTTCAGGCTCGCACCTCCCCGCTGCGCCTCCTGCGCCAGGCGCAGGCGCCCCACCTCCGGGAGGAGTGCGGCCGGGCTGTCCCTGCCGGCATCGAGGTCCGCCTGGGTCGTGACGTAGTCCAGCTTCGCGCGGGAGCGGATCAGCGCGCGTTCCAGCCGCGTGTCGGTCACCGTTCCCGCCTCGTCCAGCGCGAAGGTCCATACGAGGGCGGGGCGGTCCTGGTCCGGCAGCAGCGAGGCGCGGCCCTCGCTGAGGACCGGCGGATGCAGCGGGATCGTCCCGTCCGCCGCGTACAGGGTCTCGCCGCGGGCGCGTGCCGCGGCGTCGAGCGCACCGCCCGGCGTCACGAACGACGGGACATCCGCGATCGCGTAGCGGACGGTGTATCCGGATCCGCTGCGCTCGATCTGGAAGGCCTGGTCGAGATCCATGGATCCCGCCGGGTCCAAGGTGGCGAACGCGATGTCGCGCAGGTCCAGCTCCGGCGCCGGCGCGGTGGCGGAGGCGGCCTCCGCGAGCGCCTCGGGCGGGAATCCGGTCGGCGCGTCGATCTCGGTGCGCAACGCGGCGAGCGCCGTGGCGAGCTCGCTCTGTGCGGCGGACGGGGCGACGTGCGATCGGCGCTGCAGCATGGGTTCAGCCTAGGCCGCCCCCTGCGTCCGAGCCGGGTATTAGCGTTGTGCCCATGACCACCTCTGCCGACAAGGCCCGCACCCTCGCCGCGCTCTACGCGGCCCCCGAGATCCTCCGCGTCGTGAACGTCTGGGACGTCGTCTCCGCCCGGGCGATCGCCGCCCTGCCCGAGACCACGGCCATCGCCACGGCGGGCCACGCCATCGCCTCGTCCTTCGGCTACGCCGACGGCGCGATCCCGCGCGAGCTCATGCTCGACATGGCGGGCCGCATCGCCGCCGCGGTCGAGCTGCCCGTGACCGCCGACCTCGACGACGGCTACGGCGACCCGGGCGAGACCGTGCGCCTCGCGATCGGGGCCGGCATCGTCGGCGCGAACGTCGAGGACCGGCTGCGTCCCCTTGCCGAGGCCGCGGCCGACGTCGAGGCGATGATCCGCGCGGGCGAGGCCGAGGGAGTGCCCTTCGTGCTGAACGCGCGCACCGACGCGTTCGTCCGCGGCGGCGGTCGCCCGGTCGCCGAGTCCCTGGCCGACGCGATCGAGCGCGGGCGGGCCTTCCTCGACGCCGGCGCCACGTGCGTCTTCGTGCCGGGGATCCTCGACGCCGACACCACCCGCGCCCTCGTCGAAGGGATCGGGCACGGCAAGGTCAGCGTGATCGGCCTGCCCGGCGCGCTCACCTCGACCGAGTACGAGGCGCTCGGCGCCGCCCGCATCTCGTACGGACCGCTGCCGCAGCGCGTCGCGCTCACCGCGCTGCAGGACAGCGCGGCGGAGATCTACGCCGGCGGCGTCATCCCCGCCGGCACGCGCGCTCTCAACTGACGCGACCACCCGATCGCCCCGCCTCGGCCCCCGCACAGGCGGGGCGATCGCCGTCACTAGACTTGCCTGGTGGTCACACGTCTCTCGAATTTCTTCCTCCGCACGCTCCGCGAAGACCCGGCCGGCGCCGAGGTCGCGAGCCACAAGCTGCTGATCCGCGCCGGATACATCCGGCCGCAGGCGTCGGGCATCTTCGCCTGGCTTCCGCTGGGCCTGCGCGTCAAGGCGCGCATCGAGAAGGTGGTCCGCGAGGAGATGGCCGCCGCGGGCGCCCAGGAGGTGCACTTCCCCGCACTCATGCCGCGTGAGGCATACGAGGCGACCGGGCGCTGGGAGGAGTACGGCGACCTGCTGTTCCGTCTCCAGGACCGCAAGGGCGGCGACTATCTGCTCGCGCCCACGCACGAGGAGGCGTTCACGCTGCTCGTGAAGGACCTGTACTCCTCGTACAAGGATCTGCCGCTGACGATCTACCAGATCCAGGACAAGTACCGCGACGAGGCCCGGCCGCGCGCCGGCCTGCTGCGCGGCCGCGAGTTCACCATGAAGGACGCCTACTCCTTCGACGCCGGCGATGCCGGCCTCGAGGTCAGCTACCAGGCGCAGCGCGACGCCTACGAGCGCATCTTCCAGCGCCTCGGCCTGGAGTACGTCATCGTGCAGGCCGACGCGGGAGCGATGGGCGGATCCCGCAGCGAGGAGTTCCTGCACCCGACCCCGGTCGGCGAGGACACCTTCGTGCGCTCGGAGGGCGGCTACGCGGCCAACGTCGAGGCGTACACGACCGCGATCCCCGGGCCCCTCCCGTTCGACGCGGACGGCGCCCCCGTGATCTTCGACTCGCCGGACACGCCCACGATCGAGACGCTCGTGACGCATGCGAACGCGCACCTCGAGGGAGAGTTCACGGCGGCCGACACCCTGAAGAACGTCGTGCTCGCGCTCACGCATCTCGACGGCACCCGCGAACTCGTCGTCATCGGCATCCCCGGCGACCGCGAGGTCGACGAGAAGCGCGCCGAGGTCGCCTTCGCGCCGGCCGAGATCGAGCCGGCGACCCCCGAGGACTTCGAGAAGCACCCGCTGCTGGTCAAGGGCTACATCGGTCCGTGGTCGCCGACGGGCGCGATCCTCGGCGAGGAGTCCGCGACGGGGATCCGGTACCTCCTCGACCCCCGCGTCGTCGAGGGCACGAGCTGGATCACGGGTGCGAACATCGACCAGAAGCACGCGCACTCGGTGATCGCGGGCCGCGACTTCTCCGCCGACGGCATCGTGGAGATCGCCAACGTGCGCGAGGGCGACCCCGCCCCGGACGGATCCGGCCCGGTGCACCTCGCGCGCGGCATGGAGATCGGCCACGTCTTCCAGCTCGGCCGCAAGTACGCCGACGCGCTCGGGCTCAAGGTGCTCGACGAGAACGGCAAGCTCGTCACCGTCACGATGGGCTCCTACGGCATCGGCGTGACCCGCATCCTCGCGATCATCGCCGAGCTCAACAACGACGAGAAGGGGCTCATCTGGCCCGCGGCCGTCGCCCCGTTCGACGTGCACGTGGTGGCCGCCGGCCGCGACCAGATCGCGTTCGACGTGGCCGCGGACGCCGCGGCGCAGCTCGAGGCCGCGGGTCTCGACGTGCTCTACGACGACCGCCCCAAGGTCTCACCCGGGGTCAAGTTCGGCGACGCCGAGCTCGTGGGCGTGCCGCGCGTGCTCGTGGTCGGCCGCGGCGCGGCCGATGGCCAGGTCGAGCTGTGGGATCGTCGCAGCGGCGAGCGCGACACCGTCTCCCTCGCGGAGGCCCTGCGCACGCTCGCCGCGCGCTGACCGCGCACGCACGGGAAGGCCCCGGGATCCGAATCGGATCCCGGGGCCTTCCGCGGTGCGGGTCACTCCGCGGTGATCTCGCAGCCCAGCGCGAGCGACGCGTAGGACAGGATGTTCGCGCGGTAGGTGGTCGCGCCGTGCTCGAGGCCGATCAGCGGGTAGAGGTCGTACGCGTCCTCGAGGGCGACGATGTTGCGCGCGATCACGGTGAGCTCCGCCGCGGGCCGGAAGACGCCCAGCGCCGCCCCGATCTCGATCGTGGATCGGTACAGGCCCACCTGACGCTCCACGATCGAGCGATGCAGCGGACGGTACTGGGGCTGCTCGCGCAGCAGCGGGATGCTCTCGTAGGCCATGCGCAGGTGATCGCTGATCTCGTCGGGGACGCCCGCCTCGACCAGCTTCGCCAGCCGTCGGATCGGATCCGGCTCCTGCTCCGCGATCACCCTGCGGTGCTCGTACATCTCCTCCAGCACGCCCTCGACGGTCGCGTACATGAGGTCGTCGAAGCTCGGGAAGTAGTAGAGCACGCTGCCGGCGCTGACCGATGCCTCGGCCGCGACCGCGCGCACGTTCGTCGCGTTCAGCCCGCTCCGGCCGGCGACGCGGCGGGTGGCCGAGATGAGCTCCGCGCGGCGTGCGCTGTGCTTGTGCTGTGTCGGCACGGCGACCCCTTCCTGCGGGCTGTCGGAGCCGTCGCGTCCGGATCCCGGCGCTCAGCCCTCGTCGTCCACGACCACCGTGGTCAGCTCAGCATAGTGCCGGGGATTGCGGGCCTTGAGCACGAAGCCGATCACGATCCCGGCCAGGAACAGGACGGGGGTCGGCGCGAGCAGGGCGATGTTGATCGGCCCCTCGACGCCGGAGACGAGGCTGAAGTTCGTCGCGATGAGGATCCATCCCACGATCAGGCCGATCGCGCCGAGCGCCGGCGCGACGAGCACGCGCCAGACGCTGTGCCCTCTGCGGTCGCGCAGGAAGAAGCCGACGACCGCGATCGCTGCGACCGCCTGCGCGAACACGAGTCCCGCGACTCCCACGGAATACACCGGCAGGGCGAAACCGAGGAACGGATCCGCCCCGGTCGCGAGGGTGATCACGATCGCCGCGAGCGAGATGACGCT
>NZ_NCKN01000080.1 GCF_002257455.1 Microbacterium sp. 13-71-7
CTCGAGCGCTACCGCGATGGCATCGACGGCGAGAGCTTCTTCTCGAAGAACCCGCCCAAGGGCACCCCCGACTTCGTGCAGAGCGTGATGTGCACGTACAACAGCGGCCGCAAGCATCCGCAGATCGTGCTCACGGAGACGGCGGCGATCGTCTGGGCCGTGCAGATGAACACGGTCGTGTTCCACCCCTGGGCCTCGCTCGCGTCGAACACCGACAACCCGGTGGAGCTGCGCATCGACCTCGACCCGCAGCCGGGTACCGGCATCGCGGAGGCGATCCCCGCGGCGCACGAGCTGCGGGCGGTGCTGCGGGAGGCGGGGCTCGAGGCCTTCATCAAGACCAGCGGCAACCGCGGGCTGCACGTGTTCTGCCCGATCGTGCCGGAGTGGGAGTTCCTCACCGTGCGGCACGCCGTGATCGCGGCGGGACGCGAGCTGGAGCGGCGGATGCCCGATCGCGTGACCACGGCGTGGTGGAAGGAGGAGCGCGGCGAGCGCATCTTCGTGGACTTCAACCAGGCCAACCGCGACCGCACGATGGCGGGCGCCTACAGCCCGCGCGCGCTGCCGGCGGCGACCGTGTCGACCCCGATCTCGTGGGACGAGCTGGACGACGTGGATCCGACGCGCTTCACGGTCCGCACCGTGCCGCAGCGCCTGGCCGACCTCGGCGATCCGTGGGCGCGCATGCAGGACGCCCCTGGGTGCATCGACACGCTGCTGAGCTGGTGGGACCGCGACGTGGAGAACGGGCTCGGCGAGATGCCGTTCCCGCCGGAGTTCCCGAAGATGCCCGGCGAGCCCCCGCGCGTGCAGCCCTCGAAGAAGGTCGCCGCGAATTGGGACGAGAACGGCGAGCCCGTCCCCGGTCGCTGAGCCGCCGGCAGCGCGCCGGGCGCTCGTCAGTCGATGACGTCGGCGAGGTCGTAGCCGTCGACCGTCTCCAGCTGCTCGTAGGTGCAGGAGCGCGGATCCCGGTCGTCGCGCCAGCGCTCGAACTGCACGGTGTGACGGAAGCGCCAGCCCTCGAGCTGGTCATAGCGCACCTCGAGCGCGCGCTCGGGGCGCAGCCGCACGAACGAGGTGTCCTTCGACGCGCTGAACCGGGAGCGCTCGCCGTCGCCCGTGACCGCGGCGCCGGACTCGTCGCGCTCCACGAGCGGTGCGAGGTCCTCGACGAGCTGCTGGCGCATCGCGTCGCTCCATGCCGCGACGCCGCCCACCTGGCGCAGCACGCCGTCCTCCCCGTACAGGCCGACGAGGAGGGATCCGACCCCGGATCCGCTCTTGTGGATGCGGTAGCCGAGCGCGACCACATCGGCGGTGCGGGCGTGCTTGACCTTGAACAGCGTGCGCTTGTTGGGCGCGTACGGCTGGTCCAGAGGCTTCGCGACGATGCCGTCGAGCCCCGCGCCCTCGAATTCGGCGAGCCAGCGCCGGGCGGTGTCCTGATCCTTGGTCGTGCGCGTGAGGTGCAGCGGATGCGGCACCCCGTCGAGCAGGCGCTCGAGCCTGGTGCGGCGCTCGCCGAAGGGCAGCTCTTGCAGATCCTCGTCGCCCGCCGCGAGCAGGTCGAACGCGATGAACATCGCGGGGGTCTCGGCGGAGAGCTTCAGCACCCGCGAGGCGGCGGGATGGATCCGCTGGCTCAGCGCCTCCCAGTCCAGCCGCTGCGATCCCTCGGGACCGGTGGCGACCACGATCTCGCCGTCGAGCAGGCACGGACCGGGCAGCAGCCGCGGGATCGCCTCGACGAGCTCGGGGAAGTACCGGGTCAGCGGCTTCGCTCCGCGGGAGCCGATCTCGACCGTCTCACCGTCCCAGGACACGAGTCCGCGGAAGCCGTCCCACTTCGGTTCGTAGAGCAGGCCACCGGGGAACTTCGCCGGATCCGGCACGGTCGTGGCGGCCTTCGCGAGCATCGGTGCGGGGATCTCGTAGCGCATGGACCCCATCCTGCCGCCCGACGGCCCTCAATGGCTATCGGGCGAGTCCGCCGGCGTGGATCCGAACAGGTCTCCGAGCTCGACGCGCGCTCCCGCGTCGGCGAGCACGGTGCGCGCCGCGTGCCAGCCGGCCATGAAGTTCACGCCGGGGCCGGGCGGCGTCGCCGCCGAGGCGAGATAGACGCCGGCCATCGGCGCGCGCCATGGGGTGGGGGAGAGCACCGGCCGCACCACGGCCTGACGCATCGTGAACGCGCCGCCGAAGATGTCGCCGCCGATCTCGGCCGGATTGAGGTGCGCGCGCTGACGCGGGGTGACGGCATGGCTCGCGAGGATGCGGTCGCGGAATCCGGGAGCGAATCGCTCGATCTGCCGGCTCACGAGCTCTGTCGCGTCGACGTCGGAGTTCGCGGGGGCGTGGATGTAGGCCCACAGCGCCTGCTTCCCCGCGGGGGCCCTTGTGGCGTCGAGCACGGAAGGCTGCGCCACGAGCGCGTACGGGCGCTCCGACACCCGGCCCTGGGCGACGGCGTTCTCGCTCGCCCACACCTCGGCGCGCGTGCCGCCGACGTGCACGGTCGGGGAGAGGGCGACATCGGGGTTCGTCCACGGCACCGGTCCGTCCAGCGCGAAGTCCACCTTCGCCGCCGCGGCGCCGTAGCGGTACGCGCGGATCGCCCTCGCATAGTGCGGGGGCACGTCGCGCAGCGTGAGCGCGAGCCGCGGGGAGGAGTTCAGCAGCAGCACGTCGCCGCGGGCCGGATCCCCCCAGTCCAGCGCGGAGAGGTCGACCACGCGCGTGCCGGTGCGGATCGTGCCGCCGTGCGCGCGCAGGTCCTCGGCGAGCACGTCCGCGATCCGCTGGGCGCCCCCGCGGGGGTACGCCCAGCCCCCGGCGTGCGCCTGGGCCATGAGGAGCAGGCCCGCAGCGGCGCCGCTCGGCGCGGGCAGGGCGGTGTTCGCGTGCGCGACGACACCCGCCACGAGGGCGGCGGCCTCCGGCGTGCGGAAGGTGCGCTCGGCCATCGCCGAGCCCTGTTCGAGCGTGCGCAGTCCGTAGCGCACCGCGGTGATCGGCGCACGGGGGATCCGCAGCAGGGATCCGCCGGTGAAGTCCAGGACGCCCTCGATGTGCGAGCTCAGCGGGCGCAGCAGCGCACGCCAGGCGCGGGCATCGGGGCCGAGCGCATCGGCCGTGCGCTCGAGGTCGTGCCAGGCGATCCCGGCGCGCCCGTCGTCGAGCGGATGCGCATATGCCGCTTCGGGAATGATCCAGTCGATCCGGTCGCGACCGAACGCGCGGAGGAACGGGGAGGAGTAGGCGGCGGGGTGCACGGCCGAGCACACGTCGTGCACGAACCCGGGGAGCGTGACCGCGGCGCTGCGCACCCCGCCGCCGATCGTGGCGCCCGCTTCGAGCACCTCGACGGCGTAGCCGGCTCGCGCGAGCGAGACGGCCGCGGCGAGCCCGTTCGGCCCGCTTCCGATGACGGTGGCGCGGGGCATGCCGCCAGTCTTTCACGCGCGCAGGACGCACCGAGCAGAACGTGGGATCCTTGAAGCAATATGAACGAAGTCCAGGGTCCCACCCCCACCGGAAGCTCCCGTCCCTACAAGTCGCTCGCCGAGGCACTGCGCGGCCAGCGCATCGATCCGGTCAACCACGACTTCATCCGTGCGATCGTCGAGGCCGTCGACATCAGCACCTTCATCGACCGCGGCCGTTACATCGAGGCGGTCCGGCGCGGTGAGGGCGCGGCCCTGCACATCGGGCGCACCTACACCAACGGCTTCGCCGAGGACGAGCAGGTGCTCGTCGCCGGGCGTGCGCTGCCGCTCGCGCCGAGCGAGGGCAGGGCGCCGTACTTCTACGTCACCCACCCCAGCGAGCTGCTCGGGGCGCCGGCCGGAGCCTCGCGTCCTGCGCGCGCCGCCGGCACCCGTGCCCCCGCGAAGCCGAAGCCCGAGCCGCGCGCGCCGAAGGCGACGCCGGTCGCGGACCGCGACTACGGCATCTGCGATGTGTGCTTCATGGTGAAGACGCCCTCCGGAGGCTGCGGCTGCGACTGAGTCACAGGGCGGGCTGTCCGTCCCGGACGAACGGCCCGCCTGTCAGGCGAAGGCGCTCATCCCGGTGATGTCGCGGCCGATCAGCAGGGCCTGCACGCTCTCCGTGCCCTCGTAGGTGTGGATCGCCTCGATGTCGGCCATGTGCTGCATGACGCCGTTCTCGAGCAGGATCCCGTTGCCGCCGAGCAGATCGCGGGCGATCTGGGCGACCCGCCGCGCGGCGCGGGTGTTGTGGAACTTCGCGAGCGACGCCTGCGTCGGGCGGAGCGTTCCCGCCTCGTCCATGTCGGCCATGCGGCGGCAGTACAGCTGCATCGCGGTGAGCTCCTCGAGCATGTGCGTGAGGCGCTCCTGCACCATCTGGAACTTCGCGAGCGGCTTGCCGAACTGCACGCGCGTCTTCGCATACGCGAGCGCCGCCTCGTAGCAGGCGGTCGCGTGCCCGAGTGCGGACCAGGCGACCCCGGAGCGCGTGGCGTACAGCACGGTCGAAGCGTCCTTGAAGCTGCGCGTGCCCGGCAGCACCGCGTCGAGCGGCACGCGCACGTCGTCGAGGCGGATGTGCGCCTGGTGGATGCCTCGCAGCGACACCTTCCCGGTGATGACGGAACCCTGGTATCCCGGGCGGTCCTGCTCGACGAGGAAGCAGCGCACGGTGCCGTGCTCTGCGGCGCCCTCGTCGTCGACGCGCGCCCAGACGAAGGTGATGCCGCCCGAGGCACCGTTGCCGATCCACTTCTTCGCCCCGCGCAGCACCCACTCCTCGCCGTCGCGTCGCGCCACGGTCTCGAGCGAGACGGAGTCGGATCCGTGATCGGGCTCGGTGAGCGCGAAGGAACCTAGCGCGGAGCCGTCGGCGAGCGGGACGAGCCAGCGCTCCTGCTGCTCCGCGCTGCCGAACAGCGCGAGCGTGCGCAGGGCGAGCCCGCCCTGCACGGCGAGGACGGTGCCGAGGGAGCCGTCGCCGCGGGAGATCTCCATGTTCACGAGGCCCGCCGCGAGGGGGCTCATCCGGGTGAGGGCGGGGTGGACGATGCCGTCCACGACGAGGTCCATCTCGCCCATCCGGTGCGCGACCTCGAGCGGGTACTCCGCACGGTCCCACGCGTCCCGCATCTGCGGGCCGACCTCGTCGACGTAGGCCTGCGCCCGCTCCCAGTGCGCGCGGTCGGCGGCGGGGATGTCGGAGAAGACCTCGTAGTAGTCGGTGCCGCAGCGTCCCGTCACGTCGTAGGAGGTGACGGCTTCGCCGGGGAAGAGGGCGTCGTTGCTCATGGGGTCTCCATCCAGGGAGTGAGACTCAGTCTCAAGATTCATGAGACAGCGTACCGCCAATCGCCCGGATCCCGCGACGCCGGAGCGCACGGCAGAGCACCGGCCGGATCGCGGACAGGAGCGCACGCCGACGGCGCCCCCATGGCGGCTCGCAGCGGCGGGCGAACGGACGGAGCGGGGGTCAGTCCAGTTCGTCGCGGAGGCGCCGGGTGATCTCCGCCATGGGCATCGAGCGCGGGAACACGGCCACGACGACCGCGTCCTCGCCCGGATCCGCGACGGAGTCGGGGTGCACGCCGTAGCGGCGGAGCACATCGTCGAGGGCGCGCCGCAGCGCCGCGGCCGAGGTGCGGGATCCGCGCAGCAGGCGGCGCAGCACGTGGTTGTGCACCGCCGTCACGAGCGCGGCGAACCCCACTGCGTCGAGCGGATCCAGATCCGGCATCGAGCGGCGCAGGTACTCGTCGAACAGGCGCTCGTAGCGGAACACCGTCACGATCTCGCGGTCGCGGAGCGTCGGCACCTCGCGCACCACCTGGTAGCGCAGTCGCGCCATCTCCGGGTCGGCGGCGAAGGAGCGGAACACCATCAGAGACCCGTCGCACACGGCCGTCCACGGGTTCGCATGCGGGCGCTCGAGGTAGCGGCGCAGCCCGTCGAGGAGCTCCTCATGATCTGCGAAGACGACATCGTCCTTGCCGCCGAACTGGCGGAAGAACGTGGAGCGCGAGATGCCTGCGGCCTTGGCGATCTGCTCGACCGAGGTCGAGTCGAAGCCCTGGGCGGAGAACAGCTCGAGCGCAGCGCGCACCACGGCGGTGCGAGCGGGGGACACGTCGGCGTGCTCGGTCATAGGAGGAGCCTAGTTGTCCGGATCCTGCGCGGGGGTGCCGACTCATCCGACGTCTCGCGGGCCAGACGGGCGGCGGCGCACGCGGTCAGGAAGCGTGATTCCGCGGTAGTAGGCTGGCCTATCGGGTCGACTCACATCGACACCCGACAGAATTCCTGTCGCGTCCCATTCGTCGCAACCAGCGAAGGACTGCACGTGGACCTCTACGAGTACCAGGCACGAGACCTTTTCGAGAAGTACGGAGTGCCGGTCCTCGCCGGCATCGTCGCTGACACCCCCGAGGAGGTGAAGGCAGCGGCGGAGAAGCTCGGCGGAGTGGTCGTCGTCAAGGCGCAGGTCAAGACCGGCGGCCGCGGCAAGGCCGGTGGCGTGAAGGTCGCCAAGAACCCCGACGAGGCGTATGAGGCGGCCAAGGCGATCCTCGGCCTCAACATCAAGGGCCACGTCGTCAAGCGCGTCATGGTCGCGGCCGGCGCCCGCATCGCCCGGGAGTTCTACTTCTCCGTGCTGCTGGACCGCTCCAACCGCTCCTACCTGAGCCTCGCCTCGGTCGAGGGCGGCATGGAGATCGAGCAGCTTGCCGTCGAGAAGCCCGAGGCTCTCGCCCGCGTCGAGGTCAACCCGCTCGAGGGGATCACCCCCGAGAAGGCGCTCGAGATCGCCAAGGCCGGCAACTTCGAGCCGGGTCTGGCCGAGAAGGTCGCCGACGTCTTCGTGAAGCTGTACGAGGTCTACAAGGGCGAGGACGCGACCCTGGTCGAGGTCAACCCGCTCGTGCAGACCGAGGAGGGCGACATCATCGCCCTCGACGGCAAGGTCACGCTCGACGACAACGCCTCCGAGGTGCGCCACCCCGAGCACGAGGAGCTCGCCGACAAGGCGACCGAGAACCCGCTCGAGGCCAAGGCCAAGGAGTCGGGCCTGAACTACGTCAAGCTCGACGGTCAGGTCGGCATCATCGGCAACGGCGCGGGTCTGGTCATGTCGACCCTCGACGTCGTCGCCTACGCGGGCGAGAACCACGGCGGCGTGAAGCCGGCCAACTTCCTCGACATCGGCGGCGGCGCGAACGCCCAGGTCATGGCCTCGGGCCTCGACGTGATCCTCGGCGACGAGCAGGTCAAGAGCGTCTTCGTCAACGTCTTCGGCGGCATCACCAGCTGCGTGGCCGTCGCGGAGGGCATCGTCAAGGCCCTCGAGATCCTCGGCGACACGGCCACCAAGCCGCTGGTCGTGCGCCTCGACGGCAACCAGGTCGAGGAGGGTCGCGCGATCCTCCAGGCCGCCGCCCATCCGCTCGTCACGCTCGCCGCCACCATGGACGAGGGCGCCGACAAGGCCGCCGAGCTGGCGAACGCCTGACCTTCTGACGAGACAAGGACAAGGAACATGTCGATCTACCTCAACAAGGACTCCAAGGTCATCGTCCAGGGCATCACCGGCGGCGAGGGCACCAAGCACACCGCGCTCATGCTGAAGGCGGGCACGAACGTCGTCGGCGGCGTGAACGCGCGCAAGGCCGGCACCACGGTCTCGCACACCGACAAGGACGGCAACGCCGTCGAGCTGCCGGTGTTCGGATCCGTCGCCGAGGCCATCGAGAAGACCGGCGCCAACGTCTCGGTCGCCTTCGTGCCGCCGGCGTTCACGAAGGACGCCATGGTCGAGGCCATCGACAGCGAGATCCCGCTGCTCGTCGTCATCACCGAGGGCGTGCCGGTCGGCGACTCCGCCGAGGCATGGGCGTACGCGGTCGAGAAGGGCGGGAAGACCCGCATCATCGGCCCGAACTGCCCCGGCATCATCACCCCGGGCGAGGCGCTCGCGGGCATCACCCCGGCGAACATCACCGGCAAGGGCCCGATCGGCCTCGTCTCGAAGTCGGGCACCCTGACCTACCAGATGATGTTCGAGCTGCGCGACCTGGGCTTCTCCACCGCCATCGGCATCGGCGGCGACCCGGTCATCGGCACGACGCACATCGACGCGCTCGCCGCGTTCGAGGCGGACCCCGAGACCAAGGCGATCGTCATGATCGGCGAGATCGGCGGCGACGCCGAGGAGCGCGCGGCCGAGTTCATCAAGGCCAACGTCACCAAGCCGGTCGTCGGCTACGTCGCGGGCTTCACGGCCCCCGAGGGCAAGACCATGGGCCACGCCGGCGCCATCGTCTCCGGCTCCGCGGGCACCGCGCAGGCGAAGAAGGAGGCCCTCGAGGCCGCCGGCGTCAAGGTCGGCAAGACGCCGTCCGAGACCGCCGCCCTGCTGCGCGAGGTCTACGCCGCCCTCTGAGGCACCGCACCACCCCGAGTCGTCCCCATCAGCGCACCCCAGAGCGTGCGCTGATGGGGACGACTCCGTTATGAGGGGTCCGCGAACGCGCGGCGGTGCGCGCCGGGGGTGGTGCCGTAGCGCGCACGGAAATGGTGGCGCAGGGTCACGGGGCTGCCGAAGCCGGTCCGGTGGGCGACGGCGTCGACGGGTAGATCCGAGGTCTCGAGCAGGCGGCGCGCCTCGTCCAGACGGCGCTGCAGCAGCCAGTCCCCGGGGCTCGTGCCCGTGCGGTCGCGGAAGCGGCGGCTGAACGTGCGGCGGGACAGGTGCACGGCGCCGGCCCAGGCGTCGATCGGCGTGGACTCGGAGAGCCTCCCCAGCGCCCAGGCGATCGCCTGGTCGATCTCGTCGCCGTTCCGGTCTGCGGCGAGCGGACGGGAGAGGAACTGCGCCTGCGAGCCCTCCCGGTGCGGCGCCATCACGAGCGAGCGCGCCAGGTCGGCCGCGACCGCGCTGCCGAGCTCGGTGCGGACGATGTGCAGGCAGCAGTCCAGCGCCGCGGCGACCCCGGCCGAGGTGACCACGTCGCCGAGATCCGTCCACAGCGCCTCGCAGCGCACGGTGACCTCGGGATGGCGTGCGGCGAGCTGCGGCCCCGCCGACCAGTGCGTGGAGAGCTCTCTGCCGTCCACGATGCCGCTCGCGGCCACGACGAAGGCGCCGAGGCACAGGCCCAGGATCCGGGCGCCGCGGGCGTGCGCCGCGCGCACGGCGTCGAGGAGGGCGACGCTCGGCGCGATCTCGGGATCCCAGCTCGGGATCACGACGAGGTCCGCCGTCACGAGGGCGTCGAGACCCTCGGTCACGATGAGATCCAGGCCCGCGGCGGTGGGCACGGGCCCCGGCTCCTCCGCGACCGTGACGGTGCGGTAGGCGGCGTCGTCGACCGAGCTCACGCCGACGCCGCCGAAGACCAGGAGCGGCACGGACAGGTGGAAGGGGCTGATCCCCGGGAAGGCCAGGACGGCGGCGGTGCGCATGGCCTGATCTTATCGAAAGGTGTCGCTGAGGCCACTCCTGCGAAGGGAACGATCACGCCACGATGGATCCATGACCGAGAACTCCGTGACCCTGACCCTCATCGGCGGACCGACCGCGATCATCGAGTACGCGGGCCTGCGCCTGCTGACGGATCCGACCTTCGACGCGCCGCGCACGTACGAAGGCGGCATCGCGCTGCACAAGCTGAGCGGGCCCGCGTTCGGCGCGGACGAGGTGGGTGCGATCGACGCCGTGCTGCTCTCGCACGACCAGCACCCCGACAACCTCGACGAGTTGGGACGCGCGTTCCTGCCCCGTGCGGGCGTGGTGCTGTCGACTCCGGAGGCGGCCGGACGCGTCGACGGCGTGACCGGGCTCGCCCCGTGGCAGACGCATCGCCTCGGCGAGGTGGAGGTGACCGCGGTGCCCGCACTGCACGGGCCCGAGGGCGCGGAGGAGCTCTCCGGCACCGTGACCGGCTTCGTGCTGAGCGCCCCGGGGGAGCCCGTGCTCTATGTCTCGGGCGACAACGCCTCGGTCGAGGTCGTCGCGGCCATCGCGGCGCGGATCGGGCGGATCGACGTCGCCGTGCTGTTCGCCGGAGCGGCCAACGTCGGGCGCTTCGGCGACGCCGACCTCACGCTCAATGCGCGCACCGCCGTCGCGGCCGCGCGCGAGCTCGGCGACGCCGTGATCGTGCCCATCCACGCCGAAGGCTGGCACCACTTCACGGAAACCCGCGAGCGCCTCGTCCGCGAGTTCGGCTACGCGGGCCTCGCGCACCGCCTGCGCATGCCCGAGGCCGGCGTTCCCCTCGCGCTCTGACCGCGCGGCGCGCGACGACGCGGGCCTTGGCCCGCCCTGCTCTGCACGTCGAGGCCCCCTCTGAGCATCGAGGCCCCCTCCCAGAAGCGTTACTGGGAGGGGGCCTCGATACTGCGAGGGGGCCTCGACGGGATCAGCCGGGATCAGACGGGATCAGCCGGGATCAGCCGGGATCAGGCGCCGAGCAGCGCCTCGATCGGGCCGCGGGCGAAGAACAGCACGAATCCGACGCCGACCACCCAGAGCAGCGGGTGGATCGTCCTGGCCCGGCCGGTGAGCGCGTTCACGACGATCCAGCTGACGAATCCGGCGCCGATGCCGTTGGCGATCGAGTACGTCATCGGCATGACGGTGACCGTGAGGAAGACCGGAAGCAGCACGCGGAAGTCGCTGAGATCGATGTTCCTGATCTGCGAGAGCATCATCGCGCCGACGAGCACCAGCGCCGCGGCGGCCACGGCGCTGGGCACGAGGGCGGTGAGCGGCGTGAAGAACATCGCGAGCAGGAAGAGCGCTCCGGTGATCGTCGTCGCGAGGCCCGTGCGCGCCCCCTCGCCGATGCCGGCGCCGGACTCGACGAAGACGGTCGCGGAGGAGGACGACGTGCCGCCGCCGACGATCGCGCCGACGCCCTCGACGACGAGCGCCGACTTGATGCGCGGGAAGTCGCCCTTCTCATCGGCGAGGTCGGCCTCCTTCGCGAGACCGGTCATCGTGCCCATCGCGTCGAAGAAGTTCGAGAACAGCAGCGTGAAGATGAACATCACCAGGGTCACGCCGCCGACCTTCGCGAGGTCGAAGCCGAAGTCGACCTGGCCGATCAGGCTCAGGTCGGGGAGACCCACGATGCTGCCGGTGAAGCCGAAGTTCTGGCCGAACGGCCAGATCAGGTTGAGGATCGCGGCGAGGACCGTTCCGCCCACGAGCGCGATGAGGATCGCGCCCTTGACGCGGAGCGCGATGAGCACGCCGCCGATCAGCAGGGTGAGGACGAACAGCAGAGTCGGGATGGAGGCGACGGATCCGCCGATGCCGAGGTCGACCGGAGGGGACGCCTGCTTCGTCGAGGTCACGAAGCCGGCGTTCACGAATCCGATGAAGGCGATGAACAGGCCGATGCCGACGGTGATGGCGAGCTTGAGCTGCACGGGGACCGCGTCGAAGATGAGCTTGCGCAGGCCGGTCGCGGCGAGCAGGACGATGATGACGCCGTTGATCATGACGAGCGCCATCGCCTCGGCCCAGGTGACCGAGCCGACCACGGTGAAGGCGAGGAAGGCGTTGATGCCGAGGCCGGCCGCGAAGGCGAACGGCAGCCGCGTGATCAGCCCGAACAGGATCGTCATGACGCCGGCGGTCAGCGCCGTGGCCGCGGCGACCGCGCCGCCCGGCAGCGTGTGGCCGGCGACGTCCGGGGTGGACAGGATGATCGGGTTGAGGATCACGATGTACGCCATCGTCACGAACGTGACGATGCCGCCGCGGATCTCGGTGCCGAGGGTGGATCCGCGCCGGGTGATCTCGAAGAAGCGGTCGACCGCGTTCTTCGGCTCGGCGGCGACGGGGTCGGACACGGGCGGGGGGACAGTTGTCATGGGGGACCTCCGCGGAAAACCGTATCGCGGGGAGGGCCTCCTCCGCGCCGTCGCGTCGCGGCCCCGCGCGCCCGCAGGGGAGCGCGAGGCGGAGCACGTAGGCTCGAAGTCGTCATGCAACGCCTCCTCATCGTGCTCCTGGCGGCGGTCGATGCGATCGTCGCCGCGGCCATCGGTCTCGCCGTGCTGCTCGCGCCTCTCGCCGTGATCTGGGCCGTCGCGTTCGGGACGAACGCCGACTGGGGAGCCCTCTGGCCGAGCGCCGCGACGCTCTGGCAGTTCGGCCACGGCGTCCCGCTCTCCGTCGCGCTTCCCGATGCGCTGGTGCGCACGGCCGGCCTGGATCCGTCCGCGGCGTCCTTCGCGCTCTCGGTGCCTCCGCTGCTCTTCCTCGGCTTCACCGCGATCTTCGCGGCGCGCTCCGGCCGCAGGGCCGCGCTCGCCGGATCCTGGATCTCGGGCGTCGTGAGCGGAACGGCGACCTTCACCGTGATCTCCGCGCTCGCGGCGCTGACCGGCGGCCTCGGGGTGCTGAAGGCGCCGCTCTGGCTCGCGATCCTGTTCCCGCCGCTGGTGTTCCTGTGCGGCGCTCTCGCCGGGGCGATCGCGACGGCGTGGAGCGAGGGCGACGGCGGCGTCGTCGACCGCGTGCAGGACGCGCTGGACCGCCGGCCGGACTGGGCGCAGGTGCCCGGCGAGGTCGTGCGAGGAGCCGCGGCCGCCGTGGCAGGCGTCATCGGGGCCGCGGCGCTCGCGGTCGCGCTCGCCGGGATCCTCCGCGGCGGGCAGAGCGTGGCGCTCTTCGAATCGCTCCGCGCCGACGGCCTCGGCGTGGTCGTGATCGGCCTCGCGCAACTCGCGTATCTGCCGACTCTCGTGGCGTGGGCGGTGGCGTGGATCGCGGGCCCCGGCTTCGCGATCGGCGCGGGCACCGCCGTCTCTCCCGCGGGCACCGTGCTGGGCGTCGTGCCGGGGGTGCCGCTGCTGGGCCTCGTGCCGGACAGCTCCTCGCCGTGGGCGCTCATCGTCGTGCTCCTGCCGATCGCCGCGGGCGCCTTCGCGGGATGGGTGATCCGCTCGCGACAGGTGTCGGCGGGGGCGGAGGCCGGGATCGGACCCCGCGTGGTGACCGCCGTCGGGATCGCCGCGCTCGCCGGCGGATCCGGAGCGCTGCTCGCGGCGCTGTCGCGCGGATCCCTCGGTCCCGGACGGCTCGCCGTCGCGGGGCCCGATCCTGGTCCTGTCGCGCTCGCCCTCGGACTCGAGCTGCTCGTCGGGGCCGCGATCCTGCTGCTCGCCCCGCGCCGCCACGGCGACGTCGACGCCGCCTGGATCGACGACGACCGGGACCGGGCGGTGGACCGTCTCACGTGATCGGCGGCCGGGAGCTCCCGGCTAGACTGTCTGGGTGCTGACGGTCGCCGTACTCATCTCGGGCACCGGCTCGAATCTTCGTGCCCTCCTCGACGCGGCCGCCGACCCCGGATTCCCGGCGCGCATCATCGTGATCGGAGCCGATCGGGAAGCCGACGGGCTCGCTCACGCCGAGGCCTTCGGGATCCCCTCCTTCGTCGTCCCCTGGGAGGCGTTCGACAGCCGTGAGGCGTGGGGCGCGGAGCTCGACGCGCAGCTGAAGGTCTGGCGACCCGACCTCATCGTGCTGAGCGGCCTGATGCGCCTGCTGCCGCGCGACGTCGTGGCGGCGTGGGCCCCGAACATCATCAACACGCACCCGGCGTTCCTGCCCGAGTTCCCCGGAGCGCACGGCGTGCGCGATGCGCTCGCGGCCGGCGCGAGCGAGACCGGAGCCAGCGTGATCGTGGTCGACGACGGCGTCGACAGCGGACCGATCCTCGCGCAGGAGCGCGTGCCGGTGCAGCCGGGGGACACCGAGTCCTCCCTGCACGAGCGCATCAAGCCCGTCGAGCGGCGTCTGCTGATCGACGTCGTCCGACGCATCGCCGAGGGTTCCCTCGACCTCGGCGCCCGCCCCCACGATCTCGGATCCCCCTCGGCCGCAGGCCGCTGACGAGAACCGACGTCTACCCGGAAGGAAACACGATGGCAGGTCCCGCCCACGACCCGTCCCTCTACCGCCCCCGCGACGCCGTGCGCATCCGTCGCGCACTGGTGTCCGTCAGCGACAAGACCGGACTCGTGCCGCTCGCGCAGTCGCTCGCCGACAACGGCATCGAGATCGTGTCGACCGGATCCACGGCGCAGGCGATCCGGGACGCGGGCCTCGCGGTCACCGACGTCGCGTCCGTGACCGGCGTCCCCGAGATGCTGGACGGGCGCGTGAAGACGCTGCACCCGGCGATCCACGGCGGCCTGCTGGCCGACCTGCGGCTCGAGGACCACGAGCGTCAGCTCGCCGAGCGGGGGATCAGCCCGTTCGAGCTCGTCGTGGTGAACCTCTACCCGTTCGTGCAGACCGTCGCCTCCGGCGCGGTCGGCGACGACGTGGTCGAGCAGATCGACATCGGCGGCCCCGCCATGGTGCGCGCCGCGGCGAAGAACCACGCCAACGTGGCGATCGTGGTGTCGCCCGAGTCCTACCCTTCGCTCGTCCGCTCGCTCGACGAGGGCGGCACCACGCTCGCCCAGCGTCGTGAGCTCGCGGCGCGCGCCTTCGCGCACACCGCCGCCTACGACACGGCCGTGGCGCAGTGGTTCTCCGACGGCACGCTGTCGAGCGAGAGCGAGCTGCCGGAGCACCTCACGATCAACGCCGAGCGGCTCGCCACGCTGCGCTACGGCGAGAACTCGCACCAGCGCGCCGCGATCTACACGCGCGCCGGCGGACACGGCATCGCCCAGGCCACGCAGCTGCAGGGCAAGGAGATGTCGTACAACAACTACGTCGACGCCGATGCGGCGCTGCGCGCGGCGTACGACATGGTGCACCCCGCGGTGGCGATCATCAAGCACGCCAACCCGTGCGGCATCGCGACGACGGCGCCCAACGCCCTGGACCCGATCGCGAGCGCGCACCTGCGCGCGCACGAGTGCGACCCGGTCTCGGCCTACGGCGGAGTGATCGCCGCGAACGGCACCGTGACGCTGAAGATGGCGGAGAACCTCAAGGACATCTTCACCGAGGTCATCGTCGCCCCGGCCTTCGAGCCGGCGGCGCTCGAGGTGTTCAAGGCGAAGAAGAACCTGCGCCTGCTGCAGCTGCCCGACGACTGGCAGCAGGAGCAGATGGACGTGCGCCTGGTCTCCGGCGGCCTGCTGCTGCAGGACGCGGACCGGTTCCCGGACGACATCGTCTCGGTCGCCAAGAACTGGGAGCTCGTCTCGGGTGAGCGCCCGGACGACCTCGAGATGGAGAACCTCATCTTCGCGTGGAAGGCGTGCCGCGCCGTGAAGTCGAACGCGATCGTGCTGTCCAAGGGGAACGCCACGGTCGGCGTCGGCATGGGCCAGGTCAACCGCGTCGACTCGTGCCGCCTCGCGGTCGAGCGGGCCGGAGATCGCGCGGCCGGATCCGTCGCCGCCTCCGATGCGTTCTTCCCGTTCGCGGACGGCGCCCAGGTGCTCATCGACGCGGGCGTCACCGCGATCGTGCAGCCGGGCGGATCCGTCCGGGACGAGGAGGTCGTGGACGCCGCCCGCAAGGCCGGCGTGACGATGTTCTTCACGGGCGAGCGCCACTTCTTCCACTGAGCCGTTCCCGGGTCGCGCTGCGTGAGCGCGGCCCGGAACGGTCGGCCACTGCCGTGTCCGATTTCCGCGAGCCTGCGGGATTCGGACGTGTCAGAGTGGAGGCATGAGCTTCCCAGGGATGACCTTCGACGAGCGGTACCGCGCGATCGACGCGCGCGACACCCGCTTCGACGGGCAGTTCGTCACGGCCGTGCGCTCGACCGGGATCTACTGCCGTCCGAGCTGCCCCGCCCGCACGCCCAAGCCCGAGAACGTCACGTTCTTCCCGACCAGCGCGGCCGCGCACGAGGCCGGCTACCGCGCCTGCAAGCGCTGCCTGCCGGAGGCGGCGCCCGGCTCGCCGGAGTGGAACCTGCGCGGCGACGTGGCGGCCCGCGCGATGCGTCTCATCGCCGACGGCATCGTCGAGCGCGAGGGCGTCCCCGGGCTCGCCGCACGGCTCGGCTACTCCTCGCGCCACCTCACCCGGCTGCTCGCCGGGGAGCTCGGCGCCGGGCCGCTCGCCCTCGCCCGCGCCCACCGCGCGCACACCGCCCGGATGCTGCTGGTCGGCACCGACCTGCCGATCGCCGACGTCGCGTTCTCCGCGGGGTTCGCCAGCGTGCGTCAGTTCAACGACACCGTGCGCGAGGTGTTCGGACTCGCGCCGGGGGAGCTCCGCGCCCGGCGCCACGGGCGCGATGCGCTGGCCGCCGCC
>NZ_NCKN01000081.1 GCF_002257455.1 Microbacterium sp. 13-71-7
GGACCTCCCCGGTGTCCGCTACAAGATCGTCCGCGGCGCCCTGGACACCCAGGCCGTCAAGAACCGTAAGCAGGCTCGTTCCCGCTACGGCGCGAAGAAGGGTTGAGTTAGATGCCTCGTAAGGGCCCCGCCCCCAAGCGCCCCGTTGTCAACGACCCGGTCTACGGTGCTCCGATCGTGACCTCGCTGGTGAACAAGATCCTGGTCGACGGCAAGAAGTCCCTCGCCGAGTCGATCGTCTACGGCGCCCTCTCGGGCGTCGAGGCGAAGAACGGTCAGGACGCCGTCGCCACCCTGAAGAAGGCGCTCGACAACGTGCGCCCGACCCTCGAGGTCCGCAGCCGCCGCGTCGGTGGCTCGACCTACCAGGTCCCGGTCGAGGTGAAGCCGCACCGCGCGAACACCCTCGCCCTCCGCTGGCTCGTCAGCTACGCCAAGAGCCGTCGTGAGAAGACCATGACCGAGCGTCTCCAGAACGAGATCCTGGACGCCTCGAACGGCCTGGGTGCCGCGGTCAAGCGCCGCGAGGACACTCACAAGATGGCCGAGTCGAACCGCGCCTTCGCGCACTACCGCTGGTAAGAACCAGTCGGGCCGGGATCGGATCCGGCTGCTGAGCTCGTCGAAGCACAGGATCCGGTCCCGGCACCCCACACTTTCCTTCGTCGCGTGACGACAGCAAGAAGATAAGGACACCCCCGTGGCACAAGAAGTGCTCACCGACCTGAGCAAGGTCCGCAACATCGGTATCATGGCGCACATCGATGCCGGTAAGACCACGACGACCGAGCGCATCCTGTTCTACACGGGTGTGAACCACAAGATCGGCGAGACCCACGACGGCGCCTCGACGACCGACTGGATGGAGCAGGAGAAGGAGCGCGGCATCACGATCACGTCTGCCGCCGTGACCTGCTACTGGAACAAGAACCAGATCAACATCATCGACACCCCCGGTCACGTGGACTTCACGGTCGAGGTGGAGCGCTCGCTCCGCGTCCTCGACGGCGCGGTCGCCGTGTTCGACGGCAAGGAGGGCGTCGAGCCCCAGTCCGAGACCGTGTGGCGTCAGGCCGACAAGTACAACGTCCCGCGCATCTGCTTCGTCAACAAGATGGACAAGCTGGGCGCCGACTTCTACTACACGGTCGACACCATCGTGAACCGCCTGGGCGCCAAGCCCCTCGTGCTGCAGCTCCCGATCGGCTCCGAGAGCAGCTTCGTCGGCGTCGTCGACCTCATCGAGATGCGCGCGCTCGTCTGGGCCGGCGACTCGAAGGGTGACGTCACCATGGGCGCCTCCTACGAGGTGCAGGAGATCCCGGCCGACCTCAAGGACAAGGCCGAGGAGTACCGTCAGGCACTGCTCGAGACCGTCGCCGAGAGCGATGACGTGCTGCTCGAGAAGTTCTTCGGCGGCGAGGAGCTCACCGTCGCCGAGATCAAGGGCGCGATCCGCAAGATGACCGTCGCCTCCGAGATCTACCCGGTGCTGTGCGGTTCGGCGTTCAAGAACCGCGGCGTCCAGCCGATGCTCGACGCCGTCATCGACTACCTCCCGAACCCGCTCGACGTGGGTTCGATCGAGGCGCACGACCCCAAGGACTACGACACGATCATCGAGCGTCACCCCGACGCGAAGGACCCGTTCGCGGCCCTCGCGTTCAAGGTCGCCGTGCACCCGTTCTTCGGTCGCCTCACCTACGTGCGCGTCTACTCGGGACACCTCGACTCCGGTGCCCAGGTCGTCAACTCGACCAAGGGCAAGAAGGAGCGCATCGGGAAGATCTTCCAGATGCACGCCAACAAGGAGATCCCGGTCTCCGCGGTCACCGCGGGCAACATCTACGCGGTCATCGGTCTGAAGGACACCACCACGGGTGACACCCTCACCGACCCGACCTCGCCGGTGGTCCTCGAGTCGATGACCTTCCCGGAGCCCGTCATCGAGGTCGCGATCGAGCCGAAGACCAAGGCCGACCAGGAGAAGCTGGGTGTCGCCATCCAGAAGCTCGCCGAAGAGGACCCGACGTTCCGCACGGAGCTCAACCCCGAGACCGGTCAGACGACCATCAAGGGCATGGGCGAGCTGCACCTGGACATCCTCGTCGACCGCATGAAGCGCGAGTTCAACGTCGAGGCCAACGTCGGCAAGCCGCAGGTGGCGTACCGCGAGACGATCAAGAAGGCCGTCGAGAAGTACGACTACACGCACAAGAAGCAGACCGGTGGTTCTGGTCAGTTCGCGAAGATCCAGTTCACGATCGAGCCCCTCGATCTCGCTGCCGAGAAGTCGTACGAGTTCGAGAACGCCGTGACCGGTGGCCGCGTGCCGCGCGAGTACATCGGATCCATCGACGCCGGTTTCCAGGACGCGATGAACGTCGGCGTCCTGGCCGGCTACCCGATGGTCGGGGTCAAGGCGATCCTGACCGACGGTGCCGCGCACGACGTCGACTCCTCGGAGATGGCGTTCAAGATCGCCGGATCGATGGGCTTCAAGGAGGCCGCGCGCCGCGCGAACCCCGTGTTGCTCGAGCCGCTGATGGCCGTCGAGGTCCGTACTCCCGAGGAGTACATGGGCGACGTCATCGGCGACCTGAACTCGCGTCGTGGCCAGATCCAGTCGATGGAGGACGCCCAGGGCGTCAAGGTCGTCCGCGCCTCGGTCCCGCTGTCCGAGATGTTCGGCTACATCGGCGACCTGCGCTCGAAGACCTCCGGCCGTGCCGTCTACTCCATGGAGTTCGACAGCTACGCCGAGGTCCCGCGCGCCGTCGCCGACGAGATCATCCAGAAGACCAAGGGCGAGTAAGCCCTAGGAGCCTGGCGGATCCGGGGCCCCGGCCGCGGATCCGCCAGGCACTCAGACAACTTCACATCGTCTCTCTACTAAACTGAGAATCAAACCCGTAGGAAAGCGGTCACAATCCAGTGCCCGGTGCCCCTACATGACGTCCTGAGGAGGACCCAGTGGCTAAGGCCAAGTTCGAGCGGACCAAGCCGCACGTGAACATCGGAACGATCGGTCACGTCGACCACGGCAAGACCACGCTCACCGCTGCGATCTCGAAGGTGCTCGCCGACAAGTTCCCGTCGGCCACCAACGTTCAGCGCGACTTCGCGTCGATCGACTCCGCTCCCGAGGAGCGTCAGCGCGGTATCACGATCAACATCTCGCACGTCGAGTACGAGACCCCGAAGCGTCACTACGCTCACGTCGACGCGCCCGGTCACGCCGACTACATCAAGAACATGATCACCGGTGCGGCTCAGATGGACGGCGCGATCCTCGTGGTCGCCGCCACCGACGGCCCGATGGCGCAGACCCGTGAGCACGTGCTGCTCGCCAAGCAGGTCGGCGTGCCGTACCTGCTGGTCGCGCTGAACAAGGCCGACATGGTCGACGACGAGGAGATCCTGGAGCTCGTCGAGCTCGAGGTCTCCGAGCTGCTCGCCAGCCAGGGCTTCGCCGAGGACGCGCCGGTCGTGCGCGTCTCCGGTCTGAAGGCCCTCGAGGGTGACGAGAAGTGGACGCAGTCGATCCTCGACCTGATGGAGGCCGTCGACAACTCGATCCCGGACCCCATCCGCGACAAGGACAAGCCGTTCCTGATGCCGATCGAGGACGTCTTCACGATCACCGGTCGTGGCACGGTCGTCACCGGTCGCGCCGAGCGCGGCACCCTCGCGATCAACTCCGAGGTCGAGATCGTCGGCATCCGCCCGACGCAGAAGACCACGGTCACGGGTATCGAGATGTTCCACAAGCAGCTCGACGAGGCATGGGCCGGCGAGAACTGCGGTCTTCTCCTCCGTGGCACCAAGCGCGAGGACGTCGAGCGCGGCCAGGTCGTGGTGAAGCCGGGTTCCATCACCCCGCACACCAACTTCGAGGGCACCGCGTACATCCTGTCCAAGGACGAGGGTGGTCGCCACAACCCCTTCTACACGAACTACCGCCCGCAGTTCTACTTCCGTACCACCGACGTCACCGGCGTCATCTCGCTGCCCGAGGGCACCGAGATGGTCATGCCCGGTGACACCACCGACATGTCGGTCGAGCTGATCCAGCCGATCGCCATGGAGGAGGGCCTCGGCTTCGCGATCCGTGAGGGTGGCCGCACCGTCGGCGCCGGCACGGTCACGAAGATCGTCAAGTAAGCATCTGCTTCCACGCAAAGGGGTCGAGCCTTCGGGCTCGGCCCCTTTGTCGTACCCGTGACGCGCGGCGTCACCTCGCGGGAAAGTGCTTCCGTTCGCGCTCGGGCGCGGGCAGAATGGCCACGTGCGGGCCGATCGCCGGTCCGATCTAGGGAGGGGAACCCCATGGGTCTCGAAGACGCCATCAACGACGCCGTGAACAAGGGCAAGGAGTTCATCGAGCAGAACAAGGACAAGATCGACGAGGTCCTGCACAGCGAGCAGGCCGAGGGCATCAGCGACAACATCCTCGGTGGCGCCGCGGATCTCGCCAAGAAGGTCGCGCCGGGGGCTGCCGAGCAGATCGACGGCGTCCGCGACAACCTCGACAAGGCCGTGGGCACCGAGTGACCTCGGACTGACGTCTTCCGAAGGGCGGAGCGCCGCGGCGCTCCGCCCTTCGTCGTCTCCGCATGCCGTGATCTCGCACGATGCGTCGGCCGATTTGGTCTTTCGCGGGGGCATGCCGTAGCGTCATCAGTGGATTCATCGTCTACGCACGGGAAACGCACCTGATCACTGGGGTCTGGTTGTCAGCCCGCGCAGGACGGGATCCGCGGCTCACACGGGGAGTGGGAGCCGCAGGGGACTCACGGGAAATGGGTTCCCGAACATCGGGCCGGGGGACGGTCCGCTGGGGAGAAGAGAGCCGAGCGATCGGCTCTCGTGAAGGACGTTTCGCGGGGAGCGAGACGACCTTCGTTGTGGCTGGGGAGCACAATGAGGACTGGGGAGTACTTTGCGCGCGCCGTCGTGGCGCTGGGTCTGAGCATCGGACTCGCGTTCGTCGCGACTCCGGCGGCGCAGGCGGCGATCGCACCTGCTGCGGCACCGGCCGCCGCACCCGCGTCGACGTCGGTGTCCTCGGTCCGCTCCGCGATCGCCGGGCCGCTCGCCGCCCGCGTCGCACCGAGCGCCACCGCCGGCCTCGTCTGTGCGACGGGCACGTTCTACGCCGTCTCCGGGACCGGGCAGCTGCAGCGCGTCTCGAACGGCGTCGTCTCCAACGTCGGACCGGCCGCCTCCGGTGTCTCGTCGTTCAACGGCCTCGGCATCGGCGCGAACGGCGCCACCGCCCTCGCCTACGAGCGTACGAACAACTCCCGCACCGCGACCATCTGGTACTTCGACGGATCCGCGTGGAAGTCCACGGGGGACACGTACACGACCGCCGCATCCCTCGTCGCCGGCGCGGTCGACCTGAAGACCGGCGACTTCTTCTTCGGCGGCTTCTCCGGCGGCAGCTTCTACATCTACCGCTATGTGCCCGGCACCGGCGCGTTCTCGCTGGTCGGCACGATCGACACGTCCGCCGCGGGAGGCACCAACGGCGACATGGCGTTCGACGCGAGCGGCAACCTGTACGTCGCGGGCAGCGCCACGACCACTTCCGTCTACTCGGTCACCGCGGCCTCGATCGCGGGAGGCACGGGCGGACAGCTTCCCGCGTCGCAGTCGTTCTCCTTCGCCCCCTCCGGGTTCGCCGGCATCAACGGCATGGCGTTCAACACCACGGGTTCGATGTACCTCGGAAACGGCAACACCGTCCGCGAGTACAACGCGTCGACGGGCGCTCAGATCGGCGGCAACGTGACGTCGAGCCTGAGCAGCACCGACCTCGCGAGCTGCAACTCGCCGGCGAACCTCACGGTCAAGAAGAACGTCGTCGCCCGCGCTCATGTCGGCGACCAGTTCCGCCTCTCCGTCAAGAGCGGGACGACCGAGTCCGGCACCGCCACCACGTCGGGCGCCTCGAACGGCGTGCAGGTCGCCCAGGTCGGCCCGATCCCGGTGATCCAGAACGGCGTCTACTCCGTGTCCGAGACGATCGCGGCCGGATCCCCCGGCACGCTCTCCGACTACGCGAGCTCGACCGTCTGCGTCGACGAGACCGGTGCGGCCGTGCCGACGAACGCCGCGGGTCAGCTCACGATCCCGAACCGCTCCGGCGCGAGCGTCGAGTGCACCATCACCAACTCGCCGCTGCTCGCGACCGTCGCCGTGCACAAGACCGTGCTCGACATCACCGGGAACAACCCGGCGCCCGGTGCGGGCTGGACCCTCGGCGCGGCGACGACCGCGACCGCCGGAACCGCCACGTCCACGCCGTCCGCGGCGACGCAGACCACCCCGGCCTCGGGTGACGTGAACTGGACCGTCGCGTTCGACAAGCAGACCTCGCGGGCGACCGTGAAGGTGTCCGAGACCCAGAAGGCGGGATGGGACTTCGTCAGCGGCAGCTGCGTCGTCACCCCGCTGTCCGGCTCGCCGCGCACCGTGACCCTGCCCGGAGCCGCGGGCGCCGACGTCACAGGGGTCGCCCCGGGCGACGCGGTGGCGTGCACGATCACGAACAAGCCCTCGGCGGCCGCGCTCACGCTGAAGAAGCAGGTCGACAACACGTACGGCGGCGGCTCGGTCGTCTCCGACTGGACCCTCACCGCGACCGGCGCGAAGACCATCACGGGCAAGACCGGCGACCCGAGCGTGACCGCCGCGGTCGTCGCGCCCGGCACCTACGCGCTCACCGAGAGCGGCAGCCCGGCGGGCTACGCGGCGGGCGCCTGGACCTGCACCGGCGCGACGGTGAGCGGATCCTCCGTGACCGTGGCGGCCAACGCGAACGCGGTGTGCACGATCACGAACGCGAGCAAGCCCGGATCCGTCGTCTGGACCAAGACGTCCAAGAACACCGGCGGCCAGCTCGCCGGATCCGAATGGACCCTCACCGGCCCGGGCCTGCCCGCACAGGGCGTCGTCGTCAAGGACTGCACGGCGGGTCCCTGCACCGGTCCCGACCAGGATCCGGCGCCCGGCGCCTTCCGCCTGGAAAAGCTCGCGTGGGGGACCTACACCGCCAAGGAGACGCTGGCCCCCGCGGGCTACATCGCGGCGGGATCCTTCACCTTCACCGTGAACGCGGCCAACGCGGGCACGACGCTGAACATCGGCGCTCAGCAGAACGAGCAGCAGGCCGGCGCCGTGCTCCCGCTGACCGGCGGTCTCGGCAGCGACGCCTTCCTCCTCGGCGGCGGCGCCCTCCTCTTCTCCGCGCTGGCGGTCCTCGGAGTCCTGCGACTCCGCCGGAACGCGCGCCGAGCCTCCTGACGCACCACCCACCTCACCGACAGCAGGACAACTGTCGGCCGGCGGGTGCCGGTCGACGAACGACAAAGAAAGCAGGAACGGCAATGACCACCAGGTCTCTCGGGCTGCGCAAGATCGCAGCCGGCCTCGGAGTCGCGGCTCTCGCCGCGCTCGGCGCCCTCGCAGTGTCGCCGGCCGCGAACGCCGCCGACACCCTGAGCCCCTCGAACATCACGGGGAGCACGGGCACCCTGACCATCCACAAGCACGCCGGCGACCCCGGTGCGGCGGGCGACGGCACCCAGATCACGGACGCCGCCAAGCTCGCCGCGCTCGGCAAGGGCCTCGAGGGTGTCCAGTTCAGCGTCCAGCGCGTGAGTTCGAACGGCACGCCGATCGACCTCACCACCGCCGCGGGCTGGGACCAGGCGAAGACCGCGACCCCGGCGAACGTCTCCTCGGCGCCGTTCTCGGTCGCCGCCGGCACCACCGCGACCACGGACGCGACCGGTCAGGCCGTCGTCTCGAACCTGCCGTACGGCCTGTACCTCGTCACGGAGACCAGCCCGGGTGCGAACCCGATCGTCTCGCCGGTGCAGCCGTTCCTCGTGTCGGTCCCGTACCCGAACCAGGGCGCGTGGCTGTACAACGTGCACGTCTACCCGAAGAACAAGCTGAACAACACGGAGCCGACCAAGACGGTCGCCGACCCGAAGGCGCCCGTGCTGGGCTCGCAGATCGTCTGGACGGTCAACGCGCCGATCCCCGCCCTCGCCGCCGGTGACACCTACCGCAGCTTCTCCATCACCGACAACCTCGACGCGCGGCTGACCTACGTCGGCGCGGTCGTCAAGGTCGACGGCACCACCCTGACCGAGGGCACCGACTACACCGTCTCGGGCAACACCGTGATCACCTTCACCGCGACCGGCCTCGGCAAGCTCGCCGGCAAGACCGCCGTGACCGCGGACATCACCACGACCGTGACGTCGCTCGGCGCCGACGGCCAGATCCTGAACACCGCCGTCGTCAACACCAACGGCTCCGACCGCACCACCAACACGCCGCAGACCAACTGGGGCGCGCTGAAGGTCGTCAAGCAGGACGCCACGACGAAGAACACCCTCAAGGGCGCGATCTTCGAGGTGTACGACGCCAAGAACGGCACGAAGGTCGCCGGCCCGTTCACCACGAACGACGCCGGAGAGATCCTCGTCGACGGCCTGTGGGTCGGCAATAACGACGTGAAGAGCAAGGACTACTGGCTCAAGGAGACCCAGGCGCCGGCCGGCTACGTGCTGCCCGCCGACCCGTGGACCCAGGTCACCGTCACCGCCGCGGGCTCCGCGACGCCGACGGCCCTCGCGATCTCGAACACCCAGCAGCAGGGCCCGAACCTGCCGCTGACCGGTGGTGCGGGCAGCGCCCTGTTCGCGATCGTCGGTGGCGCCCTGGTCGCCGCCGGACTCGGCACCATCGTGGTGCGTCGCGTGCGCGCACGTCGTCACTGATGACAGGTCCGTCAGCGGTCGCCCTCGGGGGTGACCGCTGACGGACAGGAGGAGGGCGGGGCGAGTCCCCGCCCTCCTCCCTGCTTCGGCGGACGACAGGTCCGGCCCGAAGCCTCTCCGTCCCGGATCCGGGACCCGTTCCGACCCGCACCTCGAGGAGGGCGCCATGACGCAGACCGCACCACTGCGACGTCGCGACATGCGAGCGACCCCGCGCCCTCGCTGGCGGATGCCCTGGGGCACCGCGATCCTCGCGGCCATCGCGTTCGCCGGACTCCTCCTTCTGATGTATCCCACGGTCGCGAGCTGGTGGTCGCAGTACAACCAGTCCCAGCTCATCGTCAAGGTCGACTCCGAGGTCGGCGGCTCTGGGCCCGACGCCCGTGAGAAGGCCCTCGAGCAGGCGAGGGCCTACAACAAGGCGCTCGTCGGAGGCGCTCTGCTCGGAGCCGGATCCCGTGTGCCGACCAGCACGGCGGGGGCTCCGGGGTTCGACTACCCGAGCCTGCTCCGCGCCGACGCGGACGGCGTCATGGCACGGCTGCGCGTCCCCTCGATCGGCGTCGATCTGCCGATCTACCACGGCACCTCCGACGCGACCCTGACCAAGGGCGTCGGTCATCTCGAGGGCACATCCCTTCCGATCGGGGGCGCCGACCAGCACTCCGTGCTCACCGCCCACCGCGGACTCGCCGGCGCGACGCTCTTCGACAACCTCGACCAGGTCAAGATCGGCGACACCTTCACCGTCGAGGTGTTCGGCCAGGTCCTGACCTACCGGGTGCGCGACACCCAGGTGGTGCTCCCCGAGGACACCCAGACGCTGAGTCCGCAGGCGGGGGAGGACCTGGTCACGCTCGTCACGTGCACCCCGCTCGGCATCAACAGCCATCGGATCCTGGTCACGGGAGAGCGCGTGACGCCGACCCCGCAGAAGGACCTCGACGCCGCCGGCGCGACGCCGGACATCCCCGGATTCCCGTGGTGGGCGCCGATCATCGGCGGCTCGCTGATCGTGCTCATCGGCTTCGTCTGGGCGACGGGGCGGCCCCGCCGCGAGGCGGCCGAGGAGACCGCGGCGCACGAGGGCTGACACTGGTCGCCGCCGACACGCCGGACACGCCGTCGCGACACGCCCGAGTTTGCGACACGCCCGGGCTGCACGTAGACTATTGAGGTTCCACATTCCGGCGCGCGTCCCGATGCGCGCCGGATCACTGCCAGGGCAGTGCACAGACGGCGCCCTTCCTCCGGGAAGCGGTCGCAGGGATCTGGGCCGCGGGCAGCAGAACAGACAACCGACACCTCTTCACCGAGGCCCTGCCCTGTGCGGGGGTCGGCTTCCGCGGGTCGCAAGGCCCCGGGCTGACAGCAGAACAGTGGTGCGCCCCTTCGAGAGGCCTCGATCCGCAAGGATCCGGGTCAGGAGGAGGAGTGCGAAGGCGCAGAACGCGCCGTCGCGCGTCCAATGCCCCCGGACCACCGGGTCCGGGCAGGTAAGACGCTTAATGAGAGAGAGCAGACAATGGCGGGACAGAAGATCCGCATTCGCCTGAAGTCGTATGACCACGAGGTCATCGACACGTCGGCCCGCAAGATCGTCGACACCGTGACCCGTGCGGGCGCGACCGTCGTCGGCCCGGTGCCGCTTCCGACCGAGAAGAACGTCGTGTGCGTCATCCGGTCGCCCCACAAGTACAAGGACAGCCGCGAGCACTTCGAGATGCGCACCCACAAGCGTCTGATCGACATCGTCGACCCGACGCCGAAGGCCGTTGACTCGCTCATGCGTCTCGACCTTCCTGCTGACGTCAACATCGAGATCAAGCTGTAAGGGGATCACGATGGTCGACATCAACGCAAAGATTTCCAAGGGCCTGCTCGGCACCAAGCTCGGCATGACCCAGGTCTGGAACGAGAACGGCAAGCTGATCCCGGTCACCGTGATCGAGCTGGCCCCGAACGTGGTCACCCAGATCCGCACCCCCGAGAAGGACGGCTACAACGCCGTGCAGATCGCGGCCGGTCAGATCGACCCGCGCAAGGTCACGCAGCCCCTCGCCAAGCACTTCGAGGCCGCCGGGGTCACCCCGCGTCGCCACGTCACCGAGATCCGCACCGCGGACGCCGGCGACTACGCGCTCGGCCAGGAGCTCACCGTTGACGGCACCTTCGAGGCCGGCCAGCTGGTCGACGTCGTCGGCACCAGCAAGGGCAAGGGCTTCGCCGGTGTCATGAAGCGCCACAACTTCAAGGGTGTCTCCGCTTCCCACGGTTCGCACCGCAACCACCGCAAGCCCGGTTCCATCGGTGCTTCGTCGACCCCGAGCCGTGTCTTCAAGGGCATGCGCATGGCCGGTCGTATGGGTGGCGAGCGCGTGACCGTCCTCAACCTCACGGTGCACGCCGTCGACGCCGAGAAGGGTCTGCTGCTCGTCAAGGGCGCCGTCCCCGGTGCACGCGGCCGCATCGTCTACGTCCGCAACGCAGTGAAGGGTGCCTGAGTCCCATGGCTGACACCACTCTGACGCTCGACGTGTTCGCCGGCGGCAAGAAGACCGGTACGGTCGACGCCCCCGCCGCGATCTTCGACGCCAAGACCAACGTTCCGCTGATCCACCAGGTCGTCGTCGCGCAGCTCGCCGCGGCACGCCAGGGCACCCACTCGACCAAGCGTCGCGGTGAGGTCTCCGGTGCCGGTCGCAAGCCCTTCAAGCAGAAGGGCACGGGTAACGCCCGTCAGGGCTCCATCCGCGCGCCGCACATGACCGGTGGTGGCATCGTCCACGGCCCGAAGCCGCGCGACTACTCGCAGCGCACCCCCAAGAAGATGATCGCCGCCGCCCTCGTGGGTGCGCTGAGCGACCGCTTCCGCGGTGAGCGCCTGCACGTCGTCGAGTCCTTCGGCATCGAGGGCAAGCCGTCCACCAAGACGGCCGCCGCTTACCTGAAGGCGCTCCCGGGCAAGAACATCCTCGTGGTCATCGACCGCGAGGACGACCTCACCGCCCTGAGCGTCCGCAACCTGGTCTCCGTGCACGTGCTGTACGCCGACCAGCTGAACGCCTACGACGTGGTCAACTCCGACGACATCGTCTTCACCAAGGCGGCCTTCGACGCGTTCGTCGCGCAGAAGTCCGGCGCAACCGAGGAGGTCTCCGCATGAGCGACAACATCCTCGCCGCGGCTGCCAACAAGGACCCGCGCGACATCATCCTGAAGCCGGTCGTCTCCGAGAAGAGCTACGGCCTGATCGACGAGGGCAAGTACACCTTCCTGGTGGACCCCCGCGCCTCCAAGACCGAGATCAAGCTCGCCATCGAGAAGATCTTCGACGTCAAGGTCGCGAGCGTCAACACGATCAACCGCGTCGGCAAGGCTCGCCGCACCCGCTTCGGCACCGGCAAGCGCAAGGACACCAAGCGCGCGATCGTGGCCCTGAAGTCGGGCACCATCGACATCTTCACGGCAGTGAACTGACCGGGGGATAAGGACACAACATGGCTATTCGCAAGTACAAGCCCACGACCCCGGGTCGCCGCGGCTCGTCGGTGGCAGACTTCGCCGAGATCACCCGATCGACGCCGGAGAAGTCGCTGCTGCGCCCGCTGAGCAAGACCGGTGGCCGTAACAACCAGGGCCGCATCACGACCCGTCACATCGGTGGTGGCCACAAGCGCCAGTACCGCGTCATCGACTTCCGTCGCAATGACAAGGACGGCATCGACGCCAAGGTCGCTCACATCGAGTACGACCCCAACCGCACCGCGCGCATCGCGCTGCTGCACTACTTCGACGGCGAGAAGCGCTACATCATCGCGCCGAACAAGCTGAAGCAGGGCGACATCGTCGAGTCGGGTGCCGGCGCCGACATCAAGCCGGGCAACAACCTCCCGCTGAAGAACATCCCGACGGGTACCGTCATCCACGCCATCGAGCTCCGCCCCGGCGGCGGCGCGAAGATGGCCCGCTCGGCCGGCGTCTCCGTGCGCCTGGTCGCGAAGGACGGCCCCTACGCCCAGCTGCGTCTGCCCTCGGGCGAGATCCGCAACGTCGACGCGCGCTGCCGTGCGACGATCGGCGAGGTCGGCAACGCCGAGCAGTCCAACATCAACTGGGGCAAGGCCGGCCGCAAGCGCTGGTTGGGCGTTCGCCCGACCGTCCGCGGTGTCGCCATGAACCCGGTGGATCACCCGCACGGTGGTGGTGAGGGCAAGACGTCCGGTGGACGTCACCCCGTCTCCCCGTGGGGCCAGGCTGAGGGACGCACCCGTCACGCCAACAAGGAAAGCGACAAGTACATCGTGCGTCGCCGTAACGCTGGCAAGAAGCGCAAGTAGGAGTAAGAGAAGATGCCTCGCAGTCTTAAGAAGGGCCCCTTCGTCGACGAGCACCTGCTTCGCAAGGTGATCGTTCAGAACGATGCCGGTACCAAGAACGTCATCAAGACCTGGTCGCGCCGGTCGATGATCATCCCCGCCATGCTGGGACACACCATCGCCGTGCACGACGGACGCAAGCACATCCCCGTGTTCGTGTCCGAGACCATGGTCGGTCACAAGCTGGGCGAGTTCGCGCCCACCCGCACCTTCCGCGGCCACGAGAAGGACGACAAGAAGGGGCGGCGCCGCTAATGGTCGAATCCATCGCACGCGTGAAGCACATCCGCGTGACCCCGCAGAAGGCTCGTCGTGTCGTCGCCCTCATCAAGGGCAAGCAGGCGCAGGAAGCCCTCGCCATCCTGAAGTTCGCGCAGCAGAGCGCCTCCGAGCCGATCTACAAGCTCGTGCACTCCGCCATCGCCAACGCTCAGGTGAAGGCCGATCGCGACGGCGAGTTCCTCGATGAGCAGGATCTCTACATCAAGAACGCCTTCGTGGACGAGGGGACGACGCTCAAGCGTTTCCAGCCCCGCGCCCAGGGCCGCGCGTTCCAGATCAAGAAGCGCACGAGCCACATCACGGTCGTGCTGGCCACCCCTGAGGTCGCCAAGAACGAGAAGGCGAGCAAGTAATGGGACAGAAGGTAAACCCGTACGGCTTCCGCCTCGGCATCACCACGGACCACGTGTCCCGGTGGTTCTCTGACTCGACCAAGCCGGGTCAGCGCTACGCCGACTACGTCGCCGAGGACATCAAGATCCGCAAGCTCCTGCAGACGCAGCTCGACCGCGCCGGCGTGAGCAACATCGAGATCGAGCGCACCCGCGACCGCGTGCGTGTGGACATCCACACCGCTCGTCCGGGCATCGTCATCGGCCGCCGCGGCGCCGAGGCCGAGCGCATCCGCGGAGACCTCGAGAAGCTCACGGGCAAGCAGATCCAGCTGAACATCCTCGAGGTGAAGAACCCCGAGGCCGACGCTCAGCTCGTCGCCCAGGGCATCGCCGAGCAGCTCTCTGCTCGTGTCGCCTTCCGTCGCGCCATGCGCAAGGGCCTCCAGGGTGCCCAGCGCGCGGGTGCGAAGGGCATCCGGATCCAGGTCTCGGGCCGCCTCGGCGGCGCGGAGATGAGCCGGTCGGAGTTCTACCGCGAGGGTCGTGTGCCGCTGCACACGCTGCGCGCGAACATCGACTACGGCTTCTACGAGGCCAAGACCACCTTCGGCCGCATCGGCGTGAAGGTCTGGATCTACAAGGGCGACCTCACCAACAAGGAGCTTGCTCGCGAGCAGGCCAACGCACCGAAGTCCCGTCGTGACGACCGTGGTGGCGACCGCCGCCGTGGCCCGCGCAACGAGGCTCCCGTCGCAGAAGGAGCGTCTGCCTGATGCTTATCCCTCGTAAGGTCAAGTACCGCAAGCAGCATCACCCCAAGCGTGATGGTGCGGCCACCGGCGGCACGAAGGTCTCCTTCGGCGAGTTCGGCATCCAGGCCCTCACCCCCGCCTACGTGACCAACCGTCAGATCGAGTCCGCTCGTATCGCGATGACCCGTCACATCAAGCGTGGTGGAAAGGTGTGGATCAACATCTACCCCGACCGTCCGCTCACGAAGAAGCCTGCCGAGACCCGCATGGGTTCCGGTAAGGGTTCCCCCGAGTGGTGGGTCGCCAACGTCAAGCCGGGTCGCGTCCTGTTCGAGGTCGCGGGCGTCAGCGAGGAACTCGCTCGTGAAGCCCTGACCCGTGCCATTCACAAGCTGCCGCTCAAGGCACGCATCATCAAGCGCGAGGAGGGCGACGCGTAATGGCGATCGGCACCAAGGAGCTCGGTGTGACCGAGCTCGACACGTTCGAAGACCAGCGCCTCGTCGAGGAGCTGCGCAAGGCCAAGGAGGAGCTGTTCAACCTCCGTTTCCAGTCGGCCACCGGCCAGCTGGAGAGCCACGGCCGCATCCGCGCCGTCAAGCGCGACATCGCGCGCCTGTACACCGTGATCCGCGAGCGCGAGCTGGGCATCCGTGCGACGCCCGCTCCGGTCGAGGCTCCGGCCAAGAAGGCGTCCAAGGCAAAGGCGAAGAAGGCCGACGAGGCTGACGCGCCGAAGGAGGAGGCCGAGTAATGGCTGAGAAGAAGGCTGCTGCCGCTGAGGCAGAGGTCGTCTCGCACGACGTGCGCGACGCCGATGCTCGTGGCTACCGCAAGTCGCGCCGCGGCTACGTCGTCAGCGACAAGATGGACAAGACCATCGTCGTCGAGGTCGAGGACCGCGTGAAGCACCCGCTGTACGGCAAGGTCATCCGCCGTACGACGAAGGTCAAGGCGCACGACGAGAACAACGCCGCCGGCATCGGCGACCTCGTTCTCATCAACGAGACCCGCCCGCTGAGCGCCACGAAGCGCTGGCGTCTGGTGGAGATCCTGGAGAAGGCAAAGTGATCCAGACCGAGTCCCGACTCAAGGTCGCCGACAACACCGGCGCCAAGGAGCTGCTCACCATCCGCGTGCTCGGCGGCTCCAGCCGTCGCTACGCGGGCCTGGGCGACATCATCGTCGCCACGGTCAAGGACGCGATCCCCGGTGGGAACGTCAAGAAGGGCGACGTCGTCAAGGCGGTCATCGTCCGTACCAAGAAGCAGACCCGTCGTCCCGACGGTTCGTACATCAAGTTCGACGAGAACGCCGCCGTGATCCTGAAGAACGACGGGGAGCCCCGCGGCACCCGTATCTTCGGTCCGGTCGGCCGTGAGCTCCGTGACAAGAAGTTCATGAAGATCGTCTCGCTCGCCCCGGAGGTGCTGTAACTCATGGCGAACATCAAGAAGGGTGACCTGGTTCAGGTCATCTCCGGCCGCAAGCAGGAAAAGGGCGGCGA
>NZ_NCKN01000413.1 GCF_002257455.1 Microbacterium sp. 13-71-7
GTCCGCCGCTAGGAGGGGGCCTCGACGCTGCGAGGGGGCGTGGATGCTGCGAGGGGGCGTGGACGGGTTCGCGACCGGGAGGGGTTACGCAACCCCCGGGGCACGCTTCTGCGCCGACGCCCCCTCTGAGCATCCACGCCCCCACGGGGGTTCGCTCCTGCGAGGGGGCCTCGATGCTGCGAGGGGGCGTGGGCGAAGAAAGCCGCCCGCGAAGCACCCGCCGCGAAGAACCCGCCCGCGAAGAACCTGCCCGCGCGGATCTACCGGCCGGACACCTGGCCGAACACCTTCGCGATGGGGGCGATCACGAGCGGTCGCGCGGCGAGCCAGCCTCCGGCGATCACCACGAGCGAGAGCACGAACACCCAGAAGCCGGTCCACGTCACCGCGTCCTGCGAGGCGAACATGTGGTTCAGGTTGCGCAGCATGCCGGTGAGCAGCACGAGCGCCACGTGCACCACGATGAACGCCGTGAAGAACAGCATGGTCGGGAAGTGCACCGCGCGCGCGAGCTCGATCGGATACGCCTTCGACAGGCCCTCCGCCTTCTTCGGCCACAGCCCCGACATCCGGAACCCCGTGGCGATGGCCACGGGCGCGGCGAGGAAGACGATCGTGAAGTAAGCGAGCTGCTGCAGGCTGTTGTAGTTGACCCAGCCGTTCTCGGTCGGCCAGTCGAATGACACATACTGCAGAGCCGCGGAGAGCGCGTTGGGGAACACGTCCCAGCTCGTCGGCACGATCCGCATCCACTGCCCCGTGACGAACAGCAGCACCACGAAGATCACGCCGTTGACGATCCAGAGCAGGTCGAGCCCCTGGTGGAACCACAGCGTCAGGCTGATCTTGCCCTTGGGGTTGCCGCGCGGCGTCCAGAACGCCGTCGGGCGCTTCTGGGTGCGCACCTGCAGTCCGGAGCGGATGATCAGCGTCATCAGGAACACGTTGAAGAAGTGCTGCCAGCCGATCCACCCGGGGATCCCGACGGGCGCCCCCGCGGGCAGGTGGTATTCGCCCGGGTAGGTCGTGAGGAAGTCCTGCATGAACGGCAGGCTGAGGAACGCGCGCACGAGCACGATCGCGGCCCCGGCCAGGACCGCGAGGCCTGCCGCGGCGAAGAGGCCGCTGATCGCCTGCGGCCAGGTCGGGCGGAGTTTCGATGCCGCGGGCTCCGCGACGGCGCGACGCGGCGCCGACCCGTTCCAGACGGTGCGCGTGAACGGCAGCGGCGTGGAGACGTCGGGGCGAGCAGCGACGGCGGTCGCCGGCGCAGCCGGTGCCGGGGCGGGAGCAGCGACGGCGGGTGCGACGACGGCGGCCTCCGTCGCCTCCGTCGAAG
>NZ_NCKN01000082.1 GCF_002257455.1 Microbacterium sp. 13-71-7
GAAGGGCACGATCGACGAGCTGGAGGACTGGCAGCTCGGCGGCGCCGAATCGACCACGGCCTCGCACAGCCGCTCGGCCGAGGCCGAGGCGATCGACCGGATGCCCGCGTCGGTCGTCAAGGAGGCGCTGCAGGCGGTCCCGGAGGACTTCCGACTGGCGGTGTACCTCGCCGACGTCGAGGGCTTCGCCTATCAGGAGATCGCCGACATCATGAAGACCCCCATCGGCACCGTCATGAGCCGCCTGCACCGCGGGCGCCGCATGCTGCGGGAGCTGCTGGCGGACTACGCCGCGGAGCGAGGAATCGCCACGGCCGGCACGAGGAGCACGAAATGACGGACTGCGGATGCGCCAAGGCGCGGCAGGACCTGGAGGAATACCTCCGCAACGAGATGTGCAAGACGGAGCACTCCGACATCCGCGAGCATCTGGACAACTGCCCGTCCTGCGCGGAGGAGGCGCTGGTCGCGACCACGCTGACCGAGGTGGTGTCGCGGGCGTGCAAGGAGACGGCTCCGGAGGAGCTGCGCGACCAGGTCATGGCGCGACTGCGCGCCGTCCAGGCCGCCGTCCACTGACCCGCCGCGCGGCGACCGGTGGCGACCGCGCCGTCGGCGGCCGTGGTTAGGCTGGGGGCATGGCAGACCTCGACGCCCGTGACGTCCCCGTCGATCCGACCTCGCAGGAGCGCCTGAGCGCTTCCGGTCTCGAGTACCGCGTCGTCGACCTGTCGGATCCGGCGCAGCTGCGCGGATTCGCGCGCGCCGACGCACGAGGCTTCCTGGACAAGGAGCCCGACGACGAGACGGTCCGCGCCATGGGCGAGATGATGTCCGGGCGGCGCAACATCGGCGTGTACGCGCCCGGTGTCGACGTGCCGGTCGCGACCGTCGACTCCTGGGTGACGCCGATGACCGTCCCCGGTGCCGCAGGAGCGCACGTCGACATGTGGGCGATCAGCATCGTCACGGTCGCGGCGACGCATCGCCGTCGCGGGATCGCGCGCAACCTCCTTGAGGGGGAGCTCCGGGCCGCGTCCTCGGCCGGCGTCCCGATCGCGGGGCTCACCGCGACCGAGGCGACGATCTACGGGCGCTACGGCTTCGGTCCCGCGATCCCGGTGTCGCGCGTGCGCGTGGACGCACGGCGCGCCGGCGGCGTCGCCCTGCCCGCCGCGGACGCGGCCACGACGGTCGAGTACCTCGAGCCCGATGCGCTGCTGGCGGCGCTCGACGAGGTGCACGAGCGTGCGCGTCTCGACCGGCCGGGCGACATCCCGGGCTGGCCGCTGCGCTGGCGTCGGATGGCAGGGCTCGCGCCGGGGGACGAGAGGGCGCGTGCCGTCCGCGGAGTCAGGGCCGTCGACGCCGAGGGCGCCACCCGCGGCGTGCTGGCGTACACGCTCGACGAGCTCCCCGAGGAGTTCGGCGCCGACCTCGCGATCCGCCACCTCGACGCCGAGACGCCGGAGGCGCTGCGCGCCCTCTGGGCCTTCGCCGTCAACCACGACCTGATCCGCACCGTGCATGCGGACCTCCGTCCGATCGACGATCCGCTGCCCTGGCTCGTCGCGAACCAGCGCGCGGTGCACACCACGGTGCACGACCACGGCTGGCTGCGGATCCTCGACGTGCCGGCCGTGCTCGCCGCGCGCTCGTACCGCGCCCCGCTGGATCTCGTGCTGCGGGTCGCGGATCCGCTCGGCTTCGCCGAGGGATCCTGGCGTCTGCGGGTCGGAGCGGACGGGAGGGGCGTCGTCGAAGGCACGACGGACGCGCCGGACGTCGAGCTCGGCGTCGACGCGCTGTCGTCGCTGTTCCTCGGCGGCGTGAGCGCCCCGACGCTGCGCGCGGCGGGCCGGATCTCGGCCCCGGCGGAGACGGCGGCGGCGATCCAGAACGCCTTCGGCACCGCTGTGGCCCCCGCCCTCACCATCTGGTACTGATGTCGGATGCCCTCGCTACCGTGAGGGCATGACCGCACTCCGCCCCGCCGAGGGATCCGACCCCGCCGATCTCGGGGTGCACGCGCCGTCAGGGCTCGGACTCGCACAGGGCATCGCGCTGTACCTCGCGTCGGTCCTCGGCACGGGGCTCCTCGTGCTCCCGGGGCTCGCGGCGAAGACCGCCGGCCCCGCCAGTCTCATCGCGGTCGGCGTGATCACGCTCCTGGCGGTGCCGCTCGCCGGCGCGTTCGCCGCGCTGGCGGCCCGCCATCCGGACCCGGGCGGCGTCGCCAGCTACGCGCGTCGCGCCCTCGGGCCGACCGCGGCCAGGGCCACCGGATACTGGTTCCTCTTCGGCGTCGCGGCCGGCGGCCCCGTCGTGTCGGTGCTCGGGGCCCGCTACATCGCGACCGCCGTGGGGATCGACGGCGCCGGCGTTCCCTGGCTCGCGCTCGGGTTCCTCGTGGTGCCCTTCGTCGCGAACCTGTTCGGGGTGCGGCTCACCGGCTGGCTGCAACTGGTGCTCACGGGCCTGCTGCTCGCGATCGTCGTCGTGGTGGTCGCGGTCGCGGCGCCCGCGGTGCGGCCGGAGAGCTTCACGCCGTTCCTGCCGCACGGGTGGGGCGGGGTGGGCACCGCGATCGTGATGTTCGTGTGGGCGTTCGCCGGCTGGGAGGTCGGGACGCACATCTCCGGGGAGTTCGCGCGGCCGCGCCGCACGATCCCGCTCGCCACGGCCATCACCCTGGTGCTCGCGGGCGGATGCTATCTCGCGCTGCAGGTCGTGACGGTCGGCGCCCTGGGGGAGCGGGCGGGGCACGGCGACGTGGTCCTGCTCGATCTCGCCGAGGCCGGAGGGGTGCGCGCGGCGCCGACCCTGATCGGCGTGGTGTCGGCGGTGGTCGCGCTCGGGGTGCTCAACGTGTACCTCGCCGCCTTCGGCAAGCTCGGGGCGTCCCTCGCGTCCAACGGGGATCTGCCTCGCTGGTTCGCGAAGGGCGCCGAGTCCGGTGCGGTGCCGCGGCGGGCCCTGATGCTCTCGATGGTGCTCGTGCTGGCTTATTTCGCGGTGTCCTGGGCGACCGGCTTCGACCTGCAGCCGTTCATCCTCATCCACACCGCGAGCATGGTCGCCGTCTACGTGGTCGGCATGATCGCCGCGATCCGGATCCTGCCACGGCGGACGCCGGGGTGGTGGATGGCGGTGATCGCCTCGGTCTGCACCGTCGGACTGCTGCTGCTCGCCGGGGCCGCGCTCGTGGTGCCCGCCGCGGTCGCGGTCATCGCGCTCGCCGTGACCGCGGTGCGACGGGCGCGGGAACGACGACGCGGCGCCCCGGAGAACCGGGACACCGCGTCGATCCGCTGAGCGGACGGCTCAGAGCGTCAGCGCCCGCGAGAGCAGGTCGGCCTGCTCCGCGGCGTGCACCTTCGAGGATCCGGTCGACGGCGCGGCCGATGCGGGACGCGTGATCGGACGGACGACCCGCGGACCGGGGACGGTCTGGAAGTGCAGCGCGAGGAACGGCCAGGCGCCCTGGTTCTCCGGCTCCTCCTGCACCCACACGATCTCCGCGTTCGGGTACGTGTCGGCGACGGTCTTCAGCGCGCGCAGCGGCACGGGGTAGAGCTGCTCGACGCGCACCAGCGCGACCTCGGGGTTCGGGTTCTTCTCGAGCTCCGAGACGAGATCCCAGTGCACCTTGCCGGAGTGGAAGATCACGCGCTTGACCGCATCGCGGTCGAGCTGCCGGGTGTCGTCGATGACCGTCTCGAAGCGGCCCTGCGTGAAGTCCTCCACCGGGCTGGTCGCGCCGCGCAGGCGCAGCATCGCCTTCGGGGTGAACACGATGAGCGGCTTGCGCGGACGTGCGTACGCCTGGCGGCGCAGCAGGTGGAAGTAGCTCGCCGGCGTGGACGGGCGCGCCACCGTCATGTTGTCCTGCGCGCACAGCTGCAGGAAGCGCTCCATGCGGGCCGAGGAGTGGTCCGGTCCCTGGCCCTCGTAGCCGTGCGGCAGCAGCAGCACGACGCTCGACTGCTGGCCCCACTTCTGCTCGGCCGCCGAGATGTACTCGTCGATGACCGACTGGGCGCCGTTCACGAAGTCGCCGAACTGCGCCTCCCAGAGCACGAGCGCCTCGGGACGCTCCACCGAGTAGCCGTACTCGAAGCCGAGGGCGGCGTACTCGCTGAGCAGCGAGTCGTAGACGAAGAAGCGGGCCTGGTTGTCGGAGAGGTTCGCCAGCGGCAGCCACTCCTGGCCGTTCGCGCGGTCGTGCAGGACCGCGTGGCGCTGCACGAACGTGCCGCGGCGCGAGTCCTGACCGGCGAGGCGCACCGGGGTGCCCTCGACGAGCAGCGAGCCGAAGGCGAGCAGCTCGCCGAAGCCCCAGTCGATCGAGCCGTTGCGGCTCATGTCGACGCGCTTGTCCATCGCCTGCTGCAGCTTCGGGTGCACCGTGAAGCCCTCGGGCTTGTTCGCATGCGCGTCGCCGATGAGGTGCACGACCTCGAGCGGCACGCCGGTGACCTCGGGGGAGCCGATCTGGTCGTCCACGGGCGCGAGGTCGGGGGCGATCGGCGTGGCGCCGGTCTCCGCCGCGTGCGTCTCCGCGAAGGCGATCTCCAGGCGGTTCTGGAAGTCGGCCTTGGCCTGGTCGTACTCCTCCTGGGTGATGTCGCCGCGGCCGACGAGGGACTCGGTGTAGAGGCTGCGCACCGACCGCTTCGCCTGGATCAGGTCGGTCATCAGGGGCTGCGTCATCGACGGGTCGTCGCCCTCGTTGTGACCGCGGCGGCGGTAGCAGACGAGGTCGATCACGATGTCGCGGTGGAAGCGCTCGCGGTACTCGAACGCGAGCTGCGCCACGTGCACCACGGCCTCGGGGTCGTCGCCGTTCACGTGCAGGATCGGGGCCTGGATCGTCTTGGCGACATCGGTCGCGTAGACCGAGGTCCGCGAGTCGTTGGGCAGCGTGGTGAAGCCGACCTGGTTGTTCACGACCACGTGGATCGTGCCACCGGTGCGGTAGCCGCGCAGCTGCGACATCTGCAGGGTCTCCACGACGACACCCTGGCCGGCGAACGCCGCATCGCCGTGGACGAGGATCGGCAGCCAGGTGAAGGTGCCGATCGGCTTGCGGTCCTGCTTGGCGCGGGCGATGCCCTCCAGCACGCCGTCGACCGTCTCCAGGTGCGAGGGGTTCGCGGCGAGGAGGATCGGCAGCTCGGCGCCGTCGTCGGCGACGAAGGTGCCCTCCTTGCCGAGGTGGTACTTGACGTCGCCGGATCCGCGCTGGTTGCCCGGCTGCATGGATCCCTCGAACTCGCGGAACACCTGGCCGTACGTCTTGCCCGCGATGTTCGCGAGCACGTTCAGGCGACCGCGGTGCGCCATGCCGATCGCGGCGCCGTCGAGGCCCGCGCCGGCCGCGCCCTGCAGGATCTCGTCCAGCAGCGGGACGAGCGACTCCGCACCCTCGAGCGAGAAGCGCTTCTGACCCACGTACTTGGTCTGCAGGAAGGTCTCGAAGGCCTCGGCCTCGTTGAGCTTGCTGAGCACGCGCAGCTGCTCGTCGTGGCCGGGCTTGACGTACTTGACCTCGACCTTGTCCTGGAACCAGCGGCGCTGATCCGGGTCCTGGATGTGCATGTACTCGATGCCGAGCGTGCGGCAGTAGGAGTCGCGGAGCACACCGAGGATCTCGCGCAGCTTCAGCTGGCGCTGGCCGCCGAAGCCGTTCGTGACGAACTCGCGGTCCAGATCCCAGAAGGTGAGTCCGTGGGTCTCGATCTCGAGGTCGGGGTGCGTGCGCTGCACGTACTCGAGCGGGTCGATGTCGGCCATCAGGTGGCCGCGCACGCGGTAGGAGTTGATGAGCTCCTGCACGCGGGCGGTCTTGTCGATGCGCTCGGCGAGGTCGACCGCGATGTCCTTGTTCCAGCGGATCGGCGCGTAGGGGATCCGGAGGGCGCGGAAGATGCTCTCGTAGAAGCCGCGCTCGCCGATGAGCAGCTCGTGCACCTTCTTCAGGAACTCGCCCGAGCCCGCTCCCTGGATGACGCGGTGGTCATAGGTCGAGGTGAGCGTGATCGTCTTGCCGATGCCGAGCACGTCGAGCGTCTTCTGGCTCGACCCCTGGAACTCGGCCGGGTACTCGAGGGCGCCGGCGCCGATGATGCAGCCCTGGCCCTTCATCAGGCGCGGCACGGAGTGCACGGTGCCGATGCCGCCGGGGTTCGTGAGCGACAGCGTGGTGCCCTGGAAGTCGGCGGCGGTCAGCTTGTTGCCGCGGGCGCGGCTGATGAGGTCCTCGTAGGCCGACAGGTACTCGCTGAAGGTGAGGGATTCCGCGCGCTTGATGCTCGGAACGAGCAGGGCGCGGGTGCCGTCCGGCTTGGGGATGTCGATCGCGATGCCGAGGTTCACGTGCGCGGGGGCGACGACGCTGGGCTTGCCGTCGACCTCGGCGTAGTAGACGTTCTGGCTCGGGAACTCCTTGAGCGCCTGGATCAGCGCCCAGCCGATGAGGTGCGTGAAGCTCACCTTGCCGCCGCGCGTGCGGGACATGTGGTTGTTGATGACGATGCGGTTGTCGATCATCAGCTTCGCGGGCACCGTGCGCACGCTCGTCGCGGTCGGAACGGTGAGCGACACGTCCATGTTGGCGGCGAGCGTCTTCGGCATGCCGCGCAGCGGCGTGACGACGTCCTCGTGCTGCTCGGCGCCGGGCTCCGCGGCGGCGCGGTCCTGCGCCTGGGCGGGGATCGGGGCCTGGCGCGCGGGCTTCGTCGTGGTGCGCGCCACCGGCTGCTGGCCGATCACCGGGATCGGCGCGGTCACCGGATGCGCATCGGCCGCCGTGGCCGGTGCGGCCGACGGTGCGGCTGCGGGGGCGGAGGGGGCGGCGGGAGCCGCCGCGGGCTGGGAGGGATGGTAGTTCTCGAGGACCGGCCACCACTCCTTGTCGACGGAGTTGCGATCGACTTTGAACTGCTCGTACAGCTCGTCGACGAGCCAGGAATTGGCCCCGAACTCTCCATCTCCAGAAGTCCCGACGCCGGTCACCTGGCTCGACACGCTCGATCGCCCTCTTTCATCGCTGAATCTGGTGGGATCCGTCCCCGGTGGTCTCCGGGTATGGCCACTCATCCGGGTGTCAAGCCTAACGTGTCACAGGTGCGGTGCGGGCGTGGATCGCGGCGTATGGCGGGACCTTTCGCCGCCGACCCGTGCGGAGGCCGCTCCCGGCGGTCCGTCGCACGCGATCCCGAGGCGATCCGGGCCGGGACGGCTACCCTGAGAGCATGCAGTTCTCCGGCGAAGGACCCATGGTCGACCTCACCTACTCCGACGTGTTCCTGGTGCCGCGACACTCGGACGTGACGAGCCGCCTCCAGGTCGATCTCGCGCCGCAGGACGGCACCCCCGCGACCGTTCCGCTCGTGTCCTCGAACATGAACTCGGTGACCGGTCCTCGACTCGCCGCGACCCTCGCGCGCCGCGGCGGCATCGGCGTGCTGCCGCAGGACATGCCGCTGCAGGAGCTGGACGAGGCGATCCGCTGGGTCAAGCGCCAGCCGGTGTCCTGGGACACCCCGCTCGTACTCTCGCCGCTGGCCACCGTGGAGGACGCGCTCCGGCTGCTGCCCGCCACCGACGGTCACGGCATCGTGGTCGCCGATGCGCCGGGCGGTCCGGACGGCCTGCACGCCGACGCGATCCACGGAATCCTGCCCGCGGTCCGCCTCGCGACCGCGCTGCGCGATGCGCAGCTGGGCGACCTGGTCCGTGCGGACTCCCCGTCGCTCGACGCGGAGGACGTCGCCGACCCGCGCGCGGCGTTCGACGCGATCACCGCCGTGGAGGCCGAGATGGTGTGCGTGCTCCAGCACGGGCACCTGGTCGGCACGCAGACCGCGCGCGGCGCGCTGCGCTCCACGCTGTACCGCCCCGCGGTCGACGCCTCCGGCCGCCTCGCGGTGGCGGCGGCGGTCGGGATCAACGGCGATGTCGCCGCCAAGGCCAAGGCGCTCGCCGCGGCCGGCGTGGACGTGCTGGTGGTCGACACCGCGCACGGTCACCAGGAGGGCATGCTCCGGGCGCTGCGGACGGTGTCGGCGCTCGAGCTCGGCATCCCGATCGTGGCGGGCAACATCGTCACGGCCGACGGCGTGCGCGATCTCGTCGAGGCCGGGGCGTCGATCCTCAAGGTCGGCGTCGGACCGGGCGCGATGTGCACCACCCGCATGATGACCGCGGTCGGACGTCCGCAGTTCTCCGCCGTGCTGGAGACCGCTCAGGCCGCGGCCGAGCTCGGCGCGCACGTCTGGGCGGACGGGGGAGTGCGCTACCCGCGCGACGTCGCGCTCGCGCTCGCCGCGGGCGCCGCGTCGGTCATGGTCGGATCCTGGTTCGCCGGCACGATCGAGGCGCCGGGCGAGCTGCAGATCGACGCCGACGGGCGGCTCTACAAGGAGTCCTGGGGCATGGCCTCGACGAAGGCGGTGCAGGCGCGCTTCGGACGTCTCGACGCCTACGAGCGCGCACGCAAGGAGCTCTTCGCCGAGGGCATCTCGTCCTCGAAGATCTACCTGGATCCGCTCCGCCCCGGCGTCGAGGACCTGCTCGACATGATCACCTCCGGCGTGCGCTCCTCGTTCACCTACGCCGGCGCCTCGTCCGTGCCGGAGTTCCACGAGCGCGCGCTGGTCGGTCTGCAGTCTGCGGCCGGCTACGAAGAGGGCAAGGCGCTGCCGGTCAGCTGGTGAACGCGTCGGCGATCCGGCATCCATTCAGCTTCGCTCCCGCTGCGGGACAGTAGAATCGTGCGCACCATGGACGACCCTCCCTCGTGTAGTACATCGCCCCACTGCCCGCTCTCCGCTTCGTCGGAGGTGACACCGTGATGGATTACATCTGGTTGGGCGTGGGGCTTCTGCTCATCGTGGGGACGGGACTGTTCGTCGCCAGCGAGTTCGCACTAGTCAACCTCGACCGCGCCGATCTGGAGGCGCGGCGGGATCGCGGCGAGAGCCGCCTCGGCATGACCATCGCCGCGCTCAAGATCACCTCGACGCATCTGTCGTCGGCGCAGCTCGGCATCACGCTCACCACGCTGCTCACCGGTTTCACCATGGAGCCGGCGCTGTCGAATCTGCTCCGCCCGGTGCTGAGCTCCTGGGGGATCCCCGAGGCCGTCACGGTCACGATCGCCGTGATCGTCGCCATGACGGTCGCCACGATGCTCTCGATGATCCTCGGCGAGCTCGTGCCGAAGAACTTCGCGATGGCGCTCCCCGTGGCCACGGCGAAGGTCGTCATCCCGTTCCAGACCGCGTTCACGATGGTGTTCCGTCCCATCGTCTCGCTCCTCAACGGCAGCGCCAACGGCGTGCTGCGCGCGATGGGCATCGAGCCCAAGGAGGAGCTCAGCGGCGCCCGCTCGGCGGAGGAGCTGAGCTCTCTCGTGCGCCGTTCCGCGAGCGCGGGCCTGCTCGAGGAGGACACCGCGACGCTGCTGGATCGCAGCCTCGGCTTCGCGCGGCTGACCGCGGCCGACGTGATGACCCCGCGGCCCAGCATGCATGCGATCGCGGCGGCGGATTCCGCCGACGACGTGATCGGCCTCGCCCGACGCACCGGCCACAGCCGCTTCCCGGTGTTCGACGAGGATCTCGACGACATCACCGGCGTCGTGCACCTGAAGGCGGCCGTCTCGGTGCCACGCGACCGCCGCACCGACGTACCGGTGGGTGCGCTCGCCTCCGAGCCGCTGCGCGTGCCGGAGACCGTGCACCTGGACGCGCTCGTCGCCGAACTGCGCGGCGGCGGGTACCAGCTCGCGATCGTCGTGGACGAGTACGGCGGCACCGCCGGGATCGTCACCCTCGAGGACCTCGTGGAGGAGATCGTCGGCGAGGTGTCCGATGAGCACGATCGCAGCAGGGCGGGGGTCGTGAAGAGCCGCGACGGGATCACCTTCCCCGCGGAACTGCGCCCGGACGAGCTGCGCGCGAGCACCGGCATCGAGGTGCCGGAGGGCGACGTGTACGACACGGTCGGCGGCTACGTGATGAGCGTGCTGGAGCGCCTGCCCAAGGCGGGGGACGAGGTGCCCGTGCCGGGAGGCATCCTGCACGTCGTGCGCATGCAGGGCCGCAGAGTGGATCGGATCCGCTTCACGCCCGACGCTGCCGCCGAGGAAGGGGGCGGACGATGAGCGACTGGGCCGGAATCGCATGGCTGTTCGTGCTGCTCGCCTTCAACGCGTTCTTCGTCGCGGCCGAGTTCGCGGTGATCTCCGCGCGCCGCTCGCAGATCGAGCCCCTCGCCGAGCGCGGATCCCGTTCCGCGCGCACCGCGCTGTACGCGATGGAGCACGCCACGCTCATGCTGGCGACCTCGCAGCTGGGCATCACCGTGTGCTCGCTGCTGATCCTGAACGTCTCGGAGCCCGCGATGCACCACCTGCTCGCCGCGCCCCTGGGCGCGCTCGGGCTGGCGGAGGGCGCGGTCGACGCGATCGCGTTCATCATCACCCTGGTCATCGTGTCGTTCCTGCACGTGGTCTTCGGCGAGATGGTGCCCAAGAACCTCGCGTTCTCGGTGCCCGACCGGGCCGTGCTGATCCTCGCGACGCCTCTGGTGTGGATCTCGAAGCTCTTCTATCCGGTGATCCGCGGCCTGAACGCCACGGCCAACGGCGTGGTGCGGCTGTTCCGCGTCGAGCCGAAGGACGAGGCCGCCTCGACGTTCACGCTCGACGAGGTCGCCACGATCGTGGACCAGTCCCGGCGCGAGGGCGTGCTCGCCGACTCCGCCGGTACCGTCAGCGCGGTGGTGGAGTTCACCGACAAGGACGCGCGGGACGTGGCGGTCCCGCTCGCCGGCCTGGTGACGCTGCCGCTCGGCGCGACCCCGGACGACGTGGAGCGCGCCGTCGCCAAGCACGGCTTCTCGCGCTACGTCATGGTCGACCCCGAGGGCGTGCCCGTGGGCTACGTGCACCTGAAGGATGTGATCCGCTCGGCGGAGGGGCCGGATGCGGCCGTCCGCGCGGCCGCGCCGATCCCTGCGAAGCGGATCCACCAGATGGTCCCGATGCAGGAGGACACAGACCTCGAGGACGCGCTCGCGATCATGCGGCGTGCGGGACGTCACCTCGCGCAGGTGCGCGACGCGGCGGGCCGGACGACGGCGATCCTGTTCCTGGAGGACATCATCGAGGAGCTCGTCGGCGAGGTGCGCGACATCACCCGGCGCGGCTTCGGCCGCTGATCCGGCGACCCCCGATGGCCGACGACCCCGTGGTGCTCAGCGCCAGCGGGCGCGCAGGTACTGGTCGGGCCAGGCGATCTCGTGGCCGAGCTCGTGCGCGGCGCGCAGGCCGAAGTGCGGATCGCGCAGCCACTCCCGCCCGGCGAAGATCGCGTCCGCGGCGCCGTCGGCGAGCACGCCCTCGGCCTGTGCTCCGCTGGTGAGCAGGCCCACGGCGGAGGAGGGGATGCGGCCGCCCTGGCGCACGGCCGCGGCGAGCGGCACCTGATAGCCCGGATGCACCTCGATGCGCTGGTGGGCGACGAGTCCGCCGCTCGAGACGTCGATGAGGTCGGCGCCGTGCGCGACGGCCCAGTCCGCGACCGTGGCGGCCTCGTCCGGCGTGAACCCGCCCGGGGCGTGGTCGGTGGCCGAGATCCGCACGAACACGGGGACGTCGTCTCCCGCGATCCGGCGCACGGCTGCGGTGACCTCGAGGAGCAGGCGGGCCCTGTTCTCCAGCGATCCGCCGTACGCGTCCTCGCGGTGGTTGCTGAGCGGGGAGAGGAACTGGTGCAGCAGGTAGCCGTGCGCGCCGTGGATCTCCAGCACGTCGAAGCCGGCGTCCAGAGCGCGGCGCGCGGCGGCGGCGAAGGCGGCGATCACGCGGGCGATCCCGGCCTCGTCCAGGGCCTCGGGCGCCGCGAACCCCTCGAACGGGATCGCCGAGGGCGCGACCGTCGTCCAGCCGCCCTCTGCGGCGGGGACGGAGCCGTGCTCCTGCGCCCAGGGCCACCACGTCGACGCCTTGCGTCCGGCGTGGGCGAGCTGCACCCCGATCCGCGCGCCGCGCGCGTGCGCGGCGTCGACGATCGGCGCCCAGGCATCGCGCTGGGCATCGTTCCACAGGCCGGTGTCGCGCGGGCTGATCCGGCCCTCCGCCACGACGGCGGTGGCTTCGGCCACGATCAGTCCTGCGCCGCCCGAGGCGAATTGCGCCAGATGGGTGTGGTGCCACTCCTGCGGCACGCCGTCGACGGCGCTGTACATGCACATGGGGGAGACCCACAGGCGGTTGCGCAGAGTGAGGGAGCGGATGGTCAGCGGGGAGAACAGGAGGCTCACGGGACGACGCTACCCGCCGCGGAGGGGGTGCGGGCGCGCAGGCGCAGGATCCGCCCTGCCGTGTCCGGCGGCGGCGCGCACAGCGTCGGCCCAGTACCGTTGACCCCATGCCTTCTCCGTCCGCCGGCGCACACGACGCGCCGCGCCGCATCGTGTGGACGAGCCGCGACGTCCGTCGCCTGCTGCGCGTGCCGGGCGAACGCGACGACAAGCGCAGCCGCGGTGTCGTGGCGCTGCGCACCGGATCCGACGCGTATCCGGGGGCGGCGGTCCTCGGCGTGGAGGGGGCCTGGCGCGCCGGCTGCGGCTATGTGCGCTACGTCGGCCCCCGGCGCGCCGCGGACCTCGTGCTCGCGCGGCGCCCCGAGACGGTCACGACCGGACCGGAGGCGGATGCGGTCCGCGCCGACGTCTGGGTGATCGGATCCGGCACCGACTCGTCGACCCGCGCCGATTCCGAGACGTCGGCGCTGCGCGCGCTGCTCTCCGGCCCGGCCCCCGTCGTCGTGGATGCGGGCGCGCTGGATCTCCTCCCCGCGGCGGACGCCCCCGTGATCGCGACCCCGCACGCGGGGGAGTTCGTACGACTCCGGGCGTCCCTGGGACTCGCGGAGCTCTCCGCCGACGCGCTGCAGGATCCCTCCGCGCGTGCGGAGGCGGCGCACGAGACCGCCGTCGCGCTGGGCGGCGCCGTGCTGCTCAAGGGCGCCACCACGCTCGTCGCGGACGCCACGGCCGTCATCGCCGTCGGGGCGGGGACGCCCTGGCTCGCGACCGCGGGGACCGGGGATGTGCTGGGCGGCGTGCTGGGCGCGATCGTCGCCGCCGACCGCGCGGCGGGCGGGACGACCTCGCTCGCCGAGCTGGCGGCCACGGCAGCGTGGCTGCACGGCGTCGCCGGGCGGATCGCCTCCCGCACGGGATCGGCGTCCCGCGAAGGCTCGGAAGGCTCAGGGCGTCCGATCGTCGCGCTCGACGTCGCGGACGCCCTGCCGGCGGCGATCGCCGGCGTCATCGCCGCGGACGGGCACGACGTGCACCACGACCCCGGCGCACGCCGCGAACCCGACGAAGACCACGAAGAGACAGAGGAGGGCCGCGCGTGAGCGGTGCCGAGCCGACGGGCGCGACCCGTGCCGAACCGACCAGAGGCGCCGCTCGGCGCACATCCGCGGTCCTGCGCAGAGCAGCGGGCCTGCCGCTCGCCGTGCTGTGGCTGGCCTTCGTCGTCACGCACCTCTACGTCGCGATGATCGGGTGGAGGATGCCCGCGCTGCCGATGGGCGACACGGTCTTCGTCTACGAGCCGTGGGCGCGGAACGCCCTCGGCGGAGGCGCGATCGTGGGCGTCACGGAGAGCTGGGTCTACCCGCAGCTCGCCCTCGTGCCGATGCTCATCGCGCAGGGCCTGTCGCAGCTCATCCATCCGCTGTTCCCCGGGTCCTACGCCGTCGGATCCGCGAGCTACGTCGTCGCCTGGTCGATCCTGGTGACGGTGCTCGATGCGATCGGCTTCGCGTTCCTGCTGCGCGGCACCCGCGCGCGGCGCAGCAGGATCCGCCGCGGCACCGCCCTGCTCTGGATGGTCGCGCTCGTGCTGCTCGGCCCCATCGCGATGTTCCGGATCGACGCGATCACCGTGCCTCTCGCGATCATCGGCGGGCTGTGGCTGTTCTCCCGCCCGGCGGTCGCGAGCGCGCTGTTCACGATCGGCGCCTGGATCAAGATCTGGCCCGGCGCCCTGTTCGTCGCGGCGCTCGCGCTGCTGCGCGGCCGGATCCGCATGCTCGTCTCGGCCGCGATCGTCACGTTCGTCGTCGTGCTGGGGCTCGTGCTGCTGGGCGGATCCAAGAACCTGCTCGGCTTCCTCAGTCAGATGAGCGGCCGGGGGCTGCAGATCGAGGCGGTCGGCGCGACGCCGCTTCTGTGGCTCACCCAGATCGGCGTGACGCGCATCCAGTACGACCGCCAGATCCTCACCTTCCAGCTCGCCGGCCCCGGCGTCGACATCGTCGCCGCGGTGCTCACCCCGCTCATGGTGCTGGGCGTGCTCGCCGTGGTGGCTCTCGCCCTGTGGAAGCTGCGCGCCGGCGCCTCGGCGCGGCGCCTGCTGCCGGCGACCATGCTGGCCCTCGTGGCGATCCTCATCGCGTGCAACAAGGTGGGCTCGCCGCAGTTCCAGGTGTGGATGCTCGCGCCGCTCGTGCTGTGGTGCCTGTTCGACGGCCCCCGCGTGGGGATCCCCGCGATCCTCGTGCTCGCCGACTACGCCCTCACCCAGGCGGTCTACCCTGTCGTGTACGACCAGCTGCTGGCGGCCGAGGCGCTGCCGATCGCCCTGCTGAGCGCCCGCAACATCCTGGTCGTCGTCATCTGCGTGATCGCGATCCGCGCGATCGTGCGCACCCCGGTGCGCCGCCCCTCGTCCCTCGCCGTCGCACTCCCCGAAACCCGGAGGTCCTGATGCTCGTCGCCTTCTCCGTCGCCCCGTCCGGTTCGCCGCAGGGCGGATCTGCCCCCGATCGCTCCGAGAGCGCCGACGCCTCGGTGCACGACGCCGTCGCCGCCGCCGTGGCGGTGGTCCGCGCCTCCGGGCTCGCGCACCGCACCACGAGCATGTTCACCGAGATCGAGGGTCCCGACTGGGACACCGTCATGGACGTGGTCAAGCGCGCCACCGAGGCCGTGATGCCGTTCGGATCCCGCGTGTCCCTCGTGCTCAAGGCCGACATCCGCCCCGGCTACACGGGCGAGATCGACGGCAAGATCGAGCGCCTCGAGCGGGCGATCGAGGACTCCGGCAGCCTCTAAGCTGGACGGATGAAACCCTCGAGCCTCTCGAGGGGTGCGGCGAAGCGGGCGCTCCTCTCCCTCGCCATCGGCAGCTTCGGCATCGGCATGACCGAGTTCGTCGCCATGGGCCTGCTCCCGAACATCGCGCAGGACCTGCTGCCGGACCTCTGGGCGCAGAACCCCGACGAGGCGATCGGCCGCGCCGGCATCCTGGTGTCGCTCTACGCCCTGGGCGTCGTGCTCGGCGCACCCACGATCGCGGGTCTCGTCGCCCGCTTCCCGCGCCACAAGGTGATGATCGGGCTCGCGATCGCCCTCACCCTCGGCAACGGCCTCGCCGTAGTGCTGCCCACCTTCGAGACGGTCGGGCTCGCGCGCTTCATCGCGGGGCTCCCGCACGGCGCCTACTTCGGGATCGGCGCGCTCGTCGCCGCCGACGTGCTCGGCCCCGGCAAGCGGGCCAAGGGCGTCGCGTTCATCCTGACCGGCCTCACGATCGCGAACGTGGTCGGCGTGCCGGCGGGCACCTATCTCGGGCAGCACGTCGGCTGGCGCAGCGCGTTCCTGGTCGTCACGATCGTGTTCGCGATCGCCACGGTGTGCATCGCGTTCTTCGTGCCGGAGCACGAGGGGGATCCCGGTCGCACCTTCCGCGCCGAGCTGCGCGTGTTCCGCCGACCCCAGGTGTGGTTCGCGCTCGGCACCGGGGCCATCGGCTTCGGCGGATTCTTCGCCGTCTACAGCTACATCGCGCCCGTCGTCACGGAGCGCGCGGGGGCGCCGGAGTGGATGGTGCCCGTCACG
>NZ_NCKN01000414.1 GCF_002257455.1 Microbacterium sp. 13-71-7
ATCGCGCGCGGTGCGCAACTGGCCGGGTCCGCGGTGGCGGGAGCGGCCGGCAGCGCAGCGCGCGGCGTCGGCGTCGTCGGCCGGAAGGCCGCCGACGTGGTGCGCCGGAAGCCCGCCCCGATCTCCGCGCCGGAAGGCCCGGGCCCGGAACTGCATCCTTCGCCGCCCGGCGAGCAGCTCTGACCGATCCGCACAATCCGCCGGGGAGGGAAGCTCTGCACAGCCCTCGTCGCCGCGGGGGCTCTGTCGCCGCGATCGTCGGCGCCCGCTCCTAGCGTGGGGTCATGAACCGCTCCCCCGACCCGCCCTCGGCTCGACCCCCCGAGCCGGCGTATCCGGTTCCCTGGACCGTCGACCGACGCGACAGGACGCATCCGATGATCACCAACGGCGGCGAGGACATCCGCTTCGTGCGCGTCTTCGCCCGTGCTTCCTCGGATCCCGGTCGCACCCAGCTCTGGGGGCACGTGCGCCGGGGCGATCAGATGGAGGTGTGCCTCTGCGATGCGGATGTCGACGACATCGTGATCACCCTCGCCTGGTTCCGGCCGGAGGACGGGCTGGAGTACGTGTGGCGGTTCGTCGTCTGAGAGGCGGATCCGCCGGTGTACTCTCGAATGCCCCTCCCTGGGAGAAACCTGAACAGAAGGACGGGATCATGAGTTCGGCACTGACCGGCAACCGCCGCACGACCCGCCTGGCGATCCTCGTCGGCATCGCGGCCGCGACCGTCGGCATCATCTACGGCTACGACTCGTCGAACATCGGCGGTGCGATGCTGTTCCTCGCGAAGGACTTCCACCTCGACGCCGCCGCGCAGTCGTGGGTCACCACGACGGTCGTCGTCGGCGAGATCCTGGGCGCGCTGTTCGGCGGCGCGCTCGCGAACAGGATCGGCCGGAAGCCGACGATGGTCGCCGTCGCATCCTGCTTCGCGCTGTTCTCGCTCCTCTCCGGTCTCGCCCCCTTCCTGTGGGTGCTCGTGATCGCGCGTTTCCTGCTCGGTCTGACGATCGGCATCTCCGTGGTGGTCGTGCCGGTCTTCGTGGCCGAGTCGGCGCCCACCCGCTCGCGCGGCGCGTTCCTCGTGCTCTACCAGGTCGCCACCGTCTCCGGCATCATCCTCGGCTATCTCGTGGCGATGGCGCTCGCGCCCACCGAGAGCTGGCGCTGGATGCTCGGACTCGCGGCGATCCCCGGCGTGGTGATCACGATCCTGCTGCTCCGGCTGCCCGACACCGCGCGCTGGTACGTGATGAAGGGCCGCACGGAGGAGGCCCGCTCGACCCTGGCCAGGATCGAGGGCCCCGGGGTCGACGTCGACG
>NZ_NCKN01000415.1 GCF_002257455.1 Microbacterium sp. 13-71-7
GACTCCGAAGGACGATGCGCAGGCTGCACTTTTCAAGCACATCCTCGACGACGCGAACGGGCGGGCAGGCGCCGCCGATGCGCGCCTGCTCGTGCTGGCGGCCCGGGAGCGCTTCGCCGCCCTGTCCACAGACCAGCGACGTGCGTTGGTGCTCAGCGACGGCGGCCACAAGGTGCTCCGTGACGCGGGCATCACGTGGGAGGCCCTGTCCGGGTTCGTCGGCAAGCTCACGGCTGCCGAGTGGGAGGCGCTGATTCCCTCGATGGGGTACACCGCCCTGCGGATGAACCTGCGCAACCTCGCCGAAGCCGGCATCTCGAACGCGGCCGTGGACATGGTGAACGCCCGTCTCCGTGACGCGGACGAGGTCGCCCGGGCGGGCGCACTTCCGGTGCAGTTCCTGGCTGCATACCGCAACGCACCGCTGCAGTTTCACGCTGCGCTCGAGCGAGGTATCCAGCATGCGGTCACGAACGTACCGGCGCTGCCGGGGCGGACACTGGTGCTGGTGGACTGCTCGGGGTCGATGTACGACCAGCTGTCGGCGAAGTCGAGCCTCACTCGCATGGATGCCGCTGCAGTCTTCGGTTCAGCGCTCGCGCTTCGCGCCGAGGACGCCACGCTGGTGGCGTTCGGTACCGACTCAGGGGAGGTGCGGTTCCGGAATACGGACGCCGTGCTCCAGCTGACCGGTCGGTTCGCGGGCATGGGTGGCACGCGTACGGCGAAGGCTGTCCGTCAGCATTATGCCGGCCACGACCGCGTGGTCGTCATCACTGATGAGCAGGCTGGGGTCGACTTCTACGGTGACGGCGACGTGTTCGGCGCCGTGCCAGCGAAGGTGCACACCTTCACGTGGAATCTTGCCGGGTACGAGCGTGGCCACGCTGCCGACACCGGCTTCCGACACACGTTCGGTGGGCTCTCCGATGCGGGCTTCTCGCTCGTGGGGTTCATCGAGCGCGGCACTCGGGCTGATTTCCCGTTCTGAAGGTGAGGGCGTCCTAACGGGCGCCCTCACCTTCTTCGCTCCGTAGCCAAGCGGTATGGCGCCTCGCTCATAACGAGGAGAGCGCAGGTTCGAGTCCTGCCGGAGCGACGCGCAGCTGTCGCCTGCCCGCGCTGACGACCGCGCATGAATGCGTCAATGCAACAGCCGGAGTAGCTACCCGGTGCCGGACTAGCTGCCCGGCGCGTTGGAGGGCGGAGACGGATGCCAACCGTTGCCGTGGGGTTGAGAGAGGCTCAGTGCCGTTCGAATCGGTGCGACCCGACACCGAAGAGGTTCCGATTTCGGCACGGATAGTCCGGTTTCGTCAC
>NZ_NCKN01000416.1 GCF_002257455.1 Microbacterium sp. 13-71-7
CGCACATGTGGCGCTGCTGCACGGAGCTGACCTCGCCGACCCCGGGGATCCGGAGCCGGTACGGGCCGTCGCGACGCCGGCGTCGAGCGGCCCGCCGCCGGAACTCGCCGACGTGATCGGCCAGGACGAGGCGGTCTCCGCTCTGGTCGCCGCCGCGGCCGGCGGCCACCACCTGCTCCTGTCCGGGCCGCCGGGCGCAGGCAAGACCATGCTGGCGCGCAGGCTCGCGGGGATACTCCCCGACGTGGATGAGGAGCTCGCGCTCGAGGCCGCATCGATCCGCTCGCTGATGGGGGAGAGCGTCACCCGGCTGGATCGTCGCCCGCCCTTCGTCGCCCCGCACCACAGCGCGTCGGTCGCGGCCCTGATCGGCGGCGGATCCCGCGCGGCCCGTCCGGGGGCGATCGCCCGCGCGCACGGCGGGCTGCTCTTCCTCGACGAGGCGGCGGAGGCGCCGAGCGGGGTCCTGGAGGCGCTTCGGCAGCCGCTCGAGGCCGGCATGATCGAGATCCATCGGGCGGCGTTCACGACGCGCTTCCCCGCGCGGTTCCAGCTGGTGCTGGCGACGAATCCGTGTCCGTGCGGGGCCTTCGGCGTGGTGGGCGAGGAGTGCATCTGCCCGCCCTCGGCGATCCGCCGCTACGCGGCGCGGCTGTCCGGCCCGATCAGGGACCGGCTCGATATCGAGGTGCGGGTGGCCCGCGTGTCCGCCGTCCAGGTCACGGCCGGGGAGCGCGGCGCGCTCTCGACGGCCGATGCGCGCGGGCAGGTCGAAGCCGCCCGCGACCGCGCGGCGCGGCGATGGAGGGGGACGCCATGGCGCCTCAACGCGCACGTGCCTGGCACCTGGCTGCGCCAGAGCGAGTTCCGGCTTCCGGCCGAGGCGCGGGCGCCCCTGGACCGGGCGCTGCAACGCGGCGCTCTCACGCTGCGCGGATACGACCGGGTTCTGCGGCTCGCGTGGTCGGTGGCCGATCTGGCGGGTGCGGACGCGCCAGGGCTCGCGCACGTGGGCCGCGCGCTGTTCCTGAAGAAGGGGATGATGGCATGAACGACACGGAGCACAGGTCGACCGAGGCGGGCACCGCGCCCATCGCTCGGCGCACCCCGAGCATCGCAGCGATGAGGTCGCTGCTGCGGTATCTGCGCCAGGACGCGCGCTTCCTCGCGGCCGCCGCCCGGATCCGGTCAGACGCCGAATCGCCCGCCGTGCGGGATGGGCTGATCTGTTCCATAGCTGCGTTGTCTCCGCTGGACCCGACTCTGCCCATGCTCCCGACCATGCGATGCCGGCTGAGGGCGCGGAGCATCTTCCGGCT
>NZ_NCKN01000083.1 GCF_002257455.1 Microbacterium sp. 13-71-7
TTCGCATCTACCGCCTGCGCCCCGAGGCGCTGGTCGACCTCGACGAATGGCTCGAGGAGTATCGCGATCTGTGGGTGCAGCGCCTGGACGCCCTGCACACCGAGATCGCCCGAGGGAAGAGGGACAGGACATGATCGCGACCGGGACGATGTGGGATCTCGACGACACCCGTGGCGCCATCCGCGTCGAGGACGTCTACGACACCGACGTGGACGACCTCTGGCGGGCGTGCACGGATCCCGAGCGGCTGGCGCGCTGGATCGTCCAGGTGGGCGGCGACTTCCGGGTCGGGGGCATGCTGGAGGCCACGTTCACGAGCACCTGGACCGGGGCGATGCGGATCGAGGTCTGCGAGGGTCCGCACCATCTGGTGGTCACCCAGCAGCCCGGCACCGAAGAGGAGACCGTGATCGAGGCATGGATCTCCGCCGAGGGCGCGCAGTCCCGGCTGGTCGTGGAGGAACGCGGACTCGGCGTCGGCGTGCTGCACTTCCACGCGGCAGGCTGGCAGGTGCACCTCGAAGATCTCGGTCGCTCACTGCGATCCGAGACGGGCGCCCATCCCACGGGCTGGTCCGCCGACGAGCCGGCACCCGCCTGGAAGGAGCGCTGGGAGGCGCTGCTCCCGGAATACGAGGCGGTGCGCGCCGGCTGATCGCCGGCGCGCACCGTGCCCTGCGGCGTCGGGCGGCTGTTCAGCGCACCCGGTGGTCGTGGGCGAGATCGACGAGGCGCTCGAGCACGCGCCCGGCGCGCAGGCCGTTGTGCTCGTGTTCGCTGGTGACCCACAGGCGGAGGTCGGGCAGCAGGGCCGCGGTCTCCAGCGAGTACTCGAGCGGCACGTAGGGGTCGTTCACGTAGACCGAGGCGGCGCCGCGCGCACCGGACGCCTGGAGTGCGGCCGGGTCGTAGATCGCGGGCCACTCGTGCTCGGCGAGTGCGAGGGCCACATCGCGCCAGGGCTGGAACGCCGGGACCGTCTCCGTCCAGTCGCGCCGGATGTGCTCGCCCGTGAACAGGGTGACGTCCTCGACGAAGTCGGCGGGTTCCACGCGCTCGGCCGACCAGCCCGTGACGTGGCCGTTCGCGTAGCTGGACTCGTGGAACACGAAATACAGCGGATTGCGGCCGCCGAACGGCATCGCGGCGGCGAGGTCGTAGCGGAACGCGTTGCTCGTCGGATCCAGTTCGAGCAGCTGCCAGAGCGTCTGCCAGCCGTCGTTGGTGCCGAGGGCGGATCCTGCCGAGCGCAGCCGTGACGGCGAGACGACCTCGCCGGACGGCAGCACGATGTCGCCGGATGCGGCGAGATCCACGAGCCGGCGCATGCGCTCGCGATGCTCGGGGAAGCGCCGGTAGTAGCGCTCGGAGGCATCGCGCATCTTGTCGTAGCAGAGCGCATACACCTCGTCCGGGCCGCGGGTCACGGTGCTGAGACCGCCGGTGAGGTACGCGCGGTCGATCGACGAGGCGTCCGTCGAGAGATAGGCGAGGGTCGTGAATCCGCCGAACGACTGCCCGAGCACGTTCCAGCGCTCGGCGCCGAGGTGCTCGCGCATGGCTTCGCAGTCCCGCACGATGGCATCCGCGCGCAGGTGCGTGAGGTGCTCGGCGACCGCCTCCGCGCCGCGGGACAGGATGCCGTCGCCGACGGGCGTGGAGCGCCCGGTGCCGCGCTGATCGATCATGACGACCCTGTGGTGCGCGAGCGCCTGATCCAGCCACGACGGCGCGGCGGGCGCGTGCAGCGCGCGGGGGGCCTCGGATCCCGGGCCGCCCTGCAGGAACACCAGGTAGGGGAGATCCTCGCCGCCCTCGCGGGAGACGACCGAGGCGAACACGTCGATCGTCCGGGTGTCGGACGGATCCGACCACACCAGAGGCACGGTGAGCGTGTGCTCTTCGAGGGTGAGGTCCATCATCCGGCGGCGGATCACAGGGGCGGCAGAGATCGTCATCACATCACATTCCCGATGTAGGAGTACTTCACGAACACTTCCGCGGCGAGGCCCGACTCCTCCAGGAGGCCCTGCACCGCGCTCATCATGTACTTCGCGTCCCACCCCATGTAGAGGAAGTGGTCCTCGTCGAGGTCGTCCCAGGTGCCGTTCCACGCCTTCTCGCCGTAGATCGGTCCGCCGTTGCGGGCGTTGAACGCGTCGAGGGCCTCGCGGGTATCGGTCCAGCCGCGCCGGAAGACCCGGTTGAACAGGTACTTCACGTCGGGCACCTCCCAGCGCTCACCGCGGTACTCGACATAGTCGAACTCGCGCTCCCAGCCGGTCGGCCAGCCCCGTCGCCGCACCGCGTCGAGGATCGGGGTGAGCCCGTCGTCGTCGATCTCGACCACCGCGGGCCGGCGCCAGATCCGCACGAACGCGTCGGTGAGCGCCGCCGTGCGCTCGGCGATCGCGGCCGTGCCCCAGGAGTCCAGCGCCGCCAGGGCGGAGTTCTCGTCGACCCGGCTGCGGCGGTAGGCGTCGCGCTTGTCCGGGAAGGAGGCGCCGTAGACGCGTTCGGCGAGATGCTCCTCGAGCAGCGTCAGGTTCCCGAGCGTCCCGGCGAGGGCACGGTGGCTGTTCTGCTCGTCCTCGGAGTACTCGCTCCAGGGGCGCACGCCGTCGCCCGACCACGCGTCGTGCGGAGCGGTCGGCACGATGTGCTCGACGTCGAAGCCCTGCGGATCCGTGACGCCCTCGATCCGGCCCAGCACGTACAGCGCGTGCGGCAGGTCGGTGAACTTGAGGGCGACCCGGATGCGCTCGTCGGAGGGCGTGATCCGGGCGAAGGCCCGCAGCAGTTCCTCCGGTCCCTGAGCCCTGGCGCGACACAGGCGGGCGATGAGACGGTCGTTCGGGATCCCGACGACGGCACGGCGCAGCAGCAGCGACTGGATGCGCTCCAGCGTCTGCACGAGCTCGTCCTTCGAGATCGCCCCGAGCCGGTGGTCCCGGTATGCGCTGAGCACCAGGGGATAGGTCGAGCGGCCGAACGTGTTCACGTAGGCCAGCTGGCGGCGGATCTCCGGATCCGGCTCCTGGGAGGGATCCAGGAGGATCCGGTAGATGTCCGAGAACTCCCGCCACACCCGAGCCTGCGCGGGCAGGTCGTCCATCCCCATGTGCGGGAACTCGTGACGGAAGGCGCTGTAGACGCCGTGCTCGCCGGCGACCGAGACCTCTCGGCCGGAGGTCTGGATGAGGAAGTGACGCCAGAACGCCCCGATCGCCTCGCCGGTGTTGCGCTCGATCGGAAGCCAGAACTCCTCCTCGACCTGCTGCTGCTCGGCGTGCGAGAGACCCATGAGGATGTAGTTGTGGATCAGCTCGTGATCGCGCAGGGGCTCGCCCGTGGAGTTGAGGCTCTCGAAGATCTGCTGCGCGTTGGCGGCCTCGCCGAGGGTGATCGACACATGCTCGAGCTTCTGCAGGCCGCGCCAGATCCGCGGCGCCTCGTCGGCGTGGACCTGCGAGCGGAAGAACGCGTAGTTGTCGTCGAAGCGCGACTCCGGGAGCTCGGCGCTGCGCCGGTCCAGCACCACGGACTCGAACAGGCCGGCCCATGCCTCGTGCGGGCGGAGCTTGGTGCGGCTCGCGTCGTCGGGGCGCACCAGCACCCGCGCCAGTTCGGCGGCGAAGACCGGATCGGCGTCGCGCACGGCATGGTGCAGCGCGGCGATGAGCAGCATGAGCGTCGTGATGCGCTGCTGCCCGTCGATGAGGATCAGGTCGGCGTCGGGGTGGGCGTGGTCCTCGGCGGAGAGGATCGAGCCGATGAAGTGCCGATGGGCGTCGTCCTCGTCCGCCACGGCGCGGATGTCGGACAGCAGCTTCTCGCAGCCGCCGATGTCCCACCGGTACTGGCGCTGGTAGACGGGCACGACGATGGTCGTCGCGGGGGAGGAGAGCCACTCGATCGTTGAGACTGCGGTTGCTTCGACGTTGGTGGCCGTGCTCATGCTGCTGTGCTTCTCCTCGGATCGCGTGCTGCTCCGACCAGTCTATTCAGGCCCCGGTGGGGGCCGGATATTCACGGCCTCCCTTCCGAGGGCGTCGAAACGGCGCTGTTAGGCTGTCCTAAGAAGGGCCTGTTAAAACGTGCTGGCCCCTTATGAAAGGACATGACTCGCTCATGGCATACATCAAGTCCGCCGCCCTCGAGGACAAGGGCTTCGTCGTCCTCGACAGTTACAACCAGGAGCTCGACCCCAAGGAGTGGCTCGACATCGAGTACAACGACTGGAAGTCCTCCGGCGACACCCGCTTCGCGCCGCTCGCGTCCGCCAAGGGCGAGATCGAGTGCAACGGCTTCTGGAACCACGTGCCGCCGCGCACGGACAAGGACGGCGTCTGGATCGACGCGCAGACCGCGAAGGCCCCGAACCTCACGCGCCGTGCGCAGGAGCCGGGTGCGAACGTCGGTCGCTGCCGTGTCATCGAGCTGCAGCCCACGCCCTACGGCGAGTGCCTCTACAACCTCCACCAGGACGACAACAACCGGCTGAACCCGGATGGGACCGGCTGGGTCGTGCGCGGCTTCTTCAACCTCACCGACGACAAGGACAGCTACTTCGTCCTGCGCGAGAACCGCACCGACCCGAGCGTCGAGTACCGCATCGCCCTCCCCGCCGGCGCGCAGCTGATCGTCGACACGCAGCGTCTGTGGCACGCCGCCACCCACAACGGCACCGAGCCGCGCTACTGCCTGATCACCTCGTGGACCTCGGGTCCCGAGCTGGACGCCTACATCGAGAAGTACCACGGCACCCAGGACGTGGCGAACTACGAGGTCGCGCAGGAGATCCTGGACGCGGGCTACGAGGAGCAGGCGCGCCGCGACGACGCCCGTGCCGCGTACTACGCCGCGAAGGGCCAGCAGGAGAAGATCGCGATGAGCGAGGCCTGATCCTCCTCCCGCCCTGAGCCTGCTCGGTCGCCGAGCCTGTCGAAGGGCCCATAGACGGTCCCCGGTGCTGCAGCGCCGGGGACCGTTGCCTTTTCGCAATGAGTTACACAGTTGTGATTTCGCGGGGGATCGGTGAGAATGGGCGCATAACCGCATACCGCCGTGCTTCGCGGATCAGGTCGTAGGGGAAGACGCACCTGATGAAACGGAGAGACCATGGCGACAGCACAAGCACGCGGAGTGGTGTACATCCACTCCGCACCGCGCGCGCTCTGCCCGCACCTGGAATGGGCGGTCGGACGCGCTATCGGGCGCGCCGTCAACTTCGAGTGGTCGGAGCAGCCCGTCCTCGACGGCGCCCGCCGCGCGGAGTTCTACTGGGACGGCCCGGTCGGCACCGGCGCCGCTCTCGCGACCGCGATCCGCGGCTGGGAGCACCTGCGCTTCGAGGTGACGGAGGATCCGACGCCCCGCAGCGACGGCGGCCGCTGGCTGCACACGCCCGATCTGGGCGTGCACTACGCGCAGACCGATGCCGCCGGCAACATCGTCGTGGGCGAGGACCGGATCCGCTACGCGATCGAGATCGCCGCGGGCAGTCCGGTCGAGCTTCAGCGCGAACTCGACGTCGCCCTCGGCTCCGCGTGGGACGAGGAGCTGGAGCCGTTCCGGCACGCGAGCGACGACGCCCGCGTCGTGTGGCTCCACAAAGTCGGATAGGCCGCTGCGGTGGCGGGTCGGAGAGGACTCGTGTGATCCGGTCGAGCCGGCCGGATCACACGAAGGGACGAGGATCGGCGGAGGCGTGATTATCGGGAGTCGGAGAGCAGGGACCCGGAATCCGAGAAAACGTATCCCCGGTCCGCAACCGGAGAGATAACAGAACAGCACAACCGAAAAGAACGAGAATCGCCCCGACCGCTTCGATGAGGAAGCGACCGGGGCGATTCCCGTCGATGCGGATCAGCCGTCGTAGGAGCGGAACGCGACGACCGCGTTGTGGCCGCCGAAGCCGAACGAGTTGCTGATCGCGAGCTGAGGGCCGTCGCCGAGCGGCTGCACCTCGCCCGAGAGCTTGAACGGCACGGCCGGATCCGGCTCGGTCATGTTGATCGTCGGCGGCGCGACGCGGTCCCGCAGTGCGAGGATCGTGAAGACCGCCTCGAGCGCGCCGGTGCCGCCGAGCAGGTGCCCGGTGGACGCCTTGGTCGCCGACACGGGGATCTCGTCGATCCGGTCGCCGAAGACGCGCCGCAGGGCGCCGTACTCGTTCGGGTCGCCGACCGGGGTCGACGTGGCGTGCGCGTTGATGTGCGTGACCTCGTCGGGGCTCGCACTGGCCTGCGCCAGCGCCTGCTCCACGGCGCGCGCGGCGCCGTGGCCCTCCGGGTCGTTGCCGGTGATGTGGTACGAGTCGGCGGAGACGCCGCCGCCCACGACATAGGCGTAGATCTTGGCGCCGCGGGCCTTGGCGTGCTCCTCGGTCTCCATGACCAGGGCGGCACCGCCCTCGCCCATGACGAAGCCGTCACGGTCGATGGCGCCGGGCCGCGAGGCGTGCTCCGGGTCGTCGTTGCGGCGCGAGAGCGCCTGCGCGGACGCGAACGACGCCATCGTGATCGGATGGATCGCGGACTCCGCGCCACCGGCGATCACGACGTCTGCGAGGTCGTCCTGCAGGTGCTCGTACGCGTTCGCGATCGACTCGGTGCTCGAGGCGCAGGCGCTCACGACGGTGCGGGCGAACGCCTTCGCGCCGAAGTGCAGCGAGAGGTTGCCTGCGCCGGCGTTCGGCATCAGCATCGGGACCGTGAGCGGCATGACCCGGCGCGGTCCCTTCTCGCGCAGCGTGTCCCAGGCGTCCAGGAGCGTCCAGAGCCCGCCGATGCCCGTGGCCCAGTCGATGCCCAGTCGCTCGGCGGCGACGTCGGGGGCACCGGCGTCCTCCCATGCCTCGCGGGCGGCGATCATGGCGAACTGCACGGAGGGGTCGAGACGCTTGGCCTCATGCCGTGGCAGGACCTCCTCGGGGCGGACGGAGGCCTCTGCGGCGAACGTCACCGGGAGCTGATGCTCTGCGACCCAGTCGTGCGTCAGGGTGTGCGTGCCGGAGACGCCGGCGAGCAGATTGGCCCAGTTCTCCGGGGCGGTGCCGCCCAGGGCGGACGTGGCACCGATGCCGGTGACGACGATGCGCTTGGTCATGCGTGATCCTTCTCAGGGAGCGGGTGGGGGATCCGGGAGCGGATGCGTGTGGAAGAGGAGGATGCCACGCCCCGCGGAAGCGCGGGGGTGGCATCCGCAGTCGTCACTCCTGGCCGGCGACGATGAAGTTCACGGCGTCCCCGACGGTCTTGAGGTTCTTGACCTCGTCGTCGGGGATGGTGACGCCGAACTTCTCCTCCGCGTTGACGACGATCGTCATCATGGAGATGGAGTCGATGTCCAGGTCATCGGTGAAGGACTTCTCCAGAGCGACCTCCGAGGCGTCGATGCCGGTCTCGTCGGTGATGAGCTCTGCAAGGCCAGCGAGGACCTCGTCGTTGCTGAAGGCCATGATTTCCTCTTTCTATGGGTGGTTTCGAACCGGTGAACAGTCTAGGAGGTCGCGTCGGCCCGCTCAGGGCAGGACGACGACCTGCGCGCCGAACACCAGACCCGCGCCGAAGCCGATCTGCAGGGCGAGGCCGCCGCTGAGCTCGGGGTGCTCCTGCAGCAGGCGGTGCGTGGCGAGCGGGATGGACGCCGCGGACGTGTTCCCGGTGGTCTCGATGTCGCGCGCGATCACGGTCGCCTCAGGCAGCTTGAGCTGCTTGGCGAACTCGTCGATGATGCGCATGTTGGCCTGGTGCGGGATGAAGGCGGCCAGATCCGAGGCCTCGATGCCGGCCTGCTCGAGCGCCTGCTTGGCGACCTTGGCCATCTCCCAGACCGCCCAGCGGAACACGGTCGGACCCTCCTGGCGGAGCGTCGGCCAGGGGGCCTGCCCGTCGCGGAACTCGGTGAGGGTGTGGTTCATCCCGACCGCGTCGGCCTTCGAGCCGTCCGAGCCCCACACGGTGGCGGAGATCCCGGGGGTGTCGCTCGGGCCGATCACGACGGCGCCGGCGCCGTCGCCGAGCAGGAACGAGATGCTCCGGTCGGTGGGGTCCACGACGTCGGAGAGCTTCTCGGCGCCGATGACGAGCGCGTGCGTCGCGGCTCCGGCGCGGATCAGGGCGTCGGCCTGCGCAACGGCATAGGCGTAGCCGGCGCAGGCGGCGTTGATGTCGTAGGCGGCGGCGGGGTTCGCGCCCACCCGGTCCGCGACGATCGCCGAGACGGAGGGCGTCTGCTTCGGGTTGCTGATCGTCGCGACGATGACGACGTCGATGTCGGAGGGGGCCACGCCCGACTTCTCGATGGCCTCGACCGCGGCCGCGGTGGAGAGGTCGATCGCGTCCGTCTCGGGGACCGCGCGGGTGCGGGTGATGATGCCGGTGCGCTGGCGGATCCACTCGTCGCTCGAGTCGATTGGGCCGATGAGGTCGTCGTTCGGCACGGCGTTCTCGCCGCGGGCCGCGCCCACGGAGTAGATGCGGGTGTACGCGGGGCCCGTGGCCTGCTTGAGCGTGGTCATGCTGCTTCTCCGTTGTTGTCAGCGCCGTTCAGCAGCGCCGCCGCCGCATCGAGGTCGTCCGGGGTCTTCACGGCGACGGCGGGGACGCCGCGCAGGCCGCGCTTCGCGAGGCCGGTGAGCGCGCCGGCAGGGGTGAGCTCGATGAGGCCCGTGATGCCGTTGTCGGCGAACGAGGCCATGCACAGGTCCCAGCGCACGGGGGAGGAGACCTGGGTCACCAGGTTCTCCAGCGCGGTCGAGCCGTCTGCGAGCACGGATCCGTCCTTGTTGGTCCAGAGCGTCACCGTCGGATCCGCGGCGTCGACGCCGGCGACGGCCTCGCGCAGGGTGTCGACGGCGGAGGCCATGTACTGCGTGTGGAACGCTCCGGCGACCTGCAGCGCGATCACACGGGATCCGCGCACGGGGGCCTCGGCCAGTGCTGCGAGAGCGGGCAGCGCGCCCGCGGCGACGATCTGGCCGCCGCCGTTGTAGTTGGCGGGGGTGAGGTCGAGGTCGGACAGCAGTGCGAGCACGGCCTCCTCGTCGCCGCCCAGCACCGCGCTCATGCCGGTCGGGGTCCGGCCGGCGGCGTCCGCCATCGCGCGGCCGCGGATGCCGACCAGGCGCATCGCGGTCTCGGCGGGGATCACGCCGGCGTCCGCGACCGCGGCGAACTCGCCGACCGAGTGCCCCGCGATGCCGTCCGGTCCGCGTCCGGCCCGCTCGCGCAGGGCCTTCGCCGCGACGAGCGAGGCGGCGACGATGAGCGGCTGAGCGATGCGGGTGTCGCGGATCGTGTCGGCGTCGGACACCGTGCCGTGCTGGATCAGGTCGACGTCGGCGGCCTCCGAGTAGAGCGCGAGGTCTTCGGCGACGCCGTCGAGCTCGAGCCAGGGAGAGAGGAAACCAGGGGTCTGGGAGCCCTGTCCAGGGCATGCGAAGACGATCACGTTCCCAGTCTGCCAACGATTGGCCGGTTTCGGTGGCTCAACCCTCACAAGAATCCGCAAATCGGTTATCCGAGACGTACAACACGGGGTGCGAAACCAGACCTGCGGACGTCAGCGGGGCCGGCGGGGGCGAAGTCCGCGCCGGACCGGATCCGCCGTGCCGATCGTGCCGAGCACGAGAGCGGTCTGCAGGATGAACGCCTCTCGCGGGCCGGTCGCATCCCAGCCGATGACCTCGCTGATCCGCTTCAGGCGGTAGCGCACGGTGTTCGGGTGCACGAACAGCTCGCGCGCGGTCGCCTCGAGCGAGCGGCCGTTGTCGAGATAGCTCCACAGCGTCGTCACGAGGTCGGTGGAGTGGTCGTGCAGCGGCCGGTAGACCCGCTCGATGAGCGTCTGCTTGGCCAGGGGATCCCCGGCGATGGCGCGCTCCGGCAGCAGCTCGTCCGCGTCCACCGGGCGTGGGGCTCCGCGCCAGGCGCGCGCCACCGCGAACCCGGCCAGCGCGGCACGGGCGCTCTGCCCGGCGTCCACGAGCGCGGCGACCGCGGGGCCGACCACGACGTGGCCGGGGCCGAACGACGGCTCGAACGTGCGGGCGATCTCGGCGAAGGAGAACTCCTCGGGTTCTGCGCCCTCGGCGGCGTCCTCGCCCAGGGCGGGCTTGGCGCGTCCGACCACGAGCACGAGCCGGGATCCCTGCACGCCGATCAGCACGTCGACCGCGAGCTTGCGGGCGGTGCGGCGCACCTGGTCCACGTCGAACTGCGGCGGCGTGGTGCCCACGATCACGCAGACTTCGCCATGGCCGTGCCAGCCGAGGGCGGCGATGCGGCTGGGCAGCTCCTCGTCGGCCTCGCCCGTGAGGATCGAGTCGACCACGAGCGCTTCCAGGCGCGCGTCCCACAGGCCCCTGGCCTCGGCGGCGCGCGCGTACACGTCGGCGGCGGCGAAGGCCACATCCCGCGAGTACAGCAGGATCGCGTCGCGCAGGTGCTGGCCGTTGCCGGCGACGCGCTCCTCCGTCACCTCGACGGTGACGCGGATGAGCTGCAGCGTCTGCTGCAGGCTGACGCTCCGCAGCAGCTCACGGGGAGCGGCGGCGAAGATGTCCGCGGCGATCCACGGCGTCGACGTCGGATCGTCGTACCACTGGATGAACGAGGTGATGCCGGCCTGGGCCACCAGCCCGACGGCGGAGCGTCGGGCCGGTGGCATCTCGGCGTACCACGGCAGCGAATCCTCGAGACGCTGCAGGGTCGCCGTGGCGAGGTCCCCGGAGATGCGGCGCAGCCACGCCAGCGTCTCCTCCTTGGTCATCTCGGGAGGTCTGCTCATCGTGCCGCGCGGGTCAGCTCTCGCCGCCGGCGTTGCCGCTCGTGCCTGCGTTCACGTTGTACAGGTCGTACTTCGCGATCGCCTGGCCCACGACGGAGCGGTCGATGCGGCCCTGGTCGGCCAGCGCCTGGAGGGCGCGGACCACCATCGACGGTCCGTCGATCTTGAAGAAGCGACGGGCCGCGGCGCGGGTGTCGGCGAAGCCGAAGCCGTCGGCGCCCAGCGTGTAGTACGCACCGGGCACCCACTGGCGGATCTGGTCCTGGACCGCGTGCATGTAGTCGCTCGTCGCGATGAACGGACCCTGCGCGTCCTTCAGCTTCTCGGTGAGGTAGGCCGTCTGCGGCTCCTCCTCCGGGTGCAGGAAGTTGTGCTCGTCGGCGGCGAGGCCGTCGCGGCGCAGCTCGGTCCACGAGGTGACCGACCAGACATCGGCGGACACGCCCCAGTCGGCGAGCAGCAGCTCCTGGGCCTCGATCGCCCACGGCACGCCCACGCCGGACGCGAGCAGCTGCACGCGCTGGCCCTCGCCGGATCCGACCGAGATCCGGTGCAGACCCTTGCGGATCCCCTCGGCGTCCACGTCCTCGGGCTCCGCCGGCATCCGCATCGGCTCGTTGTACACCGTGAGGTAGTACATGACGTCCGGGTTGGGGTGCGTGCCGCCGTACATCTGCTCGATGCCGGCCTGCACGATGTGCGAGACCTCGTAGCCGTAGGCCGCGTCGTAGACGAGCGTGGCCGGGTTGGTCGAGGCGAGCAGCGGCGAGTGGCCGTCCGCGTGCTGGGTGCCCTCGCCGGTCAGCGTGGTGCGACCCGCGGTGGCGCCGATGATGAAGCCCCGGCCCATCTGGTCTCCGGCTGCCCAGAAGGCGTCGCCGGTGCGCTGGTAGCCGAACATCGAGTAGAAGATGTAGATCGGGATGAGCGGCTCGCCGTGCGTGGAGTACGAGGTCGACGTGGCGGTGAACGCCGCCACCGCACCGGCCTCGTTGATGCCGACGTGCATGAGCTGGCCCTGCGGGCTCTCCTTGTACGCGAGCAGCAGCTCCCGGTCGACCGAGGTGTAGTTCTGGCCGTTGGGGTTGTAGATCTTCGCGGTCGGGAAGTACGCGTCCATGCCGAACGTGCGCGCCTCGTCCGGGATGATCGGGACGATCCGCTCGCCGAAGCCCTTGACCCGCATGAGGTCCTTGACCATGCGCACGAAGGCCATGGTCGTGGCGACCTCCTGGTTGCCGGATCCCTTCTTCGGCAGCGCGTAGTCCTTGTCCTGCGGGAGCTCCAGACCCACGTGGGTGCTGCGGCGCTCGGGCAGGAACCCGCCCAGGTCGTGACGGCGGTCCAGCATGTACTGGATCGTCTCGTCGTTCTGTCCCGGGTGGTAGTACGGGGGACGGTACGGGTCGGCCTCGAGCTGCGCGTCCGTGATCGGGATGTGCATCGTGTCGCGGAACAGCTTGAGGTCGTCCAGCGTCATCTTCTTCATCTGGTGGGTCGCGTTGCGGCCCTCGAAGTGCGGACCCAGGCCGTAGCCCTTGACGGTCTTGGCGAGGATGACGGTCGGCTGGCCCTTGTGCTCCATGGCCGCCTTGTAGGCCGCGTACACCTTGCGGTAGTCGTGGCCGCCGCGGCGGAGGTGCCAGATGTCGTCGTCGGAGTAGTCCTTGACGAGAGCGAGCGCGCGCTCGTCCCGGCCGAAGAAGTTCTCGCGCACGTAGGCGCCGCTCTCGGCCTTGTAGGTCTGGTAGTCGCCGTCGGGGGTGACGTTCATCAGGTTCAGCAGCGCGCCGTCGGTGTCGCGGGCGAGCAGGTCGTCCCACTCGCGGCCCCAGACGACCTTGATGACGTTCCAGCCGGCGCCGCGGAAGAAGCTCTCCAGCTCCTGGATGATCTTGCCGTTGCCGCGGACCGGCCCGTCGAGGCGCTGCAGGTTGCAGTTGATCACGAAGGTGAGGTTGTCCAGGCCCTCGTTCGCGGCGACCTGGAGCTGTCCGCGCGACTCGACCTCGTCCATCTCGCCGTCGCCGAGGAACGCCCACACGTGCGAGTCGTTGTCCTTGATGCCGCGGTTGGCGAGGTACTTGTTCGTCATCGCCTGGTAGATCGCGTTGATCGGGCCGAGGCCCATCGACACGGTCGGGAACTGCCAGAACTCCGGCATCATCCGCGGGTGCGGGTAGGAGGGCAGGCCGTTCGGGGCGCCGGACTTCTCCTGGCGGAACGCGTCGAGCTGCTGCTCGCTGATGCGGCCCTCGAGGAATCCGCGGGCGTAGGCGCCGGGGGAGGCGTGGCCCTGGTAGAAGATCTGGTCGCCGCCGGACGGGTGGTCCTGGCCGCGGAAGAAGTGGTTGAAGCCGACCTCGTAGAGCGACGCCGCCGAGGCGTAGGTCGAGATGTGGCCGCCGACACCGATGCCGGGACGCTGCGCGCGGTGCACCGTGACCGCGGCGTTCCAGCGGATCCAGTGCCGGTAGCGGCGCTCGAGGTCCTCATCGCCCGGGAAGGCGGCCTCGTTCTCGGGGGCGATGGTGTTGATGTAGTCCGTGGTCGGAACCATCGGGACGCCCAGGTGCAGATCCTTCGAGCGCTTGAGCAGGCTGAGCATGATCTCGCGGCCGCGGCCGTGACCCTTCGCGTCGACGAGCTCGTCGAGCGATTGCTGCCATTCGCTGGTCTCTTCGGGATCGCTGTCGAGCGGGCCCTGGGAGTACGGATCCTGGTCGTGAACAGTCACAGGAGGCCTTTCGTCTGTCTGGCAGGTCGTGCCAACGAAATCGGGATGCGTCGCGGGGGAGGCTTGTCGACTCCGCACAAGAGCGCGCGTCTCTCAGCCTAGCCCTCCTGGAGGTCGGCCCGGTTATCGGCGGTCCCCGGCCGTGGCCGTCGATGCGGGGCGGTCGGACCGGAGCGCCTGGGTCAGGTTCTGCGCGGCGTCGTGCACGAGGACGCCGAGCTCCTGCACGCGATCCGCACCCATGCGGAAGCTGGGCCCGACGATGCTGATCGCCGCCACGATGGCGCCCTCGCTGTCGAGAACCGGGGCTGCGACGACGGTCGCGTCCGGCGCGGACACCGCGCCCATCGTCACGAAACCGGTGTCCGGCGTCTCGCCGTCCAGCACGGCCCCGACCGCCGAGCCGTCCATCTGCACCGTGCGGCCCGCCCATCCGGCGAAGCCGACGTGACGGATCGGCTGGTCGCTCTGCACCTCGCGCAGATAGATGCAGCTGCGTCCGGGACCGCGCACGGTCAGGTAGCTCGACTCGCCGCTGCGATCGGTGAGCCGTTGCAGCACCTCGGCGGAGCGCTCGAACAGATGCTCCGCGCTGGCCGGCTCGGCGTCGAAGCGCGAGCGCGCGAACCGGTGACCGGCGACGTAGCCGCCGTCTGGCGTGCGTGCGACATAGCCCCAGTGCTCCAGGGCGCGCAGCGAGCGCAGCGTCGTACTCGTGGGCAGACCGCTCGCTCTGGCCAGTTCCGTGAGCGGCTGCGGGCCCGACTCGACCACGGTCGTGAGCAGCTCCAGCGCCCTGTGCACGGAACGGGGGCCGGAGCCGGAGTCGAGCGCCTCAGGCTTCTCCTCCGCGACAGCCGCCCTGTCCTGTCCTGTCGTCCTCATCGACGTCCCTCCGTCCGTTCGCGCGACCCGCCGAGCCGAATCCTATCCAGCGCGGACGCCGTGTCGGACAGCTCGCGGCTCAGGTCTCGATCCTCGAGCCCGCCGTGACGCTCCGGCAGGCCGCCCAGCAGATCGTCCAGGCCGGGCAGGCGACGCAGGGCGACGGCGAAGCAGGCGAGCATCGTGCGGTAGCTCCCTGTCGCCTGCCCGAGCCGGCGCACGGCCTGCGGCGTGAACGGAGCGTGCTCCTCGGCGCCGAGCGAGAGATGCACGCCATGGCCGCCGTGCGCGGCCGCGAGATCGCGGATGTCGGCGAGCGCCGCGGCCGCGAGGTACTCCAGCATCATCGCCCCCGTCGCGTCCGGGGTCCCGTCGCCGAGGAACTCGGCCTGTCCCGTGTAGCGAGGGTTCATGAGCAGCCCGAGCCGTGCGAGCAGCAGGCTCGCGTCCTGAGCGAGCGCGCGCAGCAGCGTGCCGCACGCGAGCTCCAGGTCGACGGTGTAGAAGTTTCCGGTGTGCGCGATCTGCTGCTCGTCGGCGAACACCCGGGGGTTCTCGTGCGCACCGTTCACCTCGGCGAGCGTCGCGTCCCGGCAGTGCTCCCAGGACGATCGCACGGATCCGAGGGACTGCGGCAGCAGGCGCATCGAGAAGGGATCCTGCACGCGCGGGCTGGCATCGGCGCCGGACGGGGCGAGCCGCGCGGCCGTATCGCGGATCGCGGAGTGGCGATCTTCGAACGCCTCCGCCGCGAAGTGCTCTGCGGTCGTGCCGAGCGCACGCGCGGCGGCGGCCCCGAGCGCCACCGCCGTGTCGAGCGCGCGATCCAGATCGGCGAGCGTGAGGGCCGCGTCGGCGAGCGTCAGCGCGCTGCTGCTCATGAACGGCAGGCCGTCGGATGGGGCGAAGGGGCCGGTCTCCTCGTCCCCGGTGATCTGCAGTGCCAGGGCCGCGAGCGCCCCGAGATCCCCGGTGCCGAGCGCGCCGCCGAAGGCGATCGTCGGCGGATCCTCTCGGGTCGTGGCGGCGAGCAGGGCGTCGGCGAGCGCAGGACTGACCCCGGATCCACCTCGCGCGAGCTGGTTGGCGCGGATGAGCAGCATCGCCCTGATCCGCTCCGGGTCGGCGGCGGGGCCGAACTGGAGGGGTGAGCGCGTGTATTGCCCAGATAAGCCTGGTGATCGAGCCCGATGTTTGTAATCAATGCGAGATCTGCATCCAGAATATTGACGGCATCC
>NZ_NCKN01000417.1 GCF_002257455.1 Microbacterium sp. 13-71-7
CGCGCACGAGCCGCAGACCGTGCTCGACGTACTCGATGACGTTCTCCGGATCCGCATCCACGAGGACGATGTCGTAGGCGGCCTCGTTCATGCGGGGCAGCACGTCGGCGGCCCTGCCGGCGATGAACCGCGCGCGCGTCGGGGCGATCCGGGCGTCCTGGAAGGCGCTGCGTGCGGCGGCGAGGTGCTCCGGCTCGTTGTCGATCGAGGTGAGCACGGCCTTCGGGGCGCCGCGCAACAGCCAGAGACCGGAGACGCCCGCACCGGTGCCGATCTCGACGATCGAGCGCGCGCCGGTGGCTGCGGCGAGCACGGCGATCTGTGCTCCGACGGCTGCGCTGATGGGCTGCGCGCCGAGCTCGACCGCGTGGGCGCGCGCCCGCGCGATCTCATCCGGCTCGATGATGGCTTCGCGCACGTACCGTGCGTTGGCGTCCTGCTCGCTCACTTCGACTCCCTGGCGGCGCTCAGTGCACCGCATGTTCCCTCAGCGTAGGCGTCCTCCGTGTCCGCGCGGGCGAGGCGCGGCGGTACCCTTGTGACATGTTCTTCGGCATCACCATCGAGAAGCTGCTCGTGATCGGCGTGATCGCTGCCCTTCTCGTGGGCCCCGAGCGCCTCCCGAGGTACGCGGAGTCGTTCGCGCGCATGGTCAAGAAGGCCGGTGAGTACCTGCGCGGCGCCAAGGATCGCATGCGCGAGGAGGTCGGGCCGGAGATCGACGAGCTCGACTGGCGCAAGCTCGATCCGCGGCAGTACGACCCGCGTCGCATCATCCGCGATGCCCTGCTGGACGACAGCCCGGCCGCCCCGACTCCGGCGGCGGCACCGGCCGCGGTCGAGGCCGCTCCGGCGCCGGCGGCCGCGGGTTCCGCCGCCGCGCTGCTGGCCACCGCGACCGCGATGAACGCCGCCTCCGCCTCGGGCGAGACCGTGCCGGCGACGAAGGGGCCGAAGGTGTTCTCCTCCGAGGAGCTTCCCCCCTACGACAGCGAAGCCACCTGAGCCCCACGGCCGTGGAGCGGTCGGACCGCGCTCAGCGCGGAGCGACCGGCAGTCGCCGCCCAGCGAGGCCGCGGCCCGCCTGATCGACGGCGTCCGCGAGGGCGAGGATCGCGCGTGCCGCGGGATCCTGCGGGTCTCCGAGCACGACCGGCAGCCCCGCATCGCCTCCCGTGCGCAGCGCGGGACTCAGCGGCACGGAGGCGAGGAGGGGGACGCGATCCGCGTCCTGCGAGAGCGCGTCGGCCACGGCCTGACCTCCGCCGGAGCCGAACAGATCCAG
>NZ_NCKN01000002.1:0-6684 GCF_002257455.1 Microbacterium sp. 13-71-7
GCACGGGCTTCCGTCGAAGCGCGTCGACGAGGTGATCGAGATCACGGGCATCGGATCCGTCTCCCGCAAGCGTGCGGGCGGGTTCTCCCTCGGCATGGGGCAACGCCTCGGCATCGCCGCCGCCCTGCTCGGCGACCCGCACACCCTCATCCTCGACGAGCCGGTCAACGGCCTCGATCCCGAGGGCGTGCGCTGGGTGCGCGAGTTCGTGCGGCACGCCGCGTCCGAGGGGCGCACCGTGCTGCTCTCCAGCCACCTCATGAGCGAGATGTCGCAGACCGCGGACCACGTGATCGTGCTCGGCCGCGGCCGGGTGCTCGCGGACGCGCCGCTCGCGCAGCTCGTGCAGCAGTGGACCACCGCCCAGGTGCGGGTGCGGAGCCCCCGCGCCGCCGAGCTCGGCGACCTCCTCCTCGCGGCCGGCGCCGTGGTCAACGCCTCGGGTCACGACACGATCGACGTCACCGGCCCCGAGTCGTGGTGGATCGGCGACCTCGCCGCCGAGCGCGGCATCCCGCTGCACGAGCTCACCCCCACCAGCGGCTCGCTCGAGGACGCCTACCTCGCCCTCACCGGCGAGGCCGTCGAGTACCGCACCCGCGCCGTGCCGGAAGCCGGCGCCCCGATCCCGGAGGTGGTCGCATGAGCGCCGTCGCCCCCACCGTCCCCACCGTCTCGGGCCGGTTCCGCCTGAGCTTCCCGCGGAGCCTGCGCAGCGAGTGGATCAAGCTCAGCACGCTGCGCTCGACCTGGTGGTCGATCGCGATCACCGCCGCGCTGACGATCGGCATCGCCGTGCTGATCGCGTTCGCCCTCACCTCGACCGGCGCCGTGCGCCAGGGCGTCAACGGCATCATGGCCGTCGTCTCGCCGATCCAGTTCACCGCGCTCCTCGCCGGCATCCTCGGCGCGATCGCGGTCACCGGCGAGTACTCCACGGGGATGATCCGCTCCACCCTCACGGCGGATCCCCGTCGCGGCAGGGTGCTGGTGGCGAAGGCCGCAGTACTCGCGGTGTTCCTCTTCCTCGCGTCCCTCGTGATGTTCGCGGTCGCCGCCGTCATCGTGTCGGCGATCCTCGGCGGACACGGCCACGGACTCGAGTGGGGCCAGCCGGACAAGGTCCTCCTGCCGCTGCTCTCCGCCGCCGCGACGATGGCCGTGTGCGCGCTGATCGGCGTCTCGTTCGGCTTCATGCTGCGCTCCGGCGCCGGCGCGATCGCCGCCACGGTCGGACTGCTGTTCGTGCTGCCGATCATGTCGACGTTCTTCTCCTTCGCCGGAGAGTCCTGGAAGTGGGTGCTGGACGCCGCGAACTACCTGCCGCTGTCGGCGGCGCAGAACGCGATCCTGCCGAGCGACACCGCGCCGCTCTCGGCGGGCGTGGCGTTCCTCACGCTCGGCGCCTGGGTGGCCGCAGGGCTGCTCGGATCCTGGGTGGTGCTGCGCTCGCGCGACGCCTGAGCGCGCCGCGTCGTCTTCATCTCGTCGCCCCCTCCGGCCGTTCGTGCCGGAGGGGGCGACGTCGTCCGATCCCGCCGTCCGAGCGCCCGGATGTGGTACTTGAGGACCACCCCGGGACGGGCGGGATCCTCCCCGAAGCGGATGCGCCGCCCCGGTCGCGACCGGTTTGCTGAAGGTACGGCTCGTCGCAGGTGGCGGCGGCCGGGGCGCCCTGCGCCCGCTCGTGATCGCCCTGGAGGATCCGTGACCCTGCTGACCCGACTCAGCCTCGCCAACCGCGCCGTCGTGGCCCTGTTCACCGTCCTCATCGTCGGGGCGGGCCTCTGGGCCACCGGCAGCATGAAGCAGGAGCTGCTGCCGTCGATGTCGCAGCCCGCGGCGGTCGTCCTCGTGACCAAGCCGGGGGCGTCGGCCGAGACCCTCGACCACGATGTCGTGAAGCCGCTGTCCGACGCGCTGGGGTCGGTGACCGGGGTGGACGAGGTGCGCACGAGCACCTCGAGCGGCAGCGGCCAGCTGACCGTGTCCTGGGCGTTCGGCCGCGACGACACCAAGATCCTCGCCGACCTCAAGACGGCCGCGACGGCCGCCGGATCCGCCGCAGACGGCGTGCACACCGAGGTCTACGCGGGCAGCTCCGCGGACATCCCGGTGCAGAGCCTCGCGATCACGGGCGACGGCGACGTCGAGGCCCTGGCCGACCGGGTCGACAAGACCCTCGTCCCCGCGATCGAGCACGTGCCGGGGGTGCGCTCCGTGCAGGTCTCGGGGCGCGTCTCCGAGCGCGTGCTGGTGACGCTGGATCCGGCCAAGCTGTCGGCCCGGTCGATCGATGCGGCCGCCGTGTCGGGGATCCTTCGCACCGCCGGCGTGGTGGTGCCGGCGGGCACCAGCAGCGACGGCACCCGTGCGATGGCGATCGAGGTCGGCCAGGAGGGCACGTCGATCGAGCGCATCTCCGCGATGCCGATCCCCACGATGCAGGGGCCTGTTGCGCTGTCCGAGGTCGCGACCGTCGAGCTGGCCCCCGTCCCGCAGAGCACGATCTCGCGCGCCGACGGGCGTCCCGCGCTGAGCCTGACGATCACCAAGACCCCCGAGGCGAACGCCGTGCAGGTCTCGCACGCGGTGACCGCCGCGGTCGCGAAGACCCTGCCCTCGCTGGGCGAGAAGGCCGCGAGCTCGGTGCTCTTCGACCAGTCCACGATGATCGAGAAGTCGACCCATGACCTTGCCGTCGAAGGCGGTCTCGGCCTCGTGTTCGCGGTGCTCATCATCCTGGTCTTCCTGCTGTCGCCCAGGGCGACGGTGATCACGGCGGTCTCGATCCCGCTGTCGCTGCTGATCGCGGTGATCGGACTGCGCGTCGGCGGCTTCTCCTTCAACGTGTTCACGCTCGCCGCGCTGACGGTCGCGGTGGGCCGCGTGGTCGACGACTCGATCGTCGTCATCGAGAACATCGCGCGACGACGCGGATCCGCCCCGCTCACGCCCGCCGACGTGCTCGCCGCGGTGCGCCAGGTGGCCGGCGCCGTGACGGCGTCGACGCTGACGACGGTCGCGGTGTTCCTGCCGGTCGCCCTCGTCGGCGGCATGGCGGGGGAGCTGTTCCGCCCGTTCGCGCTGACCGTGACGATCGCGCTGCTGGCCTCGCTGCTGGTGTCGCTGACGATCGTGCCCGTGCTCGCGTACTGGTTCCTGCGCCGTCCGGCGAAGGCCGCGGTCGCAGCGGCCTCGGACGCCGAGCACGGCGCCACGCCCCTCGTGGAGCACGCGGAGGCGCCGGGCGCGGTCGTCGCGGATCCGCATCCGGCTCTCACGGCCGAAGCGAAGGCTCCGGACCCGGATGCCGCGGCGCACGATCCCGCCGAGCGCGTCACGCGGATGCAGCGCGCGTATCTGCCCTCGCTGCTGTTCGCGCTGCGGCGTCCCGTGACCGTCGTGCTGATCTCGGTCGTGGTGTTCGCCGGCACGATCGTGGCCGCCGGCTTCCTGAAGACCGACATGCTCGGCAGCTTCGCCGACGAGCGCGCGGTCACCGTCACCCAGACGATGCCGCTGGACACCACGCTCGCGGTCTCGGACAAGGCGGCCACCGCCCTGGAGAAGAAGGTCCGCGACCTCGACGGGGTCGCCTCGTACCGCACCACCGCGGGTGAGCAGGGGGCTCCGGTCACCCTCGACATCGTGATCGCCGCCGATGCGGATCCGAAGGCCGTGCTGCCGCGGATCCGCTCCGCGGTGGGCGAGCTGCCGGACGCCGACCGGATCACGGTGTCGACGCAGGCGACGCAGACCACCTCGTCCTCGATCGACGTGATCGTGAAGAGCCCCGATGAGAAGGCGCTCGCGAGCGCGTCCGAGAAGCTCACCGCCGCGCTCGGCAAGGTCGACGGCATCGGCACGGTGAAGAGCGATCTCGCCACGGATCTCCCGGTGCTGAAGGTCTCGGTCGACCCGGCGCGCGCTGCGACGCAGGGCTTCACGACCGCCGAGGTGGGCTCGGCGATCTCCGCCGCGGTGCAGGGCGAGCGGCTCGGCTCCGTCGGCATCGACGGCACCGCCACGGACCTGGTGGTGCGCGCGCAGTCGACGGCGACGGATCCGGAAGCCGTCAAGGCGCTCACCCTGCCGATCTCGGCGCTGCAGGCGCAGAAGACGCAGAAGGACGCGGCGGACGCGCTGCAGCGCGAGCAGGAGGCGATGTCCTCCCAGGCGCGCGCGGAGGCCGAGAACAAGGCCGACGAGCAGCTCTCCGCGCTCTACGACGCCCGCTCCTCCGGGGCGCAGGACCTGGCCGCGCTGCGCGAGCAGCTCGCGCAGCTGCTCGCCTCGCCGCCGCCCGCCGACACCAGCCCCGCGACGCAGGGTCAGCTCAGCGCGCTCGAGTACCAGAAGCTCGTCCAGCAGCTCACGCAGGCCGTGGCCGGGGCGGAGAGCGGTCTGACGAGCCTCGACGAGCAGATCTCCGGAGCGCGCACCGCGATCGCCGACGGGTCGCGCCAGCAGGCCGAGACCGACCGGCTCACGCAGGCGCAGCGCGACCTCGAACACCTGCGCGCGACGCCGATCCGCGTCGGCGACATCGCCGCGGTGGAGGTCGTCTCGGCGCCCGCCACGATCACCCGGATCGACGGCGCCCGCGCGGTCACGATCTCGGCCACCCCCGCGGAGGGGGCGGATCTCTCCACGGCGTCCCTCGGCGTGCAGACGGCCGTGGCGGGAGTGCACCTGCCCGCCGGCGTGACTCTGGACGAGGGCGGCGCCGCCGCAGAGCAGGCGCAGTCGTTCGGGGAGCTCGGCATCGCCATGCTCGCCGCGATCGCCCTGGTCTACATCGTGCTGGTCGCGACGTTCCGCTCGCTCGTGCAGCCGCTGCTGCTGCTGGTCTCGGTGCCCTTCGCCGCGACCGGGGCGATCGCGGGCCTGCTGCTCACCGGAACGCCGCTCGGGATCCCGGCGCTGATCGGCATGCTCATGCTGATCGGGATCGTGGTCACGAATGCGATCGTGCTGATCGATCTCATCAACGAGTACCGTCGCGGCGGCGCGGGGCTCGACGACGCCGTGGTGCACGGCGCGCGCCTGCGCCTGCGGCCGATCATCATGACCGCGTGCGCGACGATCTTCGCCCTCATCCCGATGGCGCTCGGCATCACCGGCGGCGGGGCGTTCATCTCGCAGTCGCTGGCGATCGTCGTGATCGGCGGGCTCGTGTCGTCGACCGTGCTCACCCTGCTGCTGGTACCCGCGCTGGTCGTGCTGTACGAGCGCCGTGGCGACCGCCGGCAGGCGCGGCGGGAGCGTCGCGAGGCACGTCGTCGCGACCGCAGCGCCGGAGTCGAGGTCTTCGAGGACGAGCAGGATCCGGCGGCGCCCGCCGACGCGGAGGACCGTGGGAGACTGGCGACGTGACCGACGGCTCCGCGCGCGCCCTGGATCGCGCCGCGTCGCGCTGGCAGCGGCATCCGCACACGGCCGACGCGCTCACGACGCTCAGCTGGGTCGTGCTGACGGCCGTGCCGATGTTCGCGGCGGAATCCGCGGATCCCGCGATCGCGGCGCGGCCCGTCGGGCCGTGGGGCCTCGGCCTCGGGCTCGTCGTGGTCGCGATCGTCGCGACGACGATGATGCTGTTCCGCCGGCGCAACCCCGTGCTGCTCTTCCTGGTCTCGGTCACGCTGCCGCTGGTGCTGCTGCCCTTCTCGCTCGATGTGGGAGCGTTCGCGGTCGCCTATGCGGTGTTCGCGATCGCCGTCTACGACCGGATGTCCCGGGCGTGGATCGCCGGGGCGGTCGCCTACGGGGTGACCCTGGCGCTGAGCGCCGTGCACCTGCTCACGGGATTCGGCTTCGCGCCGGTGAACCGTTCGGGGTCGCGGCTGGACACCGCCCTGACCTGGGCCGCCTTCGACCTGCTGCTGCTCCTGGTCGCGCTGCTGTGGGGGCAGAACGCGGGCAATCGCCGCCGCTACGTGGCGGCGCTCGTCGAGCGCGCGCGCATCCTGGAGCACGAGCGCGATCAGGAGGCGCAGCTCGCGGCCCTCGCCGAGCGCTCGCGCATCGCCCGCGACGTGCACGACATCGTGTCGCATTCGCTGAGCGTGATCGTGCGGCTGGCCGATGGCACGAGGGCCGTCTTCGACGCGGACCCGGACCGCGCCCGTGAGGCGGTCGGTCAGATCGGCGGGGTCGCGCGCTCCTCCCTCGACGAGATGCGGAGGGCGCTCGGCGTGCTCGAACGGCCGAACGGGCAGGAGTCCGCGCGCAGCGGCACGGGGCTCGAGGATCTCCCGCGTCTGGCCGAGGTCTACCGTGGGATCGGATTGCCGGTGCGGCTGGACCTCGACCTGGGCCGGGCGGAGCGGGACGACCCTCGGGGATCCGCGGCCGTCGATGCGCAGGGGATCCCGGCGGGTCTGCAGATGACGGTGTTCCGGGTCGTGCAGGAGTCCCTCACCAACGCCCTGCGGCATGCCGAGGCGCCCACGCAGGTGCGGGTCGAGGTGCGGGTGACGGCGGACGAGATCCAGGCCGAGGTCAGGGACGACGGCGCGCCGCCCGTCACACCGGAGGGCGTGCGCTCGATGCAGGGCGCCTCGCCGGAGCGCGGGCGCGCGAGCGGTTCCGCGGTCGCGGCCGTGGCGGAGGCCGCCCCCGCCCGCGTCGGGCGCGGTCTGCTCGGGATGCGCGAGCGCGCGGCCCTCTACGGGGGAACGC
>NZ_NCKN01000002.1:6690-55065 GCF_002257455.1 Microbacterium sp. 13-71-7
GGAACGCTCGACGCGGGACCGTCCGGCGCACGCGGCTGGGCCGTGCGCCTCGCCCTTCCCCGGAGCGCGTCGTGACGGCCGTGCGCGTGCTCATCGCCGACGACCAGGCCCTGATCCGCGCCGGTCTCGCGATGGTGCTGGGCGCGCAGCCGGACATCGAGGTGGTCGGCGAGGCGCAGGACGGCATCGAGGCCGTGGCCCTCGCGAAGGTGCACCGGCCCGATGTCGTGCTGATGGACGTGCAGATGCCCCGCATGGACGGCCTCGAGGCGACGAGGGAGCTCGTCGCCTCCGGCAGCGGCATCAGGGTGCTCGTGCTCACGACCTTCGACCTGGACGCCTACGCGTTCGGCGCGATCGACGCCGGAGCCAGCGGCTTCCTGCTCAAGGACTCGGATGCCGACGACATCGTCGCCGCGATCCGCGCGGTGGCCGCAGGCGACGCCGTGCTCGCGCCGCGGGTCACGTCGGAGCTGCTGCGGCGCTTCGGCGCGCTCGCCCGCGCCGCGGAGGATCCGGGCCGCCGCGCGAGGGAGGACGACCGCCGCGCCGCCGCCGCCCGGCTGCAGGTGCTCACCGACCGGGAGCGCGAGGTCTTCGACGCCCTCGTGCAGGGGCTGTCCAACGCCGAGATCGCGGAGAAGCTCTGGCTCAGCGAGTCGACCGTCAAGACCCACGTCGGCCGGGTGCTGCAGAAGCTCGGCATGCGGGACAGGGTGCTGGCGGTCGTGTTCGCGTACCGCAACGGTCTGACCGATCCGCAGTGACGGCAGCGACTACGCTGAAACCGTGCTGCTGAGCGACAGGGATATCAGGGCGGGGCTCGACGCGGGGCGGATCGGACTGGATCCGCTCGAACCGTCGATGATCCAGCCGTCGAGCATCGATGTGCGGCTGGACCGCTACTTCCGGCTGTTCGACAACCACAAGTACCCCTTCATCGACCCGGGGGAGGACCAGCCCGAGCTGACCCGGCTGATCGAGGTCGAGCCGGACGAGCCGTTCGTCCTGCATCCGGGGGAGTTCGCGCTCGGTGCGACGTTCGAGCAGGTGTCGCTCTCGGACGACGTCGCCGCCCGCCTCGAGGGCAAGTCGTCGCTGGGCCGTCTCGGGCTCATCACGCACTCCACGGCCGGCTTCATCGACCCCGGCTTCACCGGGCACGTCACGCTCGAGCTCGCGAACGTCGCGACCCTGCCGATCAAGCTCTGGCCCGGCATGAAGATCGGTCAGCTGTGCTTCTTCCAGCTGTCCTCCCCGGCGGAGAACCCCTACGGATCCGGTCCGTACGGCAACCGCTACCAGGGGCAGCGCGGCCCGACCGCCTCGCGCTCCTTCCAGAACTTCCACCGCACCGACGTCGGCGTCACCGACGCGGGATCCACCGGAGGTTGACATGACCGCGGACGAGACGGATCCGAGCCAGGACGAGCAGTCCGCACCGAAGCCGTCCGCCGCGCCCGAGCCCGAAGGCTCTGTCACGGACCGGTTCCTGAGCGAGCTGGGCGAGGCGGAGGCCGCCCCCGTGCCGGTGGAGACCGAGGGGCTGGCCGACATCCTGGCCGACCCCGAGATCGCCCCGGCCGAGGTCGCGGCGGGGCTCCCGCCGGTGCTGCCGCTCGTCTGACGGCGCGGTCCACCCGCGACACATGCACGATCCGGTGACACCTGCACGACGCATCCGCCGGATCCCTCGTGCAACTGTCACGGGATCGTGCAGATGTCGCAGGATCGGCGATCGGGCCGCGGGCCACGCGCTGCGCGAGCCGGTCCTGATCCGATCCGGACGATCGGTCGGATCCGCCGGACGCATGGTCGGGCGCGCGCGGGGCCGGTGCGGAAGGCTGGAGGCATGACCACGACCGCCCCCGTTCCCACGATCGAGGCCGCCCCGCGCCGGCTGAACTATGGCGCGCTGCTCGCCATGATGGCGACCGCGTTCCTGCTCGTCACCGCGGAGTTCCTCCCCGGTGGTCTGCTCACCGACATCGCGGCGGAGATCGGGGTCACTCCCGGTCAGGCCGGCCAGATGGTCACGGTGACGGCGCTCGCGGGGCTCATCGTGGCGCCGACCATCGGCCTCATGCTGCCCCGCCTGGACCGCCGCTCGCTGCTGGTGTGGATGGCGATCGGCGCGGCGGTCTCGAATCTGATCGTCGCGGTCGCGCCGAACCTGCCGCTGCTGCTCGTCGCGCGCGTGCTGCTGGGCGCCGCACTGAGCGGCTTCTGGTCGATGTCGGTGACGGTGGCGGCGCGGATCGCCGGGCCGGAGCGCCTGGGCCGGGCGATGATGTTCAACTCGGCCGGCGTCTCGCTCGCGACAGTGGCGGGTGTGCCGGCGGGCGTGCTGCTCAGTCAGGTGCTCGACTGGCGCGGGGTGTTCGGGATCGCCGCAACGGCCAGCGTCGTCCTCGCGGTCCTTCTGCGGATCCTGCTCCCGAGCGTGCCCGCAGAGGGGACCGCGCGGTTGTCGACCCTGCTCGAGACGTTCCGTCGTCGCGGCATCGGTCTGGGCGTGGTCGGCCATGTGCTCGTCGTGCTCGGACACTTCATCGCCTACACGTACATCCGGGTCGCCCTCGAGCGGGTCCACGAGGGCGGCGCCCCCATCACCGAGGGAACGATCATCCTGCTGCTCGCGCTGTTCGGCATCGGCGGCTTCATCGGCAACATCGCGATCGGCGTCATCGTCGACCGCAGCTACCGGACGCTCGCCGTGATCACCCCGCTCGTGATCGCCGGGGTGGTGCTGCTGATGAACGTGATGGTCGGATCCCTGTGGGCGATCGGCGTCGTCGCCTTCGTCTGGGGCTTCTTCTTCGCCTCGTGGCTGCTGATCGTGAACACCTGGATCGGGCACCGCATGCCGGACCGGCTCGAGGCGGGCGGGAGCCTGGTGGTCATGGGGTTCCAGGCCGCGATCATGATCGCGGCGGGCATCGGCGGACTGCTGGTGGACGGCATCGGCATCGGTCAGGTCTACGTGATCGGCGCGGCCGTGCTCGTCGTCGGTGCGGTGCTGTTCGGGTTCTCGAGCCGGATCAGCGCCCGCGCGGATCGCTGATCGGACCGGCGGCCTCGCAACTCTGAAGGACGATGGCGACTCTGCAGGAGTATTCGGACGGATCCATCCTCGGAAGTCGCCATCGTCCTTCACGGTCGAGGCGAGGATCCGGCCGGATCGGCGCGTCGTCAGGCGGTGCGGGCCTCGCGCCAGGCCGACGGGGTCTGTCCGGTGCGGCGGCGGAACGCGCGGCTGAAGCCCTCGTCGGAGCTGTAGCCGAGGTCGCGGGAGATCTCGCTCACGAGGCAGCCCAGCACGAGCCGGTCCTGGGCGGCGCGGATGCGCACCTCGGTCACGTAGCTGGCGGGAGAGGTGCCGAAGGCGGCGCGGAAGCGTTCGGCGAACACGGTCCGCGACATCGCGCCGACGCTGGCGAGGCCCTCGACGCTCCAGTCGTTGCCCGGTGCGGCGTGGATCGCCTCGATCACCTTCTCCAGGAAGGGATCGCTCGTCCGGGCGGGCCAGCCCGCGGGGGCGCAGCCGTGCGCGGCCCAGGCGCGGATCACCGATGCCAGCACGGTATTCGCCATCATGCGGCAGATCACGGCGTCGCCGTCGCGGCTCGCGTCCTCGAGGGCTGCGGCGTCCACGGGCAGCGCGGTCAGATCGAGCCCGACCTGGGACGCCAGCGCGGCCGCGGCCGGCTCGTGGTGGGCGAAGTCACGGACGAGAGCGACGTCCGGCAGCGCGTTCGCGACGTGTGCGGCGTGCGCGACGAGCGTGAGGGTCGACACGAGGATCCGGGTTCCGGGATCCGTCTTCACCGACATCGGCACCCGGCCCGGCGTCAGCATGGCGTCGCCCTGGGAGAGCGTCATGGGCTTGTCGCCGCAGCGGGTGTGCACGACGCCCTCGATGACGTAGACGATCGAGAGGGCGTCCCGATCGAGCGCGATGGTCTCGGCCGGATCCGGCGCGATGCGCACCTGTCGTCGCAGCCGGACGTCGACCGCCGACAAGAGAGCCTCGACCGCGCCGCCGGTCTCGGCGACCGCGCCCGCGGCCGCGATGCCGGACGGCATCGGGTCGGGGGCGAGGAGCGTCATGTGAAGGGGAAACCGCTTCCGCGGGGAGTGTATTCCGCCGCCTGCCCGGGAGACGGGTCCGGCCCCTGCCGCGGATCGCGGGCAGGGGCCGGATGACGTCTGCGGATCAGCCGTTGCGACGGCCGTCGTGCAGGTGGATGTGGATGTGCTCCGCCGGGTGCCGGTGCCCGCCCCGCCGGCCGAGACCGCGAGGGTGCTCCCCGTGACCGTGGGCGCCGTGCCGGTGCTCGCGGTGCAGCCACTCGCGGCCGAAGCCGGGGTGCTCGGCGAAGCGGTCGTGATCGAAGCCGCCTCGGAATCCGGCCTCGTGACCGGGGTGCTCGCCGTGGCGCGGGGCGAAGCCGCGGTGCTCGTCGAAGCCGTGGCGCGGGCCGAAGCCGCGGTGGTGGCCGCGATGACCATGACCGTCGCGGCGCGGTGCGCCTGCGCGACGGGGGAGGCGCTTGCCCTCCTCGTAGCCGAGGCCGCGGGCGAGCTTCTCGAGCGAGGCCGCCATCGCGGCGAACTCCTCGGGATCGAGGGCGCCGGCGACCTGCGCGCGGATCTCCTCGACGGCGGCGGTCAGGCGCGCCTTCGCGGCGGCGCCTTCTGCGGTGAGCGTCCAGCCGTCCGGGCCGGGCTCGACCCAGCCGAGGGCGGCCAGGTGGTGCACCTTCCCGTCCGGGAGATCCCGGCCGAGCGGCACGGTGCCGTCGACGGCGTTGAGGATCCGCCAGTCGCGGCGGGTGATCCCCTCGTCCTCGAAGGCGGTGGCGAACTCGGCCGCCAGCAGGCGGTCGACGGCGGTGACCCAGAAGCCGAACGGGCGGCTCTGGTCGGCGGGCGTGTTCTCTGGGGTGTTGTCTGTGCTGTTCATGCGAAGTCCTTCAGGTATCGGGGCGATGACGGCGGCTCGTCGCGGTGGCGGCCGTCTCTCCGAGTCCTGCTCGGATTCATGTCATCTGCCATGTACATGCAGTGTGACATGCAATTGGGATCCATGTCAAGTCGCATGTAAAATCGGAGCATGCCTCACGATGCCGAGAACCCGGATCCGCTCGACGCGATCGTCGCCGCGCTCGGCCTGCTGCGCGGTCGGGGGCCGCGCCCGCCCCGTGAACACCGCCACGGGATGCACGACGGAGATCCGCGGCATGGGGAGGGGTTCCGCGGGCACGGCGGACTGCACGGTGAGCACGGCGATCATGGTGCGCACGGGGGTCCGCACGCGGATCCGCGCGCACGCGGTGCTGGGCCTTGGAGCGGCGGGCCCTGGGGTGGCGGGCGCGGCGAGGCGCCCGCGCGCCTGCGGATGCTCGAAGCGCTGGCCGCGGGGCCGCTCAGCGTCAGCGCGCTGGGTGAGGCGATCGGCGTGGATCAGCCGCGCGCCTCGCGCCTGGTGCAGCAGGGCGTCGAGCGGGGCTGGCTGAGCCGCGAAGCGGATCCGGACGACGCCCGCCGCACGCGGATCGTGCTCACCGACGAGGGGCGGCGGATGGGGCGCGGCGTCCGCGGCGACCGGCGCGAGGCGCTGCGCGGCGCGATGTCGGCGCTGACCGCCGAGGAACAGGCCGAGTTCGCCCGCCTGCTCGCCAAGGTCGCCGCGAACTGGCGCTGACCGGCGCGGCCGCCGCTCATGGCGCGGCGATGACCTGCGCTTCGGCCGGGCGGTCGATGCGCGGCCCGGACTGCACGGCGCCGTCGCCGGCGGACTCGGTGCGCCCCTCCTCGTATTCGCGCGCCTCGAGGCCCGCGATCCCGGCGCCCGCGAACGCGACGACGGCGTCCAGGACCGGATCCGCCTGCAGCACGCGATTGTGTCCGAACCCGTCCGTGCGCAGCAGGTGCGAGCGGCCGGCGTGCGCGGCGTGCAGGCGCAGCGCGTCCGCGTCGGGCATGCGGCGGTCGGCGCGATCGTGCACCACGAGCAGCGCGGTGCCGGCCGGCAGCGGGTCCTGCACCGCGTCGTAGGCCGCGACGATGCCCTCCCGGTCGAGGCCGAAGCGCGCCCCGAACCGCTGCTCGAAGCGCGCGGCGACCGCGGGCTCGAGGCGCAGCGTGCGGGAGAACTCCGCGAGGAACGCGGCCGGCGCGGAGGCGCCGGCGACGACCGCGACACGGGGGGAGGGCACCGTCGTCCGCGCCGCGGTGAGTGCGGCCAGGCCGCCGAAGGAGTGGCCGACGATCGCGTGGAACGGGCCGTCGCTGCGCTGCAGCTGCTCTGCGGCGGTGATCCAGTCCCGGAGGTCGGTGCTCCGCCCCGCGGAGTCCCCGTGCGCCGGGGCGTCGAAGGAGACCACGCGGAAACCGTCCGCGACGAGCTCGCGCACGAGCGGGGCGAACTGCGAGGCGCGCCCCTGCCAGCCGTGCAGGAGCAGCACGGAGCGCTCGCCGCGCCCCCAGCGGTAGGCGACGATCTCGGATCCGCGGATCGGGATCCGCTCGCGCTGCGCGTCCCGATGCGTCGCGAGGTCGGCGTCGCGCACGGCCATGCGGGGCGTCGTCGTGAAGAACAATCGCAGGGCGAGGCGGCCGGCGAGGCGCGGCGACACGGCTCCGGCGGCGCGGATGCCGCCGAGGATCAGGCGGGCGGAGGCGGACATCGGTTCCCCTTCGGACAAAGAATACGAACGGTCATACGTAGAATAAGCGAACGATCGTTCGTACACTAGGGGCATGTCGGAAGTCGTCATTCACGAAGCGTCCGTCGCAGGGACCGGACAGGGCCGGGCATCGGACGGACGCCGCCTGCGCGGCGACGCCTCGCGGCGCACGGTGCTCGAGAGCGCGACCGACATCGCATCGGTGGACGGCCTGGACGGCCTCACGATCGGGCGGCTGGCGACGGCGTCCGGGCGGGGCAAGAGCAGTATCGCGACCCTGTTCCAGAGCAAGGAGGGGCTGCAGCTCGCGACGGTCGCCGCCGCACGAGAGGTCTTCACCGCGCTCATCGTCGAGCGGGCCCGTGTCGAGCCCCGCGGGGTGCGCCGGCTGTCTGCCCTGCTCCGCAACGCCCTGGACTACTCCCGCGACCGCGTCTTCACGGGCGGCTGCTTCTTCGCGGCGACCGCGGCCGACGTGGATTCCAAGCCCGGTCCGGTGCGCGATGCCGTGCGCACGGCCCTCGTGGACTGGTACGGGTACGTCGAGGCGCAGGTGCGGCACGCGATCGCGGCGGGAGAGCTCGACGCCGGAGCGGACGCCGAGCAGCTGGCGTTCGAGCTCGTGGCGCTGAACGAGGAGGCCAACTCGCGTTCGCTGCTCCTGCAGGACGAGCGCCCCTACGCCCTCGCGGCGCGGGCGATGCGCGATCGACTCCGCACGGCGGGGGCGGGGCCCGAGCTCCTGACCGCGCTCGGCGCCTAGGGATCCGCCGGGCGGAAGAGGCCCTCGAGTCCTGCTCGGCCGGGATCCGACCTATCGCGCGAGCCGGACGCTCCGCCGCGTCTCCGTGACCGGCAGGAGCAGCAGCAGGCCCACCAGCAGCACCGCGACGATGCCGAGGATGCCGAACTTGGTGTTCCCGGTCAGGATGATCAGCACAGTCCAGGCGCCCTGGGCGATCCAGCTCGCAGCGCGGCCGGTCGTGGCGTAGAGGCCGAAGACCTCGCCCTCGCGGCCGGCCGGGGTGACCCGGGCCAGGAACGAGCGCCCCGCGGACTGCGCCGGTCCGACGAACGCGCACAGGATCAGACCGCCGACCCAGTACGCGACCTGGCCGGTGTCGACCAGCGCGAACACCGCGATGCCGGACACGATCATGCAGGCGAGCGAGATGATGATGAGCCGCTTCGGGCCCCAGCGGTCGTCGAGGCGTCCGGCCAGGATCGTGGACACTCCGGCGATGAGGTTGGCCGCGACGCCGAAGATCACGAGCTCGATGAACTTGAAGCCGAAGACGGTGCTCGCGATCACCGCGCCGAAGGTGAACACGGCGCTCAGGCCGTCGCGGAAGACCGCGCTCGCGACGAGGAACCAGAACGTCGTGCGGGTGCTCGGGTTGCGGTAGAGGCCGATCACGTCCTTCACGAGCAGCACGTAGGAGGCGAAGAAGCCGACCTTCCGATCCGGACGGCCGAGCGACGGCTCCGGCACGTTCAGGAAGATCGGGATCGAGAACGCGATCGCCCATACTGCGCAGCCGACCGCGATGAGGCGGAACGGCAGCCCGCCGTCCGCGGAGAGCCCGAACCAGTCCGAGATGTAGAACACGATCACCAGGACGAGGGCGACGATGCCGCCCAGGTAGCCGAAGCCCCAGCCGAGGCCCGAGATCCGGCCGACCGTCTTCGGAGTCGCGATCGAGATGAGCATCGCGTTCGAGTTCACCGAGGCGATCTCGCTGAACACGACGCCGGCGGAGATCAGGGCGACCCCCAGCCAGAACAGCGACGGCGTCGGCGTGACGAACCAGAGCCCGAACATGCACAGGATCAGGGCGCCGGTGCCGATCCCGAGCCACAGCTTCTGCCGGCCTGCCGCGTCGGCGCGCTGCCCGAGCACGGGCGCGAGCAGCAGGATCGCGAAGCCGGCGATCGTGCCGCCGAGCCCCAGACCGCTCGTGAGCTCTGCGATCCCGGCGACCTTGGCCGGGTCCTTGTCCGCGAGAGAGGCGAGGCCCGCCGGCAGGAACGCGTCGGACGTCAGATACAGCGCCGTGAAGATGAAGGTCAGGATCACGGAGTGGAACGGCTGCGTCGCCCAGTCCCAGAGCGCCCAGGAGTAGATCTGCTTCTTCGGCGCCGGTTCCTCCCCGCGGAGGTCCAGGCCCACGACCGCGACGGCCCCGCTGTTGGCCGTCGCCTGGGGTTCGGGATGATCGCCGTTGCTCATGCAGGAAGTCTCGTGCGTGCCAGTGAACGAGAGGTAGCGGCGCGCCGGTGCGGGATCCGCGATCCACGACGCCGCGGTCGGTGACGCCCGGTAGCGTCGGGGGATGGTGCTGCCCGTCGTGCTCGTCGAGGGGGAGAGCGATCGGCTCGCCCTCCTCGCCGCCGCGCGCGTCCGCGGGGACGACCTCCGTGCGGACGTCGTCTCGCTCGGCGGGATCACGAACCTGCGCTCCTGGCTGGAGCGGCGGGATCCGACGGTGCCGGTGCGCGGACTCTACGACGCCGCCGAGCTGCGCTACGTGATCGGGGCGCTCATCGCCGGCGGACTGATGGCGGATGGCGAGACGGATCCGGCGGTCATCGCCCGGGCGGGGTTCTTCGGGTGCGAACGGGATCTCGAGGACGAGGTGATCCGCGCGGCCGGTCCCGAGCTCGTGCTGGAGACGCTGGCCGCCCGCGGCGAGCTGGCGCTGTTCCGGGTCTTCCAGGGGCAGCCGGCGCAGCGGGTCCGCTCGGTCGAGGCGCAGCTGCATCGCTTCGCCGGGACGGCGAGCGGCCGCAAGGCGCATTTCGCGGCCGACGTGGTGGCGGCTCTGTCTCCGGACCGGATCCCGGATCCGCTGACGGCCGTGCTCGACGCCGCCGTGCGCGGCTGAAGGTCAGGAGCTCTTCCGCGGGGGCGTCACCCGGGCCGTCCCGGGCCCGCCCCGCGGCGGTTCCCCATCGGCCGCGTCCCGCTTCCGGCTGCCGGGTGGGCCCAGGCTGACCGGAAGCGGGACATGGTGCGACCGAACCACGCCGGGTCAGTGCGCCGTCGCGACGCCGATCGAGTCGTGGATCATCACGGCGGCGACCCTGGCGCCGGCGCCCGCGGCGACGATGAGCTGCTGCGGGCCGGGGGAGGCGACGTCGCCGGCGGCGTAGAGGCCGGGGACGCTGGTGCGGCCGGCGCGATCCGCGGCGAGATGGCCGTGCGCGTCGAGATCGGGTGGCAGCGCGGGCAGGAAGGAGAGGTCGGTCTCCCACTCCGGGCGCACGAAGCCGCCCTCGACCGCGTGCTCGGATCCGTCGGCGAGGCGGATGCCGGTGAGCGCGCCGCGCTCGCCGTGCAGTTCCGCGATCGGGCTGCGCTCCACTCCGATGCCCGCAGCCGCGAGCTCGGCCTCCTCCGCGGCGTCGACCACGTCGGCGCCGTTCGTGAAGACCGTGAGGTCGCGGGTCCATCGGGCGATGAGCCGGGCGCGGGCGGCCAGGTCCGGCGTCTCGCCGATGAGGGCGAGTGCGCGGCCCTGCAGCTCCCAGGCGTCGCACGCCGCGCAGCTGAAGAGGCTCACGCCGTAGAAGCCGCGCAGATTCGGCACCTCGGGCAGCGTCTCGCGCAGCCCCGTGGCGAGCAGCACGCGGCGCGCCGTGACCCGCGCCTCGGGCGCGCGGCGGCCGATCTCGGCGACGAAACCGGATCCCTCGGCCTCGATCTGGAAGACGCGCTCCCTGGTGCGGATCGTGACCTGGGGGTAGGCGGCGAGCTCCTCGCGGGCGAGGCGCCGCAGCTCGTGCGGGGGGATCCCGTCGCGCGTGAGGAATCCGTGCGAGATGAGCGTCGCGGCGTTGCGCGGCCGGTCGGCGTCGACGACGAGCACGCGCGCGAGCGAGCGGGCCAGGTTCAGCGCGGCGGAGAGCCCGGCTGGCCCTCCGCCGACGATGAGCACGTCGTAGACGTCGTCAGTCATGGCCGTCGGCCTGAGGCGGGAGCGCGGCCACCAGCGGGTGGTCGAAGGCGTAGACGCCGACCTTGGCGGCGCCGCCGGGGGATCCGATCTCGTCGAAGAACTCGACGTTCGCCTTGTAGTAGTCGGTCCACTCGTCGGGGAGGTCGTCCTCGTAGTAGATCGCCTCGACGGGGCAGACGGGCTCGCAGGCGCCGCAGTCGACGCACTCGTCGGGGTGGATGTAGAGGGAGCGCTCGCCCTCGTAGATGCAGTCGACAGGGCACTCGTCGATGCATGCCCGGTCCTTCACATCCACGCAGGGCAGCGCGATCACGTACGTCATCGGGCGAGCGCTCCGCTGCGCGAGATCTCCACCTGCTCCTCGCGCGGCACGACCTTGACCCGCTCGCGGGTGTGCGTGTGCGCGGCGCCGAGGGCGCGCTCGTGCGCGTCGAGCTCGAGCCAGCCGTCCCACGTGGTCACCTCGACCTCGCGCTCGGCGAGGAGCTCCAGGACGTCGGCGGTCTCGGCGGGCGCCACGAGGCGGCCGGCCTCGGCGTCCTCCAGCAGGTTCGCGATGGTCTCCGTCGCATCGGACTTGGTGTGCCCGATGAGCCCGACGGGTCCGCGCTTGATCCAGCCCGTCGCGTACAGCCCCGGAACGCCGTCGACGCGGCCCGCCTCGTTCGGCACGACCCCGCGCTGCGCGTCGAAGGGGGCGTCGACGATCGGTGAGCCGAAGTAGCCGACGGCCCGGTACACGGCGGTGATCGGGTACTCGACGAACTCGCCGGTGCCCGAGACGGATCCGTCCTCGCGCGGCGCCGTGCGCTCGAAGCGCACCGACTCGACGCGGTCGGATCCGGCGATCTCCACGGGCGCGTGCCAGAAGTGCAGGTGCAGACGGCGGGTCGCCCCGGTGCTCTCGCCGCGGTTCTCCGGACGGTCCCGCCAGGCGTTCAGGGTCCGCAGCATGATCTTCAGCTGGTTGGTGGGTACGGCGGCCGGATCCACCCCCTCGAAGTCGGCGTCGTCGAGGATGATGTCGACGCCGGCGACCTCGCCCAGTTCGCGCAGCTCGATCGGGGTGAACTTGATGTCGGCGGGCCCGCGGCGGCCGAACACGTGCACGTCCGTGACGGCGGAGGCCTCGAGCCCCGCGAGCACGTTGTCGGGCACCTCGGTGCTGCGCAGATTCTCCGGCAGCTTGGCGAGGATGCGGGCGACGTCGAGCGCGACGTTGCCGTTGCCGATCACCGCGACCCGCTCGTCGACGAGCGGCCAGGTGCGAGGCACGTCGGGGTGGCCGTCGAACCAGGACACGAAGTCGGCGGCGCCGTAGGATCCGGGCAGGTCGACGCCGGGGATCCGCAGGGCGGCGTCGCGGATCGCACCGGTCGCGAGCACGACGGCGTGATAGCGGGCCTGCAGCTCGTCGAGGGACACGTCGCGGCCGATCTCGATGTTGCCGAGGAAGCGGATCACGCGGCGGTCGGCGCCGACGGCCTGGGCGTCGAGCATCTCGTGCAGCGAGTTCACGATGCCCTTGATGCGGGGGTGGTCGGGCGCGACGCCGTAGCGGATCAGGCCGTAGGGCGCGGGCAGCGATTCGAACAGGTCGATCTCGACCGCGTCGTACCCGAGGCCGCCGGCGGTGGTGTCGGCTGCGTCGGCGTCGGTGTCCTCGGGGCCGCGGCCGGCGCGGGCCGCCACGGCGTTCGCGAGGATGTTGCCGGCGTAGATGCCGGCCGGGCCGGCGCCGACGATCGCGACGCGGAGCGGGGCGGAGGGGTTCAGAGCGGTCACGGCTGCAGGGTCTTTCGGTCGGTTCGATCGGTGCGGTCGGCGCGATCAGTGCGGTCGGGTCGGGCGAAGTATGACCGCGAGACTCCATCTCCGCGACGAGACTGCACGCCAGAAGCGCTGTCTCGTCGCGGAGTTGGAGTCTCGCGGGTAAGGGAGGGGGAGGCGTGGGGGCTCAGGCGCACCACGTCGCCGACGACGACGACCGCGGGGTTGCGGACCTGGCGTGCTGCGGCGAGGGCGGCGATCGTGCCGAGCGTCCCGATCGTGACGCGCTCGCCGGATCCGTAGCCGTCCTCGACGATCGCGACGGGGCAGTCGGCCCCGCGGTCGCCGCCGGCGAGGACGCCGGCGGTGTGCGCGAGCGTTCCGATGCCCATGAGCAGCACGACCGTGTGGTCGGATCCGCCCGGCAGCTGCTCGATCGGATCGTGCGCGCTCGCGACGGTGAAGGCCGTGGCGACGCCGCGGTGCGTGAGCGGGATCCCGGCCACGGCGGGCACCGAGATCGCGCTCGTGATGCCAGGCACCACGCTGACGGCGATGCCCTCGGCCTCGCAGTACAGCGCCTCCTCGCGTCCGCGCCCGAGCACGAACGGATCCCCGCCCTTGAGACGCACGACCTCGCGCCCGGCACGGGCGTGCCGCACCAGGAGGGCGTTGATCTCGTTCTGCGGCACGGGGTGGTGCCCCGGGGTCTTGCCCACGTCGATCACCTCGGCGGGGAGGACGACGCCCTCGGCGGCGAGCTGGTCGAGCACGGCGCGCGCGCCGAGACGGTCGGCGACGATCACGTCGGCGCGCTCGAGCGCGCGCAATCCGCGGATCGTGAGCAGTCCGGCATCGCCGGGTCCTGCACCCACGAGGGTGACGGTTCCGTACTGCGTGCTCATCATGCGCCTCCGAGCAGAAGTCCGCGGCGGCGCAGCACGGCCCGCTCGAGCGGCGCGAACAGCACCAGCTCGATCAGGATGCCGATCGCCAGGATCAGGATGATGGTGGCCAGCACACCCGGGAGGTCGGCGAGCTGACGGGACTGATCGAGCATGGATCCGAGCCCGAAGCCGATGGATCCGCCGGTCGCGATGATCTCCGCGGCCATGAGCGAGCGCCAGGAGAACGCCCAGCCCTGCTTGAGCCCGGCGAGGTAGCCGGGAAGGGCCGCCGGCAGCACGATCGCCGTCGCGGCCTGCCAGCGGCTCGCGCCGAGCACGGTGCCCACGCGGCGCAGCTGGGGCTGCACCTGGTCGACGCCGGCGAGCAGGCCGTTCACGATCGAGGGGATCGCGCCCATCAGGATCACGAAGTACACGGTCGCATCGGACAGACGGAACCAGATGATCGCCGCGGGCACCCAGGCGACCGACGGCAGCACCTGCAGCCCGGAGATCAGCGGACCCGCCGCGCGGCGCAGCAGCTTCCACTCCGCGAGCAGCAGGCCGATCGGGGTGCCGACCACGATCGCGATGAGGAAGCCGAGGCCGCCGCGCTCCAGGCTCGTCAGCACGGCCTCCTGCAGGCGCCCCGCCTGCCAGGCGTCGCCCAGCGCGCCCAGCACCTGCAGCGGGCTCGGGGCCATGTCCGGCCGGGGCTGCGCCAGGACGACGTAGAGCTGCCAGGCCGCGAGCAGCACGACCAGCAGGACGACCGGCGGGAGGATCGCGCGCAGGCGCTCGCGAGTGCGGGATCCGGATCCGCTCTCGACGGTCTGCAGGCGATCGAGACCCGCCTCGAGGCGGGCGAGGTCGTCGTCCCGCTCCGTGCTGCGCGATCCCGCGAGGGCACCGCGTTTCGTCTCGGCCGGCGCCGGCGCGCCGTCCTCGCTCAACGACCCCGGGGGGACGGCGCTCGCGGAGGGGAAGGTGTCAAGAGGCATTGCGGCGGATCTCCTTCCGCAGCTCGACGGTGATCTCGGCGGCCAGCGCCGACACCTCGGGCGATTCGATCCTGCGGCCGCGGGTGCGGGTGACGCGCCATTCGCGCGAGATCCGGCCGGGGCGGCTGCCGAGCAGCACCACGCGCTCGCCGAGGCGGGCGGCCTCGCGGACGTTGTGCGTGACGAACACGATCGTGCGTCCGGTCTCGCGCCACACGTTCTCCAGCACCTCGTGCAGCAGGTCGCGGGTGATCGCGTCGAGCGCGGCGAAGGGCTCGTCCATGAGCAGCACCGGCCGGTCCTGGGCCAGGGCGCGGGCGAGCGCCACGCGCTGCCGCATGCCGCCGGAGAGCTCGTGCGGGCGCTTGTCCGCGGCGTCGGCGAGGTTCACGATCCCGAGCAGGCGCAGCGCCTCGGCCCGGCGCTCGGCGCGGGGCACTCCGCGCAGGCGCAGCGCGAGCTCGACGTTGCGCCGGGCGCTCAGCCACGGCATCAGGGCCGCGTCCTGGAACATCACGGCCGCACCCTCGTCGGGCGCGCTGAGCGAGCCGGAGGTCAGGGGTTCGAGGCCCGCGATGAGGTTGAGCAGGGTGGACTTGCCGCAGCCGCTCGCGCCGAGCAGGCAGACGAACTCCCCCGGCGCGATGTCGAGCGAGACGTCGTCGAGCACGACAGGGCCGGATCCGTACCGCTTGGTGACGTGCGCGAGGCGCACGGCCGGATCCACCGGATCCGGAGCGGGCAGGACAGGGGCGACCCCGTCGAAGCTCGGCGCGAGCGGAGCGGTCATTTCTTCGTTCCCAGCCCGCCGTCGCTCACGGTCTTCTCGCCGCGCTCCTTCAGGGCGGCGTTCAGCGCGGCGAGGTCGAACAGCCCCTCGATCGAGCCCTTCGTCTGCGTGCCCGCCGTGACGCCGTTCTTGACGAGGGTCGCGAACGCCTTCGCATTCGGATCCGCCGAGAACGACACGTTAGACAGGGACTTCGCCAGCACGGCATCGGCCAGGGGCTTGCCGGTGGCCTTCTGCAGCGCGGCGTTGACGACCCCGCCGAGCTCGGTCGGGTTCTTCGCGATCCAGTCGAGGGAGTCGAGGTGCCCGGCCACGAGTTCCTTCACGGCATCGGGGTGCTTGTCCGCGAAGTCCTTGCTCACGAGCAGCACCGTGGTGGGGAACTTCCCACCCGGCCAGAGGTCGCGCTCGTCCTGCAGCACGTGCGCGCCGGCCTCGACGACCAGGCGGGATGCCCACGGCTCGGGCAGCCAGGCGCCGTCGAGCTGCCCGTTCTTGAAGAGCGTCAGGGTCTGCGCGTTCTCGGTCGGGGTGATGTTCACATCGCCGCCGCCCGTGACGCTGGTCTTCAGCCCCTTCGAGTCCAGCCAGGTGCGCAGCGCGACGTCCTGGGTGTTGCCGAGCTGCGGCGAGGCGAGCGTCTTGCCCTTCAGATCCGCGGCGCTGTTGATCCCGTCGCGCACGACGAGCGACGCACCGCCGCTGGTGGCGCCCGCGATCACGCGCGCCGAGGCGCCGCCCGACTTGATGAACGTGTTGATCGCCGGGTTCGGGCCGATGTAGGCGGCGTCGATCGCGCCCGCGGAGAGCGCCTCGACGGCGGCCGGGCCGGCGTTGAACACCTCGGTGTGCAGCTTCGTGTCGCCGAGCTCCTTCTGCAGGAAGCCCTTCTCCACGCCCACCAGGGCCGGGGCGTGGGTGACCGTGGCGAAGTAGCCGAGGCGCAGCGTGTCGAGCTTCTCCGGCGTGGACGTCGGGGTCGCCGCCTGGGCGGAGGCGCAGCCGGCGAGCATCGCCATCGCGAGTCCGAGAGAGGTGAGGGCCGTGCTGATGCGGGTCTTGCGATTCACTGTCGCCTCCTTAGGCGTTCTTTGGTGGGGGGTCTTATCGGTCGTTGAGCGAGCGAAGCGAGACGAAACGCGGTGCTCTTGCGGGATCGCCGCGTCGCGTCGCCGTCCTCGCTCGGCGTCCGCCTATGCCGCCGTGACGACGGTCGCGGCGGCGAGGGTGGCGCCGTCGGACGGGTGGATGAGCAGCAGAGCCCCGCCCTCCCGGTCCTCGGCGTAGGGCTCCAGGGGCAGGGCGGAGGCGAAGCGGATCCGCACCCGGCCGATCTCGTTCACCGCCAGCTCGGCGGCGTCCTCGAGGGCGAGCGTGTCCAGGTCGCGGCGCGAGAGCACCTCGGTCACGATCGCCTGCACCGTGGCGGTGCCATGCTTGGCGAGGACGCGCGCACCCGGCGCGATCGGCCGCACGTCGAGCTGGAAGATCTCGACCTCGGCCTCGGCGTGCCCGCTCGGCACGGTGCCGGCAGTGGCGATGAGGGCGCCGCGGGCGGCGTCCACCTCGTCGGCGAGCGTCACGGCGATCGACTGCGCGGTGTGCGCGGACTCCGCGACGCGGCCGGCGACGCGGATGCCGGTGACGGTCGTCTCGTGTCCGCCGGGGAAGACCTGCACGCGGTCGCCGACGCGGACGGATCCGCTCGACACCCGCCCGGCGAAGCCGCGGTAGTCGCGCAGGTCGTCGGCCTCGGCGCTGTCGATGAGCGCCGAGAGGCCGCCCTGCGGACGGATCACGGTCTGCACGGGGAGGCGGAAGGCGGCGTCCTCCTCGGCCTGACGGGCGGGGAGGGTCTCGAGCAGCTCGCGCAGCGTCGGGCCGTCGTACCAGGGGGTGCGCGCGGAGCGATCGACGATGTTGTCGCCCTCGAGCGCCGAGACCGGGATCACGTGCGTGTCGATCAGGCCGAGCTCGACGGCGACCGCGAGCGCCTGCTCCTCGACCGCGCGGAAGCGGTCCTCATCGAAGCCGGTGAGGTCGATCTTGTTGACCGCGACGATCACGTGCGGCACGCGCAGCAGCGACACCACGGCGAGGTGCCGGCGGGTCTGCTCGACGACGCCCTTGCGCGCGTCGATGAGGACGACCACGGCGTCGGCGGTCGCGGATCCGGTGACCATGTTGCGGGTGTACTGCACGTGGCCGGGGCAGTCGGCGAGGATGAAGCTGCGCGCGTCGGTCGCGAAGTAGCGGTACGCGACGTCGATCGTGATGCCCTGCTCGCGCTCTGCGCGGAGGCCGTCGGTGAGCAGCGCGAAGTCGAACTCGCCATGGGCGAAGCCGCGGTCGGCCGAGGTGCGCGCGACCTGCTCGAGCTGGTCGGCGAGGATCGCCTTCGCGTCGTGCAGCAGCCGGCCGACCAGCGTCGACTTGCCGTCGTCGACGGATCCCGCCGTCGCGAACCGGAACAGCGTGGTGTCGCCCAGCAAGCGTCCCCCGCTCAACGCCTCCCGCCCCTCTCCTGACCGCGAGACTTCATCTCCGCGACGAGACTGCACGTCTGCGGTGCTGTCTCGTCGCCCAGTTGCAGTCTCGCGGTCAAGGGAGGGGGATCCGATGTCGGTGCTCATCAGAAGTATCCGTTCTTCTTGCGGTCCTCCATGGCGGCCTCGCTGATCCGGTCGTCGGCGCGGGTGGCTCCGCGCTCGGTGAGCGTGGAGCGGGCGACCTCGGCGACCACCTGGTCGACGGTCGCCGCGTCGGACTCGACGGCGCCGGTGCAGCTCGCATCCCCCACCGTGCGGTAGCGCACCACGCGGCGCTCGACCTGCTCGCCATCGCGGGGCAGGGCGTGCTCGTTCACGGCCCACCACATGCCGTCGCGGCGGAACACCTCGCGCTCGTGCGCCAGGTACAGCGGCGGCAGCGCGATCCGCTCGCGGGCGATGTAGCGCCACACGTCGAGCTCGGTCCAGTTCGAGATCGGGAACGCGCGCACGTGCTTGCCCGGCGTGTGCCGGCCGTTGTACAGGCTCCACAGCTCCGGGCGCTGGTTGCGCGGATCCCACTGCCCGAACTCGTCGCGCAGCGAGATGATGCGCTCCTTGGCGCGGGCCTTGTCCTCGTCGCGGCGGGCGCCGCCGAACACGGCGTCGTGCTTGCCCGCGGCGATCGCGTCCAGCAGAGGCTGGGTCTGCAGCACGTTGCGGGTGCCGTCGGGACGCTCCGCCAGGCGGCCGTCGTCGAGGTAGTCCTGCACGCGGGCGACCTCGAGCGTGAGGCCCAGACGCTCCACGGTCTCGTCGCGGAACCGGATGACCTCGTCGAAGTTGTGCCCGGTGTCGACGTGCAGCACGGGGAACGGGATCCGGCCCGGCGCGAAGGCGCGAGCGGCGAGATGCAGCACGAGCACGGAGTCCTTGCCGCCGGAGAACAGCAGCACGGGGCGCTCGAACTCGGCCACGACCTCGCGGATGATGTGGATCGCCTCGGCCTCGAGCAGGTCGAGTCCGGTGAGGGATCCGGCGTCGGCCGGCGCGGGCGCGGGCAGGGTGTCGATGATGCTCATACGTGGAGTCCGCATTCGGTCTTGGCGAGTCCGGCCCAGCGGCCGGAGCGGGGGTCTTCGCCCGCGGCGACGGGCTTGGTGCACGGCGCGCAGCCGATCGACGGGTAGCCGTTCGCGACGAGCGGGTTCACCACCACGTCGTGCGCGGTGGCGTAGGCGATGAGGTCGTCGAAGGACCAGGCCGCGACGGGGTTCACCTTGATGAGTCCGTTGCGCTCGTCGAACGTGATCAGGGGGGTGTTCGCCCTCGTGGGCGCTTCCTCGCGGCGCACGCCGGTGAACCACACCTCGTAGCCGCCGAGGGCCTGGTGCAGGGGAGCGACCTTGCGCATCTCGCAGCACAGCGCCGGATCCCGGGAGAACAGGTCCTTGCCGAACTCGGCGTCCTGCTCGCGCACGGTCTGCGCGGGCTTCACGTCCACGATGCGCACATCGAGCGTGCGGGCGACCTCATCGCGCGTGAACGTCGTCTCGAGGAAGTGATAGCCGGTGTCGAGGAAGAGCACGTCGACACCGGGGAGCGCCTCGGCGACGAGGTGCGGCAGCGCCGCATCGGCCATCGAGCAGGCCACGGCGGCCAGGCGCGGGGAGACGTTCGCGGCGACCCAGGCGACGACCTCGGCGGGCGAAGCCTCATCCGCGGATCCGCTGCGCAGCTCCGCCGCACCGCGCTCGGCGAGTGCGCGCAGCTCGTCGAGCGAGCGGCGGGCGGGACGTCCTTCGTCGGATCCTGAGCGAGCGGAGCGAGACGAAGGGCGCTGCGCTCCTCGCTCAGGAACCGGGGAAGTCGCGGTGCTCACTGCAGTGCCTCCTCGTCGGCGCGGTGCGCCCAGACCGCGAAGGTCTCGTCGGCCTCGCGGTCGGCGAGGAACCGGCGCACGACCCGTTCCGTGTAGTCGGCGATGCCGTCGGCGGTGACCTTCAGGCCGCGCACCGTGCGGCCCAGCCCGGCCTCCTCGCGCAGCGGAGACGCGAGTCCGCCGCCGAGGTGCACCTGATAGCCGGGCACCTGCTCGCCGTCGATCGTGACGAGCTGGCCCTTCAGGCCGATGTCGGCGGTCTGGATGCGGGCGCACGAGTTGGGGCAGCCGTTGACGTGCAGCGAGATCGGGTGCGGCAGGTCGATGCCGGCCAGGCGCTCCTCGAGCTGCTCGACGGCGGCGGCCGCGTTCACCTTGGTCTCCACGATCGCGAGCTTGCAGAACTCGATCCCCGTGCACGCGATCGTGCTGCGTCGGAACAGGTCGGGACGCGAGGACAGTCCGAGCGCGTCGAGCCCTGCGACGAGGGAGGGGACGCGGTCCTCCGGGACGTCAAGGATCACCAGCTTCTGGTGCGGGGTCGTGCGCAGCCGCGCCGAGCCGTGCTCCTCGATGAGGTCGGCCAGCTTCGCCAGCGAAGGCCCGGAGATCCGCCCGACGAGCGGGGTGACCCCGATGTAGAAGCGGCCGTCCTTCTGCCGGTGGATGCCCACGTGGTCGCCGGGGCTGGTCGGCTGCGGGGCCGCAGGACCGTCGGGGAGCGGCGCCTCCAGGTACTCGGTCTCGAGGATCCGGCGGAACTTCTCGGTGCCCCATTCGGCCAGCAGGAACTTCAGCCGGGCCTTGTTCCGCAGCCGGCGGTACCCGTAGTCGCGGAAGATCCTGGTGACGCCGTGCCACACCTCGGCGACGAGCTCGGGGGCGACGAAGACGCCGAGGCGCTCGCCGAGGCGGGGGGTGGTCGACAGCGCGCCGCCGACCCAGAGGTCGTAGCCGACTCCGAGTTCCGGGTGCACGACGCCGACGAACGCGACGTCGTTGATCTCGTGCACGACGTCCTGGCTGGGGTGTCCCGTGATGGCCGTCTTGAACTTGCGGGGCAGGTTCGCGAGCTCCGGATCGCCGATGAAGCGCTCGGTGATCTCGTCGATCTGCGGGGTCGGGTCGATGATCTCGTCGGCGGCGATCCCGGCGACGGGCGAGCCGAGCACGACGCGCGGCACGTCGCCGCAGGCCTCGGTGGTCTGCAGGCCGACGGCCTCCAGGCGCCGCCAGATCTCCGGCACGTCCTCGACGCGCACCCAGTGCAGCTGGATGTTCTGCCGGTCGGTGACGTCGGCGGTGTCGCGCGCGAAGTCGACCGAGATGCCCGCGATCACGCGCAGTTGCTCGGAGGTCAGCTGCCCGCCGTCGATGCGCACGCGCAGCATGAAGTACTCGTCCTCGAGCTCCTCCGGAGTGAGCGTCGCGGTGCGTCCGCCGTCGATGCCGGGCTTGCGCTGCGTGTAGAGACCCCACACGCGGAAGCGGCCGTGCAGGTCGGTCGGGTCGATGCTCGCGAAGCCGCCCTTCGAGTACACCTGTTCGATGCGCTCGCGCACGCTGAGGCCGTTGTCGACCTGCTTCCACTCCTCGTTGCCGTTGAGCGGAGCGGTGCCGTCGATCTTCCACTGGCCGTTGGGCTTGGACGACGGGCGCGGCGGGCGGGCGCGGTCGATCGTCGGTCGTGCGCCGCGCACCTCAGCGGTCGGTTCGGGAGACATGCGGACACGCTACGTGCGGATCCGTCCCGGCGCCCGTGTGTGTCGGCGCCGCCGACACGGGGCGTCATTGTTCGACATGGTGCAGATTCCTCCGGGGTGGATGCGGTTGAATGGTGCGCCGCCGCATCGCCGTGCCGGGGTCGCCCGTCGGCGTCTCCCGCGGACGACGACGGCGCGGCGCCCTCTTCCGAGAGCCCCGCGCCGTCGTCCCGCGGAGGTCAGTGCGCGAGGTACGGGACGCGCTCCCAGCTCAGCACCTGCGCGGCGCCGGGCCGGTTGATCGTGACGCGCAGCCAGTCCTTGTTGTTCGAGGATCCGTCGACCGTCACGCGCGTGAGGTTGTCGGCGGATCCGGTCACGCCGTAGGTGGTCAGCCACGGGGATCCGGTCGCGAGCGGCTTGTCGGAGTTGTAGACGTGGCTGTCGCCGTTGACGAGGTAGACCTCGCCGTCGAAAGCGCTGGACTGCTCCACGAGAGTCTGCACGAGCGGCTGGAACGCCGAGATGTCCGACCAGGTGGGCGTGTAGGTCGGGTCGAACATGTCGGCCTGAAGCAGCACCATGACGGCACGGTCGTGCTTCTGCTTCGCCGTCGCGAACGTGCTCTTCACGACCGAGATCGCGTTCGCCATGCGCGCCTGTTCGGCGGCGAGCTGCTCGGGTCGCGGGGCGGTGTCGCCGAGGCCCGCCCACGGCTGGACCCCGTCGTTGCTGCCCACCACGTGGATCGCCGCGAAGTCGACGCCCTGGCGGCGCAGGGTCACGTTCTCCGGGAAGCCGGCCGCGGTCTGCGCGTCGACCTTCACGGGGTTCTGCCCGAGGGAGACCCCGGGATCGGAGAAGAACACGGAGCGGTCGTAGGCGAGGCGCTCGAGCGGGTTGTACGCGCCGTTGTTCGCACGGTGGCAGTCGGTCCACTCGTTGTCCCCCGGGGTGTAGATCAGGGGGTTGACGAAGGTGTCGAAGTCGCCCTTGATCTGCTGGTAGAGCGCGTCGTCGCAGCGGGTGGATCCGTTCTTGATGTCGCCGACGTGGAACGTCATCGCGGGATCGGCGGCGTTGATCTCCTGGATCCACTGCGGGAACAGCGCCTGCTGCGCGGCGCCGTAGGGCACGTCGCCGATGACGGCGAACGAGTAGTGGCCCGGCTTGTCCTGCCCCGGGGCGTCGGCGGAGGCCCCGGCGGCGAACGCGGGACTCGCGCCGGCCGCGACGGCGGCCAGTGCGGCCGCGAGGGAAAGAAGCGCTCGAGAGGCGCGCATGCGTAGCTCCTTCGGTAGGCGATGGCGCTCCGGGAAGAGCGTCGAGAGCCACACTGCTCCGCCCACGCGATCCCGAGGTTGCGCGCGGGTGAACGGGGCGGGAAGAAGTCGCGTGCCCTGGCCGAGGCGGCGTCGCGTCGTCGAGGGGCGTCTGCGCTCACCGACCGGAGGCGGGCGGATCCGCGAGCCGCGCAGCGCCCGCGAGATAGCGGTCGATCACGAGGTCCACGAGCGGGGCGGGCGGCTCGCCCGCATCCAGCAGCGGCTCCGCGAGGGCGGATCCGGCCGCGCGCCCCGCGACGTCGAAGAAGTAGCCGTGCGCGAGCAGGTAGGTCGCCACGGGGGCGCCGGGATGCGCGGAGAGGGCGTCGGCGAGGCCCGGCTCCCGGGCGGCGAGGTAGGCGGGCACGACCGGGCGGCGGAGGCGGTCGCCCAGCTGCGCCGCCATCGCCTCGGCATCGGGCAGGGAGCGCGGATCCCGGGATCCCGCGACGGCGAGCACGACGGGGCGATCGGCGTCGCCGCCGGCCGATGCGTCCGCCTCGGCCTCCGCCAGCCGGAGCGCGAGCACCTCGGCGAGGCGCGGGTCGGGGCCGAGCGGATCCGTCACGACCGCATCGCTGCGCGACCGGGCGGCGCCGCCCAGATCCACCCGCACGTGGAAACCCTGGGACAGCAGCAGCGGCACGACGACGACCGGCCCTTCGACCGCGGCCAGGGCCGAGGGCGCGTCGGGCTCCTGCACATCGACGAAGCCGGAGTGCACGGCGACGTCGGGGAGACGCTCGGCGACCCGGCGCACGAGCAGCGCGATCGCGGCGGCGCCGGCGGCGTCCGAAGTGCCGTGCGAGACGGCGAGCAGCGCGGGGCGGGGCATGGTTCGCCAGTGTAGGCGCGGGGGAGACGCCCCGCCCACCGCACGTCACATGCCGAAAGACGCCTCACCCGAACGACTCCGCGACCAGCTCGCCGAAGAGCTCCTCCGCGTCGACATCGAGGCGCTGACGGGCGAACCAGTCGCACACGTTGACGCAGTCGCGGTGCAGCAGATCCAGCCCCTGCGGGTTCGCGACCGTGTCGACGATCTGCGGCAGGTCGATCACGACCACGCGGCCCTCCTGCACGAGCAGGTTGTAGGGCGAGAGGTCGCCGTGTGCGACACCCGCCCTGGCGAAGGTCCGCATGAGCTCGGCGACCTGCGCGAACAGGCCGGGGAGCGCGTCCGGATCGTGCCGCACCTGCGCGAGCCGGGGCGCCGCGGCGCCGTCGGCGGATCCGATGAACTCCATGAGCACCTCGGTGCCGCTCACCTGCACCGGGTAGGGCACGGGCGCGCCGAGCTCCCACATCCGGCGCAGGGCCTCGAACTCGGACAGCGACCACTGCGCGGCGGCGACCCCGCGGCCGTGCTCCGACTTCTTCGCGAGGGCGCGGGCGTCGCGGGAGTTCCGCGTGCGCCGGCCCTCGGTGTAGACGGCGGAGCGGTGGAACGAGCGGTGCTCGGAGCCGCGGTAGCGCTTGGCCGCGAGGAGCGTGCGCTGGGCCGGATCGCCCGGCACGGCGCGCTCGAGGAGGAAGACGTCGGCCTCCTTCCCGGTCTTCAGGATGCCGAGCTCGGTGTCGACGGCGCCGGCCGAGGTCACCACCCAGCCGGGGCGGGGTTCCGGGCCGCGCTCGGTGGGCGTCGTGGCGGGCCAGGTGGTCCAGCGCTGGCCTTCGCCGAGTTCGACATCGGCGAAGGACAGGCCGAGATCGTCGTCATCGGCGGCGGAGAGGAACAGGGAGGCAGAGGCATCCGAGGATGCGGAGGAAGGGATCACGAGAGGCTCCGGGTCGGGGCCGCTCGCGAGGGGATCGGGCGGGCGGCCTCAGGGAAGAAGGTCGGCGAAGGGCGCGACAACAGAGACGTTCATCGTCAGCTCCTTCCCTCGGATCCCGGGGCGATCCCGGTGCCCGACGAGTCTATGGGGATGCGACCCTCGCGCGGAAGCCCTCGGGGACGATCCCGAAGACCCATCGAAAGGTGGAGGCCGGCGGGAGGCGGGCGGTGCACCCCGCTCCCTACGCTGGAAGGGACCCGACCCGAGGAGAGACGTGTTCACCACTCCCGCCCGCCTGTTCCGCGTGCTCGCGATCGCAGAGGCCATCACCTGGACCCTGCTGATCGGCGCACTGATCGGCCGCGCCACGGGTCTGCCGCCGGTACTCGTGACGGTCGCTGGATCCATCCACGGCTTCGTCTTCCTCTCCTACGGAGCCGCCGCCGTGCTGCTCGCGTTCCACCAGCGCTGGGGCGTCGGCGTCGCGGTCCTCGCGATCGCGAGCGCGATCGTGCCCTACGCCACGATCCCCGCCGAGATCTGGCTGCACCGCAGCGGACGCCTCGCCGGCGAGTGGCGTCTGGAGCAGACCGAGGATCCGCGCGACGCGGCCTGGTACGACCGCACGATGCGCTGGTTCCTGCACCGTCCGTGGGTGCTCGCGCTGCTCATCGTCGCCGCGGTCGCCGCGCTCTTCGCGGCGCTGCTGCTGATCGGCCCTCCCGGCGGGAGCCACTGACCGTCGTCCGACCGCGGAAGAGTCTGGATCGGGCGCGGGGTGCCGTGCGAGGATGGCGGTCATCCGCGCCCGCCGTCCTCTTCCGGAGTCGTCATGACCGTGCTCGAGATCCGCTCCTACGTCCTGCATCCCGGTGCCCGCGCGGGCTTCCACGACCTCTTCCGCACGAAGGTCATGCCGATGCTCGCCGAGCAGGGGATCCGCGTGGTGCGCTACGGCGCGAGCGAGCACGACGACGTGTCCTACGTCCTCATGCGCGCCTTCGATTCCACGGTCCACCGGGACGAGCAGGAGGACCGCTTCTACGGCAGCGCGCTCTGGCGCGAGGGGTATCGCGATGAGGTGCTGGCGATGATCGCCTCGTACCAGGAGGTCGTCCTCACGCTGGACGACGCGACGGTCGACGCTCTCGGATCCTGAGCTCCGAGGGGATCCGGATCCCCGTCGCCAAACTTGAGTCGAGAGGTATCAAGTTTGTTGACAACTCTTGACGGCGGGCGTATCCTTGAGTCATCGCGACTCAGGTTTCGGAGGGATCTTCTCCGGCGAAGCAGGGGATCGCGCAGACTTTCCCAGAAACTTCCGACTGAAGGAGAAAACAAATGGCACGTGCTGTCGGTATCGACCTCGGTACGACGAACTCCGTCGTCAGCGTCCTCGAGGGCGGCGAGCCCAAGGTCATCGCCAACGCCGAAGGCTTCAGGACCACCCCCTCGGTGGTCGCCTTCACCAAGGACGGGGAGGTGCTCGTCGGCGAGACCGCGAAGCGCCAGGCCGTCACCAACGTCGACCGCACGATCGCGTCGGTCAAGCGCCACATGGGCACCGACTGGTCGTTCGACGTGGACGGCAAGAAGTGGACGCCGCAGGAGATCTCCGCGCGCATCCTCCAGAAGCTCAAGCGCGACGCCGAGGCGTACCTGGGCGACACCGTGACCGACGCGGTCATCACCGTCCCCGCGTACTTCAACGACGCCGAGCGTCAGGCCACCAAGGAGGCCGGCGAGATCTCGGGCCTCAACGTCCTGCGCATCATCAACGAGCCCACCGCCGCGGCCCTCGCCTACGGCCTCGACAAGGGCAAGGAGGACGAGCTCATCCTCGTCTTCGACCTCGGTGGCGGCACGTTCGACGTCTCGCTGCTCGAGGTGGGCAAGGACGACGACTTCTCCACCATCCAGGTGCGCGCCACCGCCGGCGACAACCGCCTCGGCGGCGACGACTGGGACCAGCGCCTCGTCGACTACCTGATCAAGCAGTTCAAGGACTCGACCGGCGTCGACGTCTCGGGCGACAAGATCGCGCTGCAGCGCCTCAAGGAGGCCGCGGAGCAGGCGAAGAAGGAGCTCAGCTCCTCGACGTCGACCAGCGTCAACCTGCCGTACCTGTCGCTCACCGAGAACGGCCCCGTGTCGCTGAGCGAGACGATCACCCGCGCGAAGTTCGAGGACCTCACCAAGGACCTGCTCGACCGCACCAAGAAGCCCTTCGAGGACGTCATCCGCGAGGCCGGCATCAAGGTCGGCGACATCGCGCACGTCGTGCTCGTCGGCGGTTCCACCCGCATGCCCGCCGTGGCCGAGCTCGTCAAGCGCGAGACCGGCAAGGAGGCCAACAAGGGCGTGAACCCGGACGAGGTCGTCGCCGTCGGCGCCGCCCTGCAGGCCGGTGTCCTGAAGGGCGAGCGCAAGGACGTCCTCCTCATCGACGTCACCCCGCTGAGCCTCGGCATCGAGACCAAGGGCGGCATGATGACCAAGCTCATCGAGCGCAACACGGCCATCCCGACCAAGCGCAGCGAGACCTTCACGACCGCCGACGACAACCAGCCGTCGGTCGCGATCCAGGTCTTCCAGGGCGAGCGCGAGTTCACCCGCGACAACAAGCCGCTGGGCACGTTCGAGCTGACCGGCATCGCGCCGGCTCCGCGCGGCATCCCGCAGATCGAGGTCACCTTCGACATCGACGCGAACGGCATCGTGCACGTGTCCGCCAAGGACAAGGGCACGGGCAAGGAGCAGTCGATGACCATCACCGGCGGCTCGTCGCTCTCGAAGGACGACATCGACCGCATGGTGCGCGAGGCCGAGGAGCACGCCGCGGAGGACAAGAAGCGCCGCGAGTCGGCCGAGGTCCGCAACCAGGCCGAGACCCTGTCCTACTCGATCGAGAAGCTCATCTCGGAGAACGAGGACAAGCTGCCCGAGGACGTCAAGACCGAGGTCAAGGCCGACGTCGACGCGCTCAAGACCGCGCTGGCCGGCGAGGACGACGAGGCCGTGAAGACCGCGTTCGAGAAGCTGAACCAGTCCCAGACGAAGCTGGGCGAGGCGATCTACGCGCAGTCCCAGGCCGAGGCGGCCCCCGGTGCCTCCGAGGGCGCACCCGCCGGCGAGAGCGCGGCGTCCGATGAGGACGTCGTGGACGCCGAGGTCGTGGACGACGAGGACGAGAAGAAGTAATGACGGATCCCAAGGACTTCGAAGAGCCCGGAGAGGGCCGTGAGGTCGGCGGTCAGGGGTCGGACGCGAACGCGTCCGGCCCCGCGGCCGGATCCGACGACGCGCAGGACGCCGACGAGCTCACGGTCGACGACATCCTGAACATCGCGCAGAACGACGACGCGCTCGCCGAGGACGCCGCGGAGGACGCGGCCCTCCACGACGCCGAGCACACCCTGCTCGTGGACCTCAAGCGCCTCCAGGCCGAGTACGCGAACTACCGCCGCCGCACCGAGGAGCAGCGCGGCATCGAGATCCAGCGCGCGAAGGGCGAGGCCGCCAAGGGCCTGATCCCCGTGCTCGACGACCTCGACCGCGCCGCCGCGCACGGCGATCTGCAGGAGGGGACCCCCTTCGCCGCGATCGCCGACAAGGTCCGCTCGGTCGTCGAGCGTCTCGGCGTGGTCTCCTACGGCGAGAAGGGCGACGAGTTCGACCCGCAGCAGCACGAGGCGATCTTCCAGCAGCCCACGCCGGGCGTTGCGAAGGCCGTCGTGCTCGAGGTCGTCGAGGTGGGCTACCGCCTGGGCGATGTCGAACTGCGTCCCGCCAAGGTCGTCGTCGCCGTTCCCGCTGAGTAGGGGGGTGGTCGATGGCTAGCCAGGACTGGTTCGACAAGGACTTCTACAAGACCCTCGGCGTCTCCAAGGACGTGTCGGAGGCGGATCTGAAGAAGACCTACCGCAAGCTCGCGCGCAAGTACCACCCCGACTCCAACCCCGGCGATGCCGCGGCGGAGGCGAAGTTCAAGGAGATCAGCGAGGCGTACTCGGTGCTCTCCGACACCGAGCAGCGCGCCGAGTACGACCAGATCCGCGCGATGGGCGCCGGCGGTGCGCGCTTCACGGCTCCGGGGAGCGCCGGCAACGGCGGCTTCGAGGACGTGTTCAGCGCGTTCGGCCGGGGCCGCGGCGGGCAGCAGGGCGACTTCGACGACATCTTCGCGATGTTCAACCAGGGCGGCGGATCCTTCGGGTCCGGGCGCTTCGGTCAGCCGTCCGGCGGCTTCCGGGGCTTCGGCGGCCCGCAGAAGGGCGCCGACGTCACGGCCCGCACCACGCTGTCGTTCGCGACCGCGGTGCAGGGCGAGACCGTGACGCTGCAGGGCGAGGACGGACGCCCGCTCAAGGTGAAGATCCCCGCGGGCGTGAAGGACGGGCAGAAGATCCGTCTCCGCGGCCGTGGCCGGCCTTCGCCCGACGGCGGGGAGAACGGCGACATCGTGGTGCAGGTCGCGGTGAAGCCGCACCCGGTGTTCACCCGTGACGGGCTGAACCTGCGCGTCACCGTGCCGATCACCTTCACCGAGGCGGCGCTCGGGGCCACCATCGAGGTGCCGACGCTCGGCGGCGACCCGGTCAAGCTCAAGGTCGCGCCGGGCACCCCGTCCGGTCGCGTGCTGCGGGTCAAGGGCCGGGGCGTCACGACGTCCAAGGGCACCGGCGATCTGCTCGCCGAGGTCCAGGTCGCGGTGCCGTCGCACCTCGACGACGCCGCGCGCGAGGCGCTGGAGCGCTTCCGCGCGGCCGAGCCTGCGGAGAACCCGCGCGCCGAGCTGCTGGCGAAGGCGCGGGCGTGATGAGCCTCTCGGTCGTTGAGCGTCCTTCGTCTCGTCGCTGCGCTCCTCGCTCAGGAACCGATTCATCGGTCCCTGAGCGCCTCGCTTCAGGAACCGATTCATCGGTCCCTGAGCGAGCGCAGCGAGACGAAGGGCGTCCGACGACCGGAACGGCAGTGCCGGGGGTGCGTCATGGGCGATGAGCGCATGAGCGCCGACACCCCGGTCTTCGCGATCGCGGTCGCCGCCGAGCTGGCCGGGATGCACCCGCAGACCCTGCGGCAGTACGACCGGATCGGCCTCGTCGTACCGGGTCGCACCCGCGGTGGATCCCGCCGCTATTCGATGCGCGACATCGAGCAGCTGCGCGAGGTCGCCCAGCTGTCCAGCGAGGGCATGAGCCTGCCCGCGATCGCGCGTCTGCTCGACCTCGAGGACGAGGTGCGCACGTTGCACCGCCGCGTGGTCGAACTCGAGCTCGCCCTGCGCGAGGAGCGTGCCAACCGCCCCGGCGTGCGCGTGTTCGCCGCGGGTACGACCGGATCCGTCATGGCCGTCCCGTCCGGGCGCCGGATCCGCCGCTCCACCGAGGTCGTGCTGTGGCGGCCGTGGGGGAGCGCTCAGGATCACCCCGACGACCTCGCCGACGACCCGGACGACAGCGCGCGCTGAGCGCCGCCGACGGGCGGGGTCCGCGCGCCCGCGATCCGTTCCCCCGGACCGTCGTCCGGCGTCTTCTCCGGTGCCCCAGGACGGGAAAACTCGCCTGAAATCGATTTCTGTCATGACGGGTCTGCGGGCCGCGGAGAGGATCTGAAATCGCAACCCGGAGTTCCGCAGGAGTCCGGATCGACACCCGCAGCACGGAGATCGCGAATTCCGGAAGAGCGTCTTGTGTCTGAAATCGATTTCGCCTACTCTGAGTGCAGCCCGGTCGATGCCGACTCAGCGCGACCGCGGACCCGGCCCCCTGTGCCGGACCCAGCACCGATTCGACGAGGAAGTCGTGTTCCCGAGGAGGAACCATGAAGACGGACACACAGCGCACGCGCCGGGTGGTGATGGCCGCTCTCGGCGGCCTCACGGCGATAGGACTGCTCGCGGGCTGCGGCTCGAGCACCCCCGGCCAGGCCGCGGGAGGCGGGGGCGACTCCTCCGGCAAGACCACGGTCGAGTTCTGGCACCGCACGTTCACGCCGCCCGAGAACGCCTGGTACAAGGACATCGTCAAGAAGTTCAACGCCTCGCAGGACAAGATCGTCGTCAAGGACACCGAGATCCCGGCCGACGCCTGGGACCAGAAGATGAAGGCCGCCCAGGCCGCGGGCAAGGCTCCCGACATCTACACGCACTCCGGCAGCATCCAGGACGCGGTGAACGCGGGGCAGCTCTACGACCTCGGCAAGGTCGTCGACAAGGCCAAGCTCGGCGAGATCATCGACTCGGCGAAGTCGGTGTCCGAGATCGGCGGGACGTACTACGCGTATCCGCTGCTGCAGGAGGCCCAGACCGTGCTGTTCTGGAACAAGGACATGCTCTCGAAGGCCGGCGTCGATGCCGACAAGGCCCCGGCCACCTGGGACGACCTGCTCGCCGCCTGCGCGAAGATCCAGCCGACGCTCGCTCAGGGGCAGTACTGCATCTCGCCCGCGTCCGACGCGATCACCTTCGCCTGGTCGACCGTCGGCCAGCAGTACAACTTCGCCGGGCACACCGCGCTGACGGACGACTGGAAGTCGCCGAACATCGACAACGCGGCCTACCGCGACCTGATGTCCAAGTACAAGGAGCTCTGGGACAAGGGCTACATGCCCAAGCAGGCGCTCGCCGCCTATGTCGAGGGCAAGGACTTCGGCCAGAAGAAGGTCGCCTTCAAGGTCTCCGGCTCGTGGATGATGTCCGAGATCGGATCCGACTACCCCGACCTGCTCACCAAGACCGGGATCGGCGCCTTCCCGAACGCCTCGAACGCCGATGGCCGCACCGCCACCACGCTCGGCAACTTCAAGTGGGTGATCGACGCGAAGACCAAGAACGCCGAGGCCGCGGGGAAGTTCCTGGAGTGGTCGCTCGCCGGCGACCCGCAGAACCTCGTGCCCTTCTTCGTGAACACGCAGTTCACCAAGGTCCCGGTGCGGAAGTCGGTGCAGGAGGCCGTCGCGAAGGACGAGGCCGCGGCCAAGGCCCCGTGGTCGAGCGTCATCACGAACGACATCGCGCCGGACGCGATCCCGGAGCCCACCTACCCGTGGGACGTCTCGCTCGCGGTCGGCACCGCGATGGAGTCGGTGATGAAGGGCGCGGCCTCGCCGGATGACGCGATCAACACGGCGAACGCCGCGATCCAGAAGGTCATCCAGTCGCAGAACCTGGCCGGCAAGGCGCCCCAGAAGTGAGCACGGCGCGGTCGGGGACCGCTGCGCGGCCGTCCCCGACCGCGCAGCCCGCGCCCAGCACCTCAGAACGACGGGGAGAGACGATGGCCACCGAAGCGATCGACGACCGGCGCGCGGTCAAGCGCCGGCAGGCGAAGTATCGGAACCGCGATACGAAGCTCGCCTATCTGATGCTCGCGCCGGTCGTGATCCTGCTCGGGATCTTCGTCGCGTGGCCCGCGGTGTACGCGGGGTTCCTGTCGTTCCAGGACTGGAGCTTCTACAAGGATCCGCAGTTCGTCGGCTGGAAGAACTACGCCGACGTCCTGACGGACCCGCTGTTCGTCGCCACGATCGGCCGCGGCTTCCTGTTCGTTCTGCTGACGGTGCCGCCGATGCTCGTGCTCGCGTTCCTGTTCGCGAGCCTCGTGGTGAGCCTGTCCCGCCGGCTGGCCGCGATCCTCAAGGTCAGCATCTACATCCCCACGATCATCTCCGGAGTCATCGCCTCCATCATCTTCGTGGTGATCTACGCGTACGACGGCGGCATATTGAACGCCGTGCTCGCCGCCTTCCACATCGACGCGGTGTCCTGGATCGGGGATCCGGCGTGGGCGCTCCTCTCCGTCGCCGTGCCGGCGGTCTGGCTCGGCATGGGGTTGACGTCTCTCATCATGGTCGCCGCGATGGTCGACATCCCGACGGAGTACTACGAGGCGGCGGCGATGGAGGGTGCCGGCTGGTGGCAGAAGACCTTCTACATCACGATGCCGCAGATGAAGAACGTGTTCCTGTACCTGCTCATCACCGGTTTCGTCGCCGCGATCCAGCAGTTCGAGCTGCCCCTCGTCATGACCCAGGGCGGCCCGCTGGACTCGACCACCCTGCCGAACCTGTTCATCTTCAACCACTTCCGCAACGACGTGAACGTGGGCTACTCGATCGCCGCGGCGCTGCTGCTGTTCGTGGTGCTGGGATCCGTGTCGGCTCTCGTGTTCAAGTTCATCAACTCCGAAAGGCTGGTCGACTGATGAGCGCGACGCGCCAGAGCACCGTGCCGGAGACCACCCGGATCGTCCTGGACGGCAAGGACCATCGCCGGCTCAGGATGCCGCACGGCGTCGGCGGCTGGGCCGCACTCGTCGGCAAGGGCCTCGCGGGCCTGATCTTCCTGCTCGCGGCGCTGTTCCCGCTCGCGTGGATGGTGATCGCCGGCTTCAAGGCGAAGACCGAGGTGCTGAGCACGCCCTTCCAGTTCTTCCCCGAGGTGTGGCACTGGGAGAACTACGGCCAGATCCTCGGCGACGAGACGTTCCTGCGCACGCTCGGCTGGACGTTCCTCGGGGCGATCCTGTTCACGGTGCTCAGCCTCACCGTGAACTCGTTCGCGGCCTACGCGTTCGCCCGGCTCGAGTTCCGGTTCCAGCGGACGCTGTGGGTCGCCGTCATCACGACCATGTTCATCCCCGGGATGACGATCCTGCTCACGAGCTTCATCGTGGTGACGAAGCTCGCGATGCTCGACACGCTCGCCGTGCTGGTGATCCCGGGGGCGGCGAGCGCCGCCTCGGTCTTCTTCATCCGGCAGTTCTACCTGAACATCCCGGCCAGCCTCGAGGAGGCCGCGATGCTCGACGGCTGCGGCAGGTTCGGGATCTTCGTGCGGATCTTCCTGCCGCTGTCGAAGCCGCCTTTCGTCGTGATGGGGATCACCGCCTTCCTCGCGTACTGGAACTCCTACGTGTGGCCGATCATGACCATCACGTCGCCGGAGAAGTTCGTGCTGCAGCAGTACCTCGCCGAGTTCCGCACCGGACGCGGCTCGAGCGAGCTCGGCCTGCTCATGGCCGGATCCGTGCTGGCCGCGGCACCGGTCGTGATCCTGTTCCTGATCTTCCAGCGTCAGATCATCGGCAACATCAAGATGGCCGGGCTCAAGTAGCCGGCCGCGTTCTCGAAGGGGAGAAGGCCATGTCAGAAGAAGCGATCCGTCCCGCCCACGGACTGACCCGGCGGGGTCTGCTGCGGGGAGCGCTCGCCGCAGGAGCCGCGCTCGGCGTGTCTGCGCTGGGTGCGGGCCCCGCGGCGGCCGCCGGGCTCGCCGTCAGCCGGATGAAGGTGCTCGCGGGCACCCAGGCGGGGGTGCAGTACGGGATCGGCGCGACCGATCTCGGGATCCCCGCGCGCACGCCCGACGGTCGGCTGCTGTTCGTGTTCGGCGACACCTGGGCCGATGCGGTGGGCGGCACGAACTGGCGCTCCCCGGTCGCGCTGTACTCCTCGACGGCGAACCTCGCCTCCGGGGTCGTGTTCGACGGGGCGGCGGGGGCGGGCGCCACCACGCAGGTCACCGCGCCGCAGCTCTGGTACTACCCGCACGACGCCTACTACGAGACCGTGATCCCCTCCGACGTGATCACGATCGGGTCGCGGATGTACCTGCACGCGATCGTGAACGGGCCGACCTTCGGGGCGGTGCGCTGGACCGAGCTGTGGCAGTCCGACGATTCCGGCGCGACCTGGCAGCACACCGGGCTGAAGTTCCCGGCCGACATGGCCGGCGGACATTTCCAGTGCATCACGTGGGGCCAGGGGAACGACGGCTACGTCTACATCTACGGCACCGGCTTCCAGCGCGACAAGGGCATCGTGCTCTATCGGGTGCCGCAGAACAGCATGACCGCGCTCTCGGCCTACCAGCCATGGGGCTTCGCGAACGGCGCCTGGGGCTGGGGCAACCCGGCCACGGAGGTGCTGCCGGGCAAGTTCGGCGAGATGTGCCTGCGGCCGCTCGGCGGCAGGTGGATCCTGACGTGGTTCAACGCCGACGCCTACCGGATCGACGCGATGATCGTGAACACCCCGACCGACAACCTGTACACGGCGGCGAAGACCACGCTGCTGTGGGGCGGGAACTGGGGCGCCGAGGATGCGACCCATGTCGCCCAGCTCTACGGCGGCTACATCCTGCCCGGCTCGACGCTGTCGGACCTGCACCTGAGCGTGAGCCAGTGGAACACGGGCGACAACAGCGTCTATCACGTCGAGCAGTTCCGGATCCAGGGCCTCGCCTGAGGGGCGGGGGCGCCGTCAGCCGGCCGTGCCGACGCGGACGACGGTCGACTGCCATCCCGTCGATCCGTTCGGTGCGATCGGGGCGCGCTCCTGCTCCTGCATCCGGCCGTGCCGGTCGGTGGCGCGGACCACGAGGGTGTGGCTGCCGCTCGTCGCGTTCCAGTCGAGGAACCACTGCACCCAGGTGTCGGCGCTGACGGGTGCCGACAGGGTCGCGGTCTGCCAGGGACCACCATCGATCTGCACCTCGACCCGCTCGATCCCCACGGTCTGCGCCCAGGCGACTCCGGCGATCCTGGCGGTGCCGGGAGCGATCTCCTTGTCGATGCGGGGCGTGTCGATACGGCTCGAGAGCTTGATCGGCGCCTGGGCGCTATAGCCGCGCGGCGTCCAATACGCCTGGTCCTTCTGGAACGTCGTCACCGTCATGCGCGTCAGCCACTTGGTCGCGGAGACGTATCCGTAGAGTCCCGGGACCACCATCCGCACCGGGAATCCGTGCTCCAGGGGAAGCGGCTCGCCGTTCATCGCCACCGCGAGGATCGCGTCGCGGCCCGGATCCGTGAGCGCCTCGAGCGGCGTGCTCGCGGTGAATCCGTCGATGCTGCGGGAGAGGATCATGTCGGCGCCGCCCGCGGGGGCGGCGAGGGCGAGCACCTCGCGGACGGGGACCCCCAGCCACCGTGCAGTGCCGACGAGGTTGCCGCCGACCTGATTCGAGACGCAGGTCAGCGTCACGGCGTACTCCCGCAGTCCCATCCGCAGCAGTTCGTCGAAACTCAGCTCGACGCGTTTCGCGACCATTCCGTCCACCGTCAGCCGCCAGTCCGCGGGCGCGATCGAGGGCACCGTGAGCGCGGTGTCGACGCGGTAGAAGTCGGCGTTCGGCGTGAAGAGCGGCGAGAGGCCGGGGATGCGCAACTCGGCGCCGGCGGGCACGGCGACCCGGGACAGCGGCTCGGGGAGCCGCAGCGCCTTCCGCACCGCCGCGACCGAGGAGGTCGCCGCAGTGCCGATGCGCGCCCCGGTTCCCAGAACGACGGCCGTGACCGCGCCGATCGTGGTCAGGAGCAGGAAGCGTCGTCGATCCGTCGTCGGCCCTGGCGCGCCGCCCGCCTCGGCGGTGCGCCACCGGCGCAGGGCTCCGATCGACGCCCTCAGGAACACGCAGCCGGCGATCGCGCCGACGAGCGGGGGAAGGGCGGACAGGGGCGTCGCTCCCGCACGGGTCGTGGTCGCCACGAGACCCGCGACACCGGCGAGCGCGAACACGGCGACTCCGGCCCAGCGCCGGCGGCGCTCGAGGAGTCCGGCGGCCACCGCGGCCAGGGCGACCCCGACGCCGAGCGTCACCAGGAGGAAGAGCTTGTCGTTCGCGCCGAAGAGCTCGATCGCCAGCTCCTTGGCCCACTGCGGCACGATGTCGATGACGAATGAGCCGGCGGCCAGCAGCGGGCTCGCGTCCCGCGCGGCGAGGAATGCCGTGATCTCCGCGGCGGCGACGAACACCGCACCACTGGCGGCGCCGGCGACTCCTGCCCAGCTCCGCCCGCCGGGAAACGCTGTCTTCTCGTCCATGCACCTGGTTCGGCGCCGGCGGCGAAACGGATGGCGATCCGAGCCGGATCCAATCCGGCGCGGGTGCGGCTCCGAAGGCATGGTGTCGGCCGATGAACGGTCGCGATGCACCAGTCAAAAGGAGAAGACCATGCGATCCACCACTCGCCTGCACACCAGGGCCTCGCTCGTCGCCGCCGGCCTGCTGGCCGCCACAGCCCTCGCACTCACGGCGTGTTCGTCGACGTCGGGCTCGATGTCCGAGTCGACGAAGCCCGCTGCCAGCGCACCCACGGCGTCCCCGACTCAGACGATGAATCCGGCGGCCGACCTGGTCGGGCCCGGATGCGCGGCCTACGCGCAGCAGGTGCCGTCCGGCGCAGGCTCCGTCGCCGGAATGGCCCAGGACCCGGTCGCGACGGCGGCGAGCAACAACCCGCTGCTGACCACGCTGGTCGCGGCCGTCTCGGGCAAGCTCAACCCGAAGGTCAACCTGGTCGACACCCTCAACGGCAGCGAGTTCACCGTGTTCGCCCCCGTCGACGACGCCTTCAAGAAGATCGACCCCGCGACGATCGACACGCTCAAGACCGACGCGGGAGCCGACACCCTCAGCAAGATCCTGACCTATCACGTCGTGGCCGGTCAGATCTCGCCGAAGGACATCGTCGGCACGCACAAGACCGTCGAGGGCGGCGAGGTGACCGTGACGGGCTCGGGCGACAGCCTCAAGGTCAACGACGCGAACGTGATCTGCGGTGGCGTCCACACGGCCAACGCGACCGTCTATCTCGTCGACTCCGTCCTGATGCCGCCGGCCAACTGAGGCCCAGAGCCCCAGGGCCACCGGACCGCATGAGTGCAGACGCCGTCTGATCATGCGGTCCGGTCGGTGGGAGCGAGAGTGCTCGCCACGGACGCATTGCCGGATTCGGGCGGGGAGGTGAGGCATGCTGGACACGATGGTGATCGACGACAGAGAGCACAGCGAGCGGGACGGCGGCGACGACCCCGCGTCCGCACTGCTGCTGCGCATCGCCGGCGGAGATCAGGCGGCGTTCGCCGATCTCTACGACCTGCTGTCCTCGCGCGTCTTCGGCCTCATCCTCCGCGTGCTGGTGAACCGGTCGCAGAGCGAGGAGGTGCTCCAGGAGGTGTTCCTCGAGATCTGGCAGACCGCCGCGCGCTTCACCGCCGAACGCGGACGGGGAAGGACCTGGATCCTGACGATCGCCCACCGCCGCGCGATCGACCGCGTGCGGTCCTCGCAGGCCAGCGGCGACCGCGATGTCCGCGCCGGTGCACGGGATCTCGACGTCGCGCACGACAGCGTGGCGGAGCAGGCGGAGCTGTCGATCGAGGCGGAGCGCGTCACGCAGGCGCTCGGAACGCTTCCCGAGGCGCAGCGCGAAGCACTCGTGCTGGCCTACTACGGCGGATACTCGCAGAGCGAGATCGCCACGATCACGGGTTCGCCGCTGGGAACGGTGAAGACCCGGATGAGAGATGGACTCACACGCCTGCGGGCGCACTGGGGGGTGAACGCATGAACGAGACGGAGTTCGCAGAACTGGCGGCCGGCCACAGCCTCGGCGCGCTGTCGGCGGGGGACGAGCAGCGCTTCCTGGCCGCTCTGGCGGAGCACCCGGAGTGGACGGTCATCGCCGAGGACGACGCCGGCACGGCCGCACTGCTCGCTGAGGGCGCCCCCGTGGTCGCTCCGCCGTCCGGGATCCGCGACGCGCTCCTCGCCCGCATCGCGATGACGGCGCAGGAGCAGGACACCGTGGAGCCCGTGGTCCCGACGCGGCCGGAGGAGGCTCCGCCTGCGCCGGTGGTCACCGGCTCCGGCGCCGGGGACGACGCGCCGTCGATCCGCCGGCCGCGGCGACTGCTCTTCGGACTCGCCGCCGGCCTCGTGCTGCTCGTCGGTCTCGGGGTGGGAGCCTCCGTCGTCATCCCGCAGCTGCTCCGTCCGGCCGCCGTCGTCGCGCTCGACCGGATCGAGAACGCGCCCGACGCCGCGCAGAAGACCGTGCAGCTGCCCGAAGGGGGCAAGGCCACGGCGCACTGGTCCGCGTCGATGGGCGCCGCCGTGCTGGTCGCGGACGGGCTGGGCCGGCTGGACGCGGCGAAGACCTACGAACTGTGGTTCGTGCGCGGCAGCACCCCGGTCTCCGCCGGGGTGTTCGAGGCGGCGCAGGGCACCACGACCGCGCAGCTGAAGGGCGCCATGCACGCGGGCGATGCGATCGCCGTCACGGTGGAGCCGGCCGGCGGATCCCCGACGGGGAAGCCCACCAGCGAGCCGATCGTGGTCATCCCGACCTCATGATCCGGACGGCACGGACCTGTGCCGAACGCGCAATATCCGTCTCGTGTTCAGAAACATGACAGGCGCGGCTCCGTAGCGTGGAAGCACGGGGCGGACGCCCCGAGCCGCGCTCGCCGCGGTGTCCTGCCACGAAGGAGCTGTCCGGAATGACGAACACCACGAAGCCCGCCGCCTCTCTCGGACTCCTGGTCCTGCGCCTCGTGATGGGCGGCGTCTTCGCCGCGCACGGCGCGCAGAAGATCTTCGAGTTCACCCTGCCCGGCACCGTCCAGGCTTTCGCGGGCATGGGCGCCCCGCTGCCCGAGATCGCCGGACCCGTGATCGCGTTCCTCGAGCTCATCGGAGGGATCCTGCTCATCGCCGGCCTGTTCACGCGTCCCGTCGGCGTGCTGCTGGCCGCCGACATGGTCGGCGCCATCGTGCTCGTGCACCTGGGCAACGGCATCTGGGTCGGCGACGGCGGCTGGGAGTTCGCGGCCGTGCTCGGCGCCGGCGCCCTCGCCCTCGCCTTCACGGGCGCCGGCCGGTACGGCCTGGACCGCGCCGTGCTGCGCGGACCCGTGCGCGCCCTGGCCTGACCCTTCCCCCTGGGACGGATGCACGATCGCGATACGGATGCACGACGGATCCGGCGATCCGGTCGTGCATCCGTGCCGGGATCCTGCAGGTGAACCGGTGCGGCGAGGTCAGTCCCGCGGCGGGGTCAGTCCCGCGGTGCGCGCGGAGGAGTGGATCCCAGGTCCGGCACGGGGGCCGTTCCTAGGTGCACCTCCATGTCGTCGGCGTTCGGCGCCTTCGGGCGGCGGGCCGTCGGCCGGTCCAGGTAGAACATCGCGGTGGAGGCGATGTCGTCGCGCAGCGGAAGATAGCGCCAGCCGCTGCGCCACCCGAGCGCCTGGATGTCGACCTTCGGGATCCCCGTGGAGAAGTGGATCGGGTCCGCGAGGTGCCAGCGGTACATGCCGAAGCGCTGCTGCGACACGTAGAGCCCGTCGGGACGAATCACCTGCGGCATGCCCAGGTACGGGGTCGAGAACGTGGTGTAGCCCTGCCCGGGGATGTCGAAGTTCCAGGCGCCGCCGAAGTAGTCCTCCGTGCCGGTGCCGCAGATCGTCGGGTAGTCGGTGTCGTCGTCGAGGTAGAACTTGATCTCGCCCTCGCCCCACCAACCGTTGGAATTCACGCCCCACGCGATGTAGGTCCCGACGTACTGGCCCTGCCCCTCGATCCCCTCCAGGATCGTGTGCGGCACGAGTTCTTCGAGCGGATCGGAACGGCGCCACTGCGCGTGGAAGTAGCCGTCTCGGGAGTAGTCCCCTCCGATCTCGTAGGTGACCTGGTAGTAGACCCGCACGTCGAGGGCCGAGGTGTTCTCGATCGTGAGGCGGGCGCCGTCGCGGAACGGCATGGGCCAGTAGGAGTTGAAGCCGCCGTGCGGATTCGCGGCGATCACCTGCGAGTCCACCTGCGCGAAGACGCCCCAGCCGTTGCAGAAGAAGTCGCCGTAGGGCACCTCGACCGCGGGCTCGGACGCGCCGTCCCAGTACGCGCGCAGGATGAGCGTGCGCCAGTTGTCGGTGTGCGTCGTGATCCAGATGTGGGTGATCTTCCCTGCACCCTCGATCGCGGCGAGATCGAACGTCTCGCCGGCCGCGATGTCGACGCTCGGCGAGATCTTCCAGCCCGGTCCGAGGTCGCGCGCGCAGTCCGCACCGGTTCCCTCCGTCGCACGTCCGCCGCCGCCCGCGGCGCCGTCGAAGTTCTCCGGTGAGATGGACCGGGTCTGCACGGTCCGCAGGGCGGACAGGGACGACAGGTCGGGAAGAGTCATGGCGGGTGCACATCCTCGTGTCGGGTGGGTGGATCCGCGCGCGGGTCACGGCAGCGCGTGCGGCCACCCTACCGATTCCGCGCGGCTGTTGCAATCGATTTCATCGCGGTAGTGTGTCCTGACGGACAACGGAGGGGGCGAGATGGCGACCATCTATGACGTGGCGCGACTCGCGGGGGTGTCCCCGGCCACGGTGTCGCGCGTCTTCAACGGCGTCGGAGTCTCCGAGGAGAAGGTCGCGGCCGTGCGCCAGGCCGCAGCGCAGCTGAAGTTCTTCCCGAACCGCACCGCCCGCACCCTGCGCCGGCAGAGCTCCGAGGTGATCGCCCTGGTGATCCCCGACATCGAGAACCCCTATTTCACCGAGATGGCGCGCGGCGTCGAGGACGTCGCCTCCGAGGCCGGCTTCTCCGTGGTGCTGTGCAACTCCGACGCGCAGGTCGAGAAGGAGCAGACCTACCTGCGGATCGCGATCGCCGAGCACATGTCGGGCGTGATCCTGGCGGCGGCGTCCGACCGCACCAGCCTCGAGGAGATCATGGCGGCGGGGCGCCCGGTGGTCGCCGTCGACCGCAGCACGGGCTACGACATCGACGGCGTCGTGATGGCGAACCGCGATGCCGGGCGCAGCGCGACCGAGCAGCTGATCGAGGCCGGATACACGCGCATCGCCCACATCGCAGGGCCCGAGCACATCGAGACCGCGGTCGAACGCGTGGACGGGTGGCGGACGGCCCTCGCGGCGCACGGCCTTTCAGCGGACCCCGGCCTCCTGCGGTTCTCCTCGTTCCGGGTGGACGGCGGCCGCGCGGCCATGGAGGAGCTGCTGGCCCTGCCCGAACCCCCGGACGCCGTGGTCGCGGGCAACAACCTCATCGGCGTGGGGGCGATCCAGGTGCTCACCGAGCACGGGCTGACCCCGCCGGCCGTCGGCGTCGCGGTCGTGGGCTCGCTGCCCTTCACGACGCTGTCGCCGAGTGCGGTCACGGTCGTGCGCCTTCCCGCGCGGCACATGGGCGTGACCGCGGCGCGCATGCTGCTGGACCGGATCGGCGGCGACGATCAGCCCGCGCGCACGATCGTGCTCCGCAACGAGGTCCAGGCCGCGACCGTCTCGCGCTGAGTCCGGACTCAGGGGCGCCGGAAGCGCTCGGCCAGTGCCGCCACATCCCCGTCGAGGGCGGAGACGTTCGGTTCTGCCGAGCTTGTCATCCCCCTGCGGTGAATGGATCGGTTTCATGGAATCGGTGGAAAGTCGCCGCAGATTCCGCGCTGTGTGGAGTGATTGCAAGCCGATTGCACTTGAAATCGATTTCGCGTAGTGTGATCGCCGTCCGGTCAGGACGAGCGATCGAGGAGGATGCGCGTGCGGTGCACCATCGGTGTCGACATCGGCACCTCCAGCAGCAAGGGCGTCCTGGTCGACGACGGCGGCGCGATCCTCGCCCAGGCGTCGCGGGCGCATGACGTGCGCCGCCCGCGCACCGGCTGGGTGGAGATGGACGGTCGGATCTGGTGGGACGAGTTCGTCGCGCTGTCCCGCGAACTGCTCGCCGCCGTGCCGGACGCCGAGGTCGCCGCCGTCGGGGTGAGCGGCATGGGGCCGTGCATCCTCCTGGCCGATGAGGGCGGCGCGCCCGTCCGCCCCGCCATCCTCTACGGCGTCGACACCCGTGCGGGTGCGCAGATCGAGCGGATGACGGCGGAGCTCGGCGCCGAGGCGATCGTGCGGGTGGGCGGATCCGGGCTCACCTCCCAGGCCGGCGGCCCGAAGATCCTCTGGATCCACGACGAGGAACCGGCGGTGTGGAACCGCGCCCGGCGGCTCTACATGCCGGCCTCCTGGCTCGCGCACCGGCTCACCGGCGCGTACGTGCTGGACCACCAGTCCGCCAGCCAGGTCTCGCCCCTCTACGACATCAATCGGGAGCGGTGGCACGAGGAGTGGTGGCAGCGGTACGCGGGGCCCCTCGAGCAGCCCGCCCTGCGCTGGGCGGGCGACGTGGCGGGCGCCGTGACGGCCGAGGCCGCGGCGCTCACCGGGATCCCCGAGGGCACGCCCGTCATCGTCGGCACGATCGACGCCTGGAGCGAGGCCGTCAGCGTCGGCGCGCACGGCGCGGGCGATCTGATGCTCATGTACGGGACGACCATGTTCATGGTCTTCACCCGCAGCACGGTGGCGGGGGAGGGAGCCCTCCGCACGCCCTCGATGTGGACCACGGCCGGCGCCTTCGCCGGCACCCGCAACCTCGCCGGCGGGCTGTCGACGTCCGGCGCCCTCACGGCGTGGCTGAAGGACCTCACCGGATCCGACTATCCCGATCTGCTCGCCGACGCCGAGGCGTCGGGAGCGGGCGCGCGCGGCCTCGTGCTGCTGCCGTACTTCGCGGGGGAGCGCACGCCGATCCAGGATCCGGACGCGCGCGGTGTGATCGCCGGCCTCACGCTCGCACACGGCCGTGGCGACCTGTATCGGGCCGCGCTCGAGGCCACCGCGCTCGGGGTGCGGCACAACCTGCAGACCATGCGCGAAGCGGGCGCCGACATCCGGCGGATCGTCGCCGTCGGCGGCGGCACGCAGGGGCGGCTCTGGCTGCAGATCGTCTCGGACGTCACCGGCCTGGCGCAGGAGGTGCCGCGGGTGACGGTCGGTGCGAGCTACGGCGCGGCCTTCCTCGCCGCGGGCGCCGTCTCCGATCCCGTCCCGGCGATCGCGGACTGGAACCCGGTCGTCGAGACGATCGCCCCCGACCCCGACCTCGCCCCGGTCTACGACGCGCTGTTCGACCGCTATCTGCGGCTCTACGCGGGCACGGCCGAAGTCGTGCACGAGCTCGCCGCGCAGCAGAGGGCCGACGACGAGAAGGAGACACCCCTATGACGCGCCGCGCCCGTCCCATCCCGCACACCGCCGAGCGTGCGGCGTTCCTCCTCGGCGGCATCGGCACCGGCAACGTATCGCTCGGCGCCCGCGGCGAGCTGCGCGACTGGGAGCTGGAGAACCATCCCGACAAGGACCGCCGCAATCCCCGCACCTTCTTCGCGATCCACGCGGCGCCGCAGGGGGCGGACCCGGTCACCCGGGTGCTCGAGGCCAGGGTGACCGGCCGGCGCGACCTCGACGCCGGGTTCTCGTTCGACGATCTCGCCGGTCTCCCGCGGCTCGATGCCGCCACGATGCACGGCGAATACCCCGTGGTCGACATCGACTTCGCCGACCGCGTCCTTCCGGTCGCGGTGACGCTGCACGCATTCACCCCGCTCGTGCCGCTCGACGCCGACGCCTCCGGCATCCCGGGGGCCGTGCTGCGCTACCGGGTCACGAACCCGGGCGACGCGCCGGTCGCGGTCACGGTGGTCGGCAGCGTCTCGCACACGGCGGGCCGCGGCGAACCGGGGCAGGATGCGCCATGGGGGATGCGCGGCACGCAGACCGTGCGCTGGCGCGACGACGGGGACGTGCGCGGCCTCGACTTCGGCATCGACCTGCCCGAGGACGATCCGGGCTACGGCACCCTCAGCCTCACCACGACGGACACGTCCACGACGGTCAAGCCGCAATGGGTCACGAGCTACTGGCCCGACGGCGCCCGGATGTTCTGGAGCGACCTCACGGACGACGGGCTGCTCGTGCCGGAGCCGCGCCTCACGCTCGAGGACAGGCCGCGCGGCCTGTTCGCGGAGCCCGGGGGCCACCGCGCGGATCCGGATGCGCGCCCGCTCACCGAGGAGGAGATGCTCGCGAAGCTGCCGCGGCTGCGCACCGGATCCCTCGGGATCGTGCATACGCTCGCGCCCGGCGAGGAGAGAGACTTCGAGTTCACGCTGAGCTGGTCGTTCCCGAACCGGCGCCGTGGCTGGCACGGGCACATCGTCATGGACGACGAGCCGGAGGACCCGGCGCTCCCGCCGATCGTGCGCAACCACTACGCGACCCTCTGGCCCGACGCGTGGGCGGCGGCGGCCCACCTGCACCGTGCGCTTCCGGCGCTCGAAGCGGCCACCGACGCCTTTGTCGAGGCCCTGTACGGCGGCACCCTGGATCCCGTGCTCGCCGAAGCGGCCGGGGCGAACCTCGCCGCGGTGCGCTCCACCACCTGCTTCGTCCTGGAGTCGCCGAACCCGGTCATGGGGGAGGGGCCGGTGTTCGCCGCGTGGGAGGGATCCTTCGACCACGGCGGCTCCTGCGAGGGCACCTGCACGCACGTCTGGTCGTACGCGCAGACCGTCGCCTGGCTGTTCCCGTCGCTCGAACGCAGCGCCCGTCGTGCGGAGTTCCTGCTCGAGACCGACGCGGACGGTGCGCAGAAGTTCCGCGGGAACAGGGTGTTCGGCGCGGCCCCATGGTTCATGGGGCCGGCGGTCGACGGGCAGCTGGGCACGTTCCTGCGCCTGCATCGCGAGTGGCGCTTCTCCGGCGACGACGCGTTCCTGCGCGAGCTCTGGCCGGCGGCCGTGCGCACCCTCGAGCACGCCGCCCGGGAGTGGGATCGCGACGGCGACGGCCTCCTGGACGGCGAGCTGCACAACACCTACGACATCGAGTTCCACGGGATCGATCCGCTCGCCAATGGGATCCACCTGGCTGCGCTGCGCGCCGGATCCGGGATGGCCGCCCATCTCGGCGAGCACGAGCGCGCCCGCGTCTGGGCGGCCCGCGCCGATCAGGTCGCGGCGGCGATGGACGAGGTGCTTTTCAACGGCGAGTACTACCGCCAGGTGATCGACGACGTCGACGCGCATCGCTATCAGTACGGGGACGGGGTGCTGTCGGATCAGTTGCTCGGACAGTTCCACGCGTTCGTGAACGGGCTCGGCCCGCTGCTGCCGCCGGCGCACCTCGACAGCGCGCTCGCCGCGATCGTCGCGCACAACCACCGTGCCGACCTGTCCGCGCACGAGAGCACGCAGCGCGGGTACGCCCTGAACGACGAGGGAGGGCTGCTGCTCGCATCGTGGCCGCGCGGCGGTCGCCCCGCGATCCCGTTCGTGTACTCCGACGAGGTGTGGACCGGGATCGAGCACCAGGTCGCGGCCACCCTGCTCTACGCGGGGCGGGTCGACGACGCGCTGCTCGTCGAACGCACGCTGCGCGCCCGCTACGACGGGGTGCACCGCAATCCGTGGAACGAGATCGAGTGCGGCAACCACTACGCGCGCTCCCTCGCATCCTGGGCGCTGCTGCTCGCGGCGAGCGGCGCCCAGTGGGACGCCCCCGCCCGCGCGCTGTCCTTCGCCCCCGCCGCGGGCGCATTCGCGGGCAGCGAGGTACGGCGCTTCCTCTTCACCACCGGCACCGGCTGGGGCCACGTCGAGATCGACGCCGACCGGCTCCTCCTCCACCTCGACGGCGGTCTGCTGGATCTCGCCGAACTGCGCCTGCGCGACGCGGTCCTCGCGCGCGAGCTGCGACTCGACGCCGGCGAGAGTCGTTCCTTCTCCATCCCGGCCCCCGAACGTTCCATCCCCGTCCCGGCCCCAGAGCTCGTCGAGGGGCCACCCATCAGCACTCGGAGAATCCCATGACCTACGCCATCCCCGCGCCGACCGCGCGCCCCGCCTCCGCGCCGAAGACCGCCTACCTGATCACCTCCGGCGACCTGCGGGAGTCGGCGAACATCGCGGGGTGGCCGGTGCAGGCCGCGACCGAGGCCGCCGTCACCGCGGCCTTCGAGGACCTGGGGTGGACGGTCGTCCGGCCCTTCGGCGTGGATCCGGCCACGGGTCACGGGTACATCTCGAGCCAGCGCATGGGCATGGAGGTGTTCAAGGGGATCCCCGAGGACGCGCCGCTCATCGTCGCGACCGCGAACTGGCAGTACTCCCACCACGTGCTCGCGGGCCTGCGCACGCACCGCGGTCCGATCCTCACCACGGCCAACTTCGCGCCGGACTGGCCCGGCCTCGTCGGGCTGCTCGGCCTGAACGCCGGGCTCACGAAGATGGGGAAGCTCTATTCGACGATCTGGTCCGTCGACTTCACCGACGACTGGTTCCGGCAGGGGCTCCGGGAGTGGACCGAGACCGGCGGCATCACGCACGACGCCTCGCACGTGCGGGCTCTTCCCGAGCTGCCGGAGGGGCCGGAGCGCGAGCTGGGCGAGGCCCTCGCCGCGCAGCTGCGCGCCGACAAGGCGATCATCGGCGTCTTCGACGAGGGGTGCATGGGCATGTACAACGCGATCATCGACGACGAGCTGCTGAACGCGACCGGCATCTACAAGGAGCGCCTGTCGCAGTCGGCGCTGTACGCGGAGATGCTCGGGGTCGGAGACGCCGAGGCCGATGCCGCCTACGACTGGCTCGTCGCGCACGGCATGACCTTCGTGTACGGCGAGGACGCCGCCACGGAGCTCACCCGCGACCAGGTGCAGTGGCAGCTGAAGATGTACATCGCCGCGCTCCGCATCGCCGACGACTTCGGCCTGGACGCCGTCGGGATCCAGTACCAGCAGGGTCTCAAGGATCTGGTCCCCGCCTCGGATCTCGCGGAGGGGATCCTGAACTCGACCGAGCGCCCGCCCGTGTTCTCGCGCGACGGATCCCGGATCCTCACGAGGGGCGCGCATTCCCGCACTTCAACGAGGCCGACGAGGGCGTCGCCGTCGACGCGCTCGTGACCGACCGGGTATGGCGGGCCATGGGACTCGTGCCGGACAACACGCTGCACGACGTGCGCTGGGGCGAGGAGTACGACGGCGAGTTCGTGTGGGTGTACGAGATCTCCGGATCCGTCCCCGCCTCGCACCTCGGCGGCTGGGACAGGGCGGAGGGCTGGCGGCAGGGGCACGTGTTCTTCCCCGCCGGCGGCGCCACGATCAACGGGGTCTCCCAGCCCGGCGAGGTCGTGCTCTCGCGCATCTTCATCGCCGACGGCGTGCTCCAGGCCGACGTGTTCCGCGGCACGGTCGTGGAGCTGCCCGCGGAGGAGACGCAGCGCCGCAAGGACGCCACGAATCCGGAGTGGCCGATCGCGCATGTCGTGCTGCACGGGCAGAGCCGCGACCAGTTCATGGCCCGTCACAAGGCCAACCACGCCCAGCTCGTCTACGCCCCCGACGCCGAGACCGCGGACAAGGCGCTCATCGCCAAGGCCGCGATGCTCGACGGCATGGGGATCAGGGTCAACCTCGTGGGGGACGTGAACGTCTGACGCTGCTCGCACCTGCCTGCGGCTGGTCCGTGCGTCGAGCGCACGCCGCCCGTGTGTCGGGACGGATGCACGATCGCGATACGGATGCACGACGGATCCGCGGATCCGATCGTGCATCCGTGCCGGGATCCTGCAGGTGAACCGCGGCCCGGGTCAGGAGCGGGGCAGCAGTCCCGCGACTAGAGCGTCCACGACATCGTCCGTCGGGGTGGCGGGGTCGATCGACGAGGTGAGCCGGTCGAAGACGAGGCCCTCGATCGCATAGTGGAACAGGGCGATCTCCGCGCGTCCGCCCGGGAGCCCCGCCGCGGCGTTGAAGGCGACGTCGCCCTCGAAGCCTGCGCGCTGCCACTCCTCGAGCGCCGTGGCGAGCTCGGGCCGCCGTGCGGCCTCGAGCCGCAGCTCGAACAGGGCGAGGGTCACGTCGCGCTCGCCGAGAAGGCGGCGCACGATGTCGCGCAGGTAGCCGGCGAACAGGGCGGGGCTGGGCGTCTGCGCTGCGCGTTGCGCGAGATCCTCCGCCGTGGGGGCTAGACGCTCCCCGATGCGCTGGAACAGGCCGGCGATCAGGGCTTCCCTGCTGCGGAAGTAGTTCGAGGCTGTGCCGGTCGGTACGCCCGCCTCGTCATCGATCGCGCGATGGGTGAGGCCGCGCGACCCCTCCCGTGCCAGCACTGCGATGCCGGCGTCGGCCAGGGCCGCGCGGCGGGCTTCGTTCTTGGCCATGCCTTCAGAGTAGCGCAACCACGACATCTGTTGTAGTCTCTAACCACTGCACCTGTTGTGAATGGTGCCGAGGATCGGAGGACCTGTGCGAGAACTCACCTACTACGTCGCCGTCAGCCTGGACGGCTTCATCGCGGGTCCCGAGGGCCAGTTCGACGCGTTCCTCTTCGAGGGCGACCACATGGCGGCGATCAGCACCCGCTTCGCCGACGCGATCCCCACATCCTTCGCGGAGGCGCTGGGCAT
>NZ_NCKN01000084.1 GCF_002257455.1 Microbacterium sp. 13-71-7
GAAGGACCTCTCCACCAAGATCGACCAGCTGGTCGCGGAGACGAAGCAATGACGACCGTCGCCATCCCGCTTGCGCTCAACCGGCGCAAGCGGGCCCCCTGGGGGCTCCGCCTCGCGCCGTACCTCTTCCTCTTCCCGAACATGCTCATCTTCGGCATGTTCACCGTCTGGCCGGCGCTCAACGGATTCAACATGTCGCTGTACGCCTCCAGCAACGGCCGCACGTTCAAGGCGGTCGGGCTGGGGAACTACACGACCATCCTCAGCGACGCGCAGTTCTGGTCCGTCGCCCGCAACACGGTCGTCTACGCGGTCGCGTTCGTGGTGCTGTCGACCGCGCTGGGCATCGGACTCGCGGTGCTGATCGAGGCGCAGAAGCGCTTCAAGGTCTTCTTCCGCAGCGTCTTCTTCATCCCCGTGCTCATCTCCCCGGTCGTCGTGGGCCTGGTCTGGGGATGGATGCTGGAGCGCAAGAGCGGCGCGGTCAACACCTGGCTGAGCTGGATCGGGATCGGCGAGGTCCCGTGGCTGGTCGACAACACCTGGGCGATGATCTCGATCGTCGCCGTCGGGATCTGGATGCAGGTCGGCTTCTACATGCTGATCCTCCTCGCCGGACTCCAGGCGATCGACCCCACCCTGTACGAGGCGGCCAGGATGGACGGCGCCTCGGCCTGGACGCAGTTCCGCTCGATCACGCTCCCGATGCTGCAGCCGAGCATCGTCGTGGTCGTCGTGCTGGCCACGATCCACGGGTTCCAGTCCTTCGACTTCATCTACACCCTCACCGGCGGCGGCCCCGTCGGCGCCACGATGCTGATCGTGCAGTACATCTACGAGAACGGCTTCCAGTCGCCGATCCGCTACGGGATCGCCTCGGCCGGCGGTGTGCTGCTGTTCCTCGTCGTGTTCGTCATCACGATCATCAACTGGCTGATCAGCAGGAAGCGGGAAGCCGTATGAACGCCCAGCCCACCGTGGCGCCCCGGCGCACCTGGACCTCACTCGGCAAGACCCGGCTCTCGGATGCGCTCAGGGTCGTGGTCCTCACCGCCGGTGCCATCGTCGCCCTGATCCCTGTCCTGTGGACGCTGCTCGGCGCGTTCAAGTCCCCGACGGAGCTCGCGGCGCGCCCGCCGACCTTCCTGCCGGAGTCCTGGGCCCTCACCAACTTCACGGAGGCCCTCACCCGCTTCGATTTCACGACCTACCTGCGCAACAGCGTCGTGGTCACGATCGCGGCGACGGTCATCACGCTCGCGATCAATTCGATGGCGGCCTATGCGCTGGCGAAGTACAACTTCCGCGGCAAGACGTTCCTCTTCGTCCTCACCCTCGCGACGATCATGATCCCGCTGCAGGTGATCCTGATCCCCGTCTATCAGGTGGTGGCGGGCCTGGGACTGGTGAACACCCTGTGGGGCATGATCATCCCCGCGGCGGCGACCCCGACCGGGGTGTTCCTGCTCCGTCAGTACATGCTGAGCATCCCGGACGAGCTGATCGAGGCCGCCCGCGTCGACGGATCCGGCGAGTTCCGCACGTTCCTGCGGATCGTGCTCCCGCTGTGCACGCCGGCACTCGCGGTGGTGGCCATCTTCTCCGTGATGTGGCGGTGGAACGACTTCCTCTGGCCCCTGATCGTGGCTCAGAGCTCGGATGTGTACACGCTTCCGGTCGCGCTCGCGCGCTTCAACGCGGAGGAGACGGTGCCGTTCAACCTCATCCTCGCGATGAGCGTCGTCTCGATCATTCCCGTCGTCATCATCTATCTCTTCTTCCAACGGCAGATCGCGACCGGCATCGCCAACACCGGTGGCAAGTAGCCCCGCCCGCACAGCGGGCGGCCCAGGCATCGCGCGCCCCGAGTTTCTGACCTTTCCCGGGCTCGCGCGATGAACGGTGGTGGCGGACCGGACGGCCCGCCACCACCAGCAAACGGATCGACAGCACAGACATCGAAAGACCAGGACCCATGGACGCATACGTCACCACCGTGGAGCCGGCCCCCTGTCCGCACTGCGGAGGACGACTCGGGGCCGACGGCCGAACCCTCCGGCCGGGCGCCTACACGGCCAGCGACCTGTCCCCCACCGCCACCGACGAGAACCGAGCAACGAGGACCCCTTCTTCACATGACTGACACGGACGCGACCGGACGCACCGTCCATCTCACCGATGCCGAGGGAACCGTGCGGGACTGGCTCGTCTCTCCCGCCTGGGCCGTCCCCTGCACCGACCTCGACGCCTTCCTCGATCCCACGGGCGAGCCCTGGGGCGACGGACGCTGGGTCCTCACGAACGGGCCCGACGTCGCGTCGCTCAAGGAGCGGCTGCTCGCGGCGCACCGGATCGACGCCGCGCAGGAATTGCCGGTGCCGTCGGAGGGCGGCGCCGTCCGGTGGAACGCGTTCGACGCGGATCACGAGGCCCGCTGGACCAGGATGCACACCGGGTGGGACGGCTTCCTGGACTGGTCGGCGTTCTGCTTCACCCCCGAGTACCGCGCCTCGCTCGCCACGACGGTGATCGAGGTCGACCAGGCCGAGTGGCGCACGCTCGAAGTGCACACGACCGGGCCGTTCGTGCTCTGGCTCGACGGCGAGGTCGTGCTGCAGGGCGGCACCGTCTCGTACATGGAGCCTGAGGTCCACAGCGTGCGGGTCCGGATCCCGTCCCGCACCTCGCTCGTGCACCTGGCGACGTGGCAGGTCGCGTTCCGCGAGTGCCGCCACATCGCCCGGCTGCGGGTGATCGGACTGCCGGTGCGGATCGTGCTCCCCTCACCCGGTGCGGACGAGTCGGCCGCCCGCCTCGCGGAGACCGTGCTCACCCGGATCGGATCGACCTCCTGGGCGCTGACCGAGGATCGCGCCCGGCTGACCGGTCCCGCCGACGTCGCCCTGCGGGTCCGCGTCGGCGACCAGGGCTGGCAGCGGGTCCGCACCGATTCCGCCGGGATCGCGGAGTACTCGCTGTCCGGCGCCGAGGAGGAGCAGGACGAGGGCGCCGACGTCGCGCGCTCCGCCGGCGCTTCGATGCTGAGCTCCGGCGAGTCCGTGGTCGAGGTCGGCATCGACGACCCCCGCTGCCCGCAGACCGTGAAGCTCCGGGTCGCGCGGCTGCCGGAGGCCAGCACCGAGCACGCGGCCGGTTCCCCCGAAGACTGGCGCCGAGACATCCTGACCCATATCGGCGGCAGCGGGCGTGAGACCGGCGTCGCCGGCGTGCTCTCCCGGCATTCCCTGGACGGCACCACGCGCGTGACGGCGGAGGATCTCTCATCGGCACTGCACCGCGTCCTCACCCGCGGCGACTGCGCCGACTTCGAGATCGTGGCGCTGCTGTTCGCCTGGCGCTGGATCCCGGACGAGAACTGGGATCCGGGTCTGCGCGACACGGTCCGCGACGCGCTGACCGGGATGAAGTACTGGATCACCCAGCCCGGCCTGGACGCGATGTGCTACTTCACCGAGAACCACCAGCTGGTCTGGCACGTCGCCCAGGCCCTCGCCGGCCAGACGTTCGGCGACGACGTGTTCGGCGTGGACGGCCGCACCGGATCCGTACACGCCGCGGAGGGCAGGGCGCGCGCCGCCGCGTGGATCACCCGCAAGCTCCAGGGCGGCTTCAGCGAATTCGACTCCAACGCCTACCTCGCGATCGACTCCTACGCGCTGGCCGCTCTCGTGGAGCTGTGCGACGACGAGAACCTCGTTCACGCGGCGCGGACCCTGCTGGATAAGATCCTCGTCACCCTCGCGTCGAACTCCTGGCACGGGATCCACGGCGCCGCGCACGGCCGGTCGTACGTGCACACGCTGCGCAGCAGCCGTTTCGAGGAGACCTCGCCGATCCTCCGCCTCATCGGCGGGGTCGGCACGCTCAACGACGCGGTGCTTCCCGTCACCGCCCTCGCGCTGGCCCGCTCCTACGAGATCCCGGACGTCGTCCGTGCGCTCGTGACGGAGATCCCGGAGGAGTGGGAGGGCCGTCAGGTCTATCGCGGCAGACTCGCGTTCGAACGCGATCTGCTCGAGCGTCCATACCGCTCCGATCTGCGGATCCACCGCACACCGGATGCCATGGTCGCGAGCGTCCAGGACTACCGCACCGGGCTCCCCGGGCTGCAGGAGCACCTGTGGGGAGTGACCCTGGGGCGCGAGCTCCAGGTCTTCGTCACCCATCCGGCGAACGCCGACACGGGGTCCAGCGCACGCCCCAACGGCTGGGTCGGTCATCGTGTGCTCGGCCGCGTGCAGCAGCACGGCAACGCCGTCGTGCACCTTCAGCGCTTCACCTCGAGCGATCCGGTCCGGCACACGCACCTGTGGTTCCCCGTCGCGCAGTTCGACGAGGTGGTCCTCTCCGGGGACTGGATCCTGGGGCGCCGCGGCGACGGCTACGTCGCGGTGGCGACGCCGGGCGGCGTGCGCCGGGTCGACACGGGAGACACCGCGCATCAGGAATGGCTGCCCGCTCGCGGCGGCGCCGCGTGGGTGGCCCTCTCCGGGCGGCGCGCCGTCGACGGCGCCTTCTCGGACTGGGTGACACGGATCGCCGCGTCGACGCCCGACTGGGGAGACGGCGACAGCATCTCCTGGCGGCGCGAGGGCGGCGCCGCGCTGGAGCTCTCCTTCGACGGTCCGTTCCTCGTCGACGGCGTGCCCGCCGGCTTCCGGGACGGACGCCCCGAGGAGGATCCGCATCTGTCGAATCCCGCCCTGACGCTGGGGTTCGGCGAGGAACGCGCCACCGTCGCCTGGGGCGGCGCGGAGCTGGTCCTCGACATCGCCGGTGCGATCGCCGCGGCAGAGGCGGTGAGCTGAGTGGCCGGTGAAGACCTCTCCTCCTCCGAGCTCGCCGAACCGCCGCTCCCGCCGCTGACCCGCGAGGGTTTCGCCGACGTGCAGCACGGCCTCGAGGACGCGGTCCGCGAGGCGACCCGACGTCAGGGGATCTCTCGCTGGTTCTGGGGCGAGGGCGTGTGCCTGCTCGCGCTGGTCCGGCTGTCGCGTGCCCGCGGAGAGCAGGATCCGGCGGAGGTCGCCGCGTTCATGGATTCGTTCCGCGCCGCCCCGCCGGTACTGGAGCACGTGAACAACCTCGCGCCGGGCGCCGCTCTCGCGGAGCTGCACCGTCGCGATCCCCGCCCCGAGTATCGGAGCCTGCTGGATGCGTGCCTCGCCTGGTACGAGACGGCGCCCGAGGCGACGAGAGACGCCGGGGGCGCGCTGGAGCACTGGCCGGGGGGCGTCTGGGCCGACACCGTGTACATGGCGGGGCAGTTCCTGCTGCGCGCCGGCACCGCACTGGAGCGCCAGGATCTGGTCTCCGAGGCCGAGCGGCAATGGATCGCCCACGCCGAGCTGCTCCAGGACGAGGCGACGGGGCTGCTCGCGCACGGCACGCACCAGGGCGTCCGGATCCCCTGTCACTGGGGACGCGCGAACGCCTGGTTCGCCCTGTCCGGGGCCGACATCCTCGCCGTCACGGGATCCCCCGAGGTGCGTCAGCGCCTCACCCTGCTGCTCGAGAGCGCCGCGCGCCGCCAGCCCGAGCACGGCGTGTGGGACGTGCTGCTCGACGACGCCGCGGAGACCCGCGGGATCCTTGAGACCTCCGCCGCCGCGGGACTGGGCGCGGCCCTCCTCCGCACGGCGGCGCTCAGCGAGGACGAGGCCGTCCGCGGCCGGCTGGCGGCCGCCGGCGAGCGCGCCGTCCTCGGCTCCCTCTCCTACGTCCGGGACGGTCTGCTGACCAGGGTCAGCGCAGGCACCATCCTGCAGCTGATCCCGTTCGGATACTCCGTCATCCGCGACGACCGCCCTCAGCCCTGGGGACAGGGGCTGACCATGGAAGCACTCGCCGCCTGGCGAGAGACCGCCCACCTCAGGAAGGAAATCCCCGCATGACCGTTCGCACCCGCTATGCGCACAGCCCCGAGGCCGTCGCGGAGATGGGCACCGCGCAGCTGCGCGACGCTTTCCTCGACGGCGACCTGTTCCGGCCGGGAGAGGCCAGGGGCACCTATCTGCACGCGGACCGGATCCTCGCGTTCGGCGTCGTCCCGCTGGCCGCACCGATCACGCTGCCGACCCCGGACGAAGTCCGCGCCGAGTTCGTGCTGCAGCGCCGCGAGGCCGGAATACTCAACATCGGCGGTCCGGGAGCGGTCACCGCGGACGGCGTCGAGTACCCGCTCGCGCACACCGAGGCGCTCTACCTCGGCCGCGGGACGCGGGACGTGTCGTTCACGTCGGAGGATCCGGAGAACCCGGCCGCGTTCTACGTGTTCACCGCCGTCGTGCACCAGACCCAGCCGAATGTGCGCATCACCCGCGACGAGATGAACGTGGTCGAGCTCGGCTCCCCCGACACGGCGAACAGCCGCACCCTCAACCAGTGCATCATCGAGGGACGCACGGCGAGCGCGAGCATCGCCTTCGGCTTCACCACGGTGCATCGCGGCAGCACCTGGAACACGATGCCGCCGCACACCCACGACCGGCGCACGGAGTGCTATCTGTACTTCGACCTGGATCCCTCAGACCGGGTCTTCCACATGATGGGGCAGGTCGACGAGAGCCGTCATCTGGTCGTCGCCGATCGCGACTTCGTCGTCTCGCCGAGCTGGTCGATGCACTTCGGCGCCGGGACGGGTCCGTACAGCTTCGTCTGGGCCACAGCGGGCGAGAACGCCGCCTACGACGACATGGACCACGTCCGCGTGGTCGACATCCGGTGACAGAATTCTGCTCATGGCCGCGCCCGACATGACTCCCTCCCCCTCGCAGCTCTCCGCCCTGCTGAAGGGTCTCTCCGTGCTCGAGGCGGTCATGTCGAACGACCGCCTCTCGGACCTGTCGCGCGCGACCGGCCTGTCGTACAGCACGGTGCACCGCATCCTCGCCGACCTCGCGGAGGGCGGCTGGGTGTACCAGGACGAGGATCGCCGCTACCACCCCGGGCGCAAGATGCACGCCATCGCCGGCCTGCTGCGCGACGATGCGGAGATCGTGCGGCAGGCGCGCCCCCACATGGAGCGACTGCGCCAGCGGACGGGGATGACGGTGCACCTCGGCGTCGTCCATGCGGACGAGGTCGTCTACGCCGCGAAACTCGACGGATACGGCTCCTACCGCATGCTCTCCCGGGTGGGCGGCAGCGTGCCGCTGTATTCGACGTCGATCGGCAAGGCGGTGCTCGCGCAGTTCAGCGACGAGGAGGTCCAGCAGATCCTCCAGCGCACCGGCATGCGGCAGATCACCCCGGGGACGCACCGCACGCTCGGCTCCCTCCTCGCCGATCTCGACGCGACCCGCAAGCGCGGGTGGGCGATCGACGAGGGCGAGAACGAGGTGGGGCTGCGCTGCGTCGGAGCCAGCATCGTCGACGCCGGAGGACGGGCGTTCGGCGGGGTGAGCGTCTCCGCCCTCGAGTTCGAGATGCCCAACTCGCGCCTCGCCCCTGTCGCGGCGGACGTGACCGAGGCCGCTCGTGAGATCAGCGCCAGCCTCAGCGCCGCCTGACCGACCTGTCCCGTCCCACGCACGATCGCCCGATCGCCCGATCGTGCGTCGATCCGCCCTGCCTTCCCTCGCACCCATCCCCTGTATCCGTCCACCGATCGACCGGAGAGAGCATGCGCACCGCACCGTCCACCGACCTGACCGCATCCGGGGTCGTCGCCGTCCTTCGCGCTCCGAGCGCCGCGGCGTATCTTCCCGTGGTGCAGACCCTCATCGCCTCGGGCGTGACGAGCGTGGAGCTCACCCTGACCACGCCCGGAACCCTCGACGCGCTGCCCGCACTCGTGTCCGCGCTCCCGCACACGGCCGAGATCGGCGTCGGCACGGTGCTGACCGCGGATCACGCCCGGGCCGCGATCGACGGAGGCGCCCGCTTCCTGGTGACTCCGGCGATCAAGCCCGATGTCATCCGTGTCGCGGTGGATGCAGGGATCCGCGTCTACCCCGGGGCGATGACCCCGACCGAGGTCGAGGCCGGGTGGGATCTCGGCGCCACCGCGGTCAAGGTCTTCCCCGCCCAGACGCTCGGCCCCGACTATCTGCGCCACCTCCATGGTCCGTTCCCGCACATCCCGCTGCTGCCATCGGGCGGCATCGACCTCGCCGCGATCCCCTCCTGGATCGAGGCCGGCGCGATCGCCGTCAGCCTCGGCGGCCCCCTGCTCGGAGCCGTGTTCCGGGATCAGGACGCCGACGCGCTGGCCCTCCGCTGCCGCGCCGCTCTGCGGGCGGTCTCCGATGCTCGCGGGGTGCGGAGGTGAACGGCTCCTCCGAGGCTCGCGGGCGCCGAGCGGTCGTCACGTTCGGCGAGACGATGGGCCTTGCGGCGAATGAGACGCCCGGCAGCATCGTCACCGCCCGCGCGCACACCCTGAGCTTCGGGGGCGCGGACAGCAACGTCGCCATCGCGCTGTCCCGCCTCGGGATCCCCGCGATCTGGATCAGCCGGCTGGGGATCGATCCGTTCGGCGACCTGATCGAGCGCGAGTTGCGTGCGGAGGGCGTCGAGGTGCGCGCCACCCGGGATCGGGAGCATCCCACCGGCTTCATGCTCAAGCAGCGCCGCACAACGTACACCGCGACCGTGAGCTACTGGCGGCGCAACAGCGCCGCGTCGTTCCTCTCGGCGTCTGACCTCCCGGACGACGTGCTCCGGGACGCGGCGATGCTGCACGTGACCGGCATCACCCCCGGACTCTCCGAGTCCGCGCAGGCGGCGACCTTCGACGCGATCGCCCGCGCCCGCGCGGCCGGGGTCACCGTGTCCTTCGACGTGAACCATCGTGACGGTGTGTGGTCCCGCGAGACCGCGTCCCCCGTCTACCGACGGATCGCGGAGGCGGCGGACATCGTCTTCGCGGGCGTGGAGGAGGCCGCACTGCTGGTCGCAGCGCCCGACGGCGGACTCGAATCCGCCGTCTCGGCCCTCGGCCCCGACCAGGTCGTCATCAAACGGGGCGCCGACGGCGCCACCGCGCTGATCGACGGCGCCCTCCTGCAGCAGGAAGCGGTGCCCGTGGAGGTCGTCGACACCGTGGGCGCCGGGGATGCCTTCGTCGCGGGGTATCTGGCGGCGTTCCTCGAGGGCGCGGATCCGCGCGGGAGACTGCTGCAGGCGGTCACCACCGGAGCGCTGGCGTGCACCTCCCGAGGAGACTGGGAGGGCTCCCCGAACCGCGCCGACCTCCTGTCGCAGGGAGCGACGGAAGGCGTGGCGCGCTGACCGACCGGATCAGTCGACCGGGTCGCCCTGCACCGGTCCCTCGGTGTTCGGCTCCCAGCCCAGCGCCGGCGCCACGTGCTCGGCGAACGCCTGCAGCACGTGCAGGTTGTATTCGGGGCCGAGCTGGTTCGGGATTCCTTGTGATGTACAATCGCGAATCATGGCGACACAGCGCAGGATTCCAGTCACAGCAGCGGCGATCTACACGAGGATCAGCCGGGACGCTGAGGGAGACAAGGTTGGAGTCCAGCGCCAAGAGAAGGATTGCCGCGACCTCGCAGACAGGCTAGGTCTCAATGTTGTTGGGGTCTACACCGACAACGACATTGGAGCATCCACCCGAACCGGGAACAAGCCCCGCCCTCGCTATCAAGAGATGCTGTCGGCTATCCGAGATGGTCTCATTGGGACTGTCATCGCCTACTCGAACTCTCGACTCACGAGGCGCCCGCTCGAATGGATCGAGCTGATCAGCCTTGCCGAGTCCGGTGCCTTGGAGATCAAGACCGTAGTATCTGGCAGCCACGACCTCACCACTGCTGACGGTCGAGCAGTTGCCCTCACCGTTGCTGCTTGGGATGCAGCCGAAGCGGATCGAATCTCAGAGCGCCAGAAGGCCTCCTTCCACCATCGAGCACTTAAGGGAGAGCCGAAGCTCCAGCGACAGCGGCCCTTCGGTTGGAAGGCGGACGGAGTGACACTCGAACCCGAGGAGGCCGCACGAATCCGGAGTGCGGTGGAAGAGCTGATCCAAGGAGCCACGATCACCGCCGTAGCCCGGCGCTGGGAAGAAGAAGGAGTGCTCACCGCCGCCGGGGGTTCGAAGTGGGAGCACTCAGTGCTTAAGAAGGTACTCGTCGGCTGGAGGACGGCAGGGGTCAGAACCTACCACCGGGAACCGCTCTTCGACTTGGAGGGGCAGCCGGTCAGGGGAACCTGGGAACCGATCATCACCCTGGAGGAAAGACGACAAGCGCTCCGTGCTCTCCAAGTCCACGCTCGTGTAAAAAAGCGTCAGGGCACTTGGCCCCTGGCTGGGTTACTTCGATGTGGCTCCTGCGCCAAACCTCTATACGGACAGACGCCGAGCGGAACCAGACCGAGAGCGATCTACGCCTGCAAGAAGGGCCATGTCGGGATCTCCGCGGGGCTTCTGGAACAGCATGCCATCGAGCGAATGTTCACGGAAGTCTACAAGCGGGAGAGCGAGGGGTATTTCTCCAAGCAGAGCGATCGGTCCCCCGAACCGAACCCGGAAGACCTTAAGCGGATTGACGAGATCACGGATCAGATCAGTGAGCTCATGGAGGGCTACCGGACAAAGACCCTGCCCGCAGCCATCGCCTTTGCGGAGGTGGATCGGCTCTACGACGAGCGAGACAAGCTCCAGCGGCAGGTCGATGCAGACAGCACGCGACCAACGAAGCCCATCATGGGCTTTTCCGAGACTGAGCCAGCCGAAGAGTTGATCAAGTATTACCAGGACAGCACCCGTCGTCCTCCCGCTGACCCGGCCAGCTCAGATCAGCAAGAACAGCCCATCCCCCTCCAACAGGGAACCATCGATCAGATGAATCATCTGCTCGGGCTGATGATCGACACGGTGGTCGTATACAAGGCAGCGCCAGGCCGACGGAAGATTGAGGCTAGGACTCATTTCATCTGGGTGGACTGACATGCAGGGCCGCGCGGTTCTCAGCCCGTCAGGCCGCAGACGGTGAGCATGTGCGCAGCGACTGAGTGACAGTCTGAGATCACAGCCTGTGGACGCTCAGGGCATCAACTGTCGAGGTTATGCCAGTCGTCTCCAAGCACCCAGCGCACAGCAGAGATCCTGCCTGAGAGGTAGGCCCAGGCCCAGTCCGTCTCGACATCTTCGGCCAGCGACTCGACTCCATACTGTTCTTCAACTCGACGCTTCTCGGCAAGCATCCCGGCCTTGATGTCTTCGGGCCAGTCCTTCATGGCGGCCTCATCGTCATCGGCAGGCTTCCGCCCGTACCAGAGCCGATCCATCAGCTCCGACTCCACAGCCAGGATCTCTGACACTCGTCTCAGGGTGCTCGTGCCCACATCGTGCTTGAAGGCCAGATCGAGATTCTTCTCGACTAGCCGAAGGAGCTGGGGTTTCTCCCAGACCCTGATACGGAACGGCGGACGGTTGGTGCGCTCGTACTCAGCGATCCAGTCCTTGGCCCCGTTGGTGAGGTAGCCGGAAGCGATGAACAGCACAACAGCGGGTCGGTCAGCGTTAGCCCAGGCAAGAGTGCCCTGGAGAGCATCGGGCGGAACTCCACGCTTGTAGTGCTTGCAGTCGATAAACCAGCGCTCCTCATACTCGTGGCCGTCGATGTCCCTGAGGGTCTTGCGGGCTGTGATGTCCCGGCCACGGTCTGACGGTGAGGCGGCGAGCGGAGTGCCCTTCCGCCAGTCCACATTAGAGAATCCGCTCTCTGAGACGAGATCGAAGCAGAACTCCTCGAAGTCGGTTGGAGACAGCCCCTCGAAGTCCAGCGAGCCGAGAGCGAAGTTGTCGTCAGTCTCCTCAGGATCGGCTTCGGTCTCGTCCGGCTGCTCGTCGGCGTCATTCACCATAGTCCGAGTATAGGAACGCTCGAAGGTCGAACAGAGAAGGCCGGGGATCACGATTCGATCCCCCGGCCTTCCGTTGTGGTCAATGGAACAGAAGCACAAACAACCAGCTCATCCCATCCCGCAGACGGTTGAACCATCGCCAATCGTTCCTCGTGTAGTCCCTCTCCCGCCTACGCATGAGCTGCCTCCTTCGTCAGGTATCGGTAGATGGATGAGCGCAGCACCGTCGAAGCCTTCAGCGCCTTGGGGTAGGCCTCCTCATCGTCGGCAATCTCCTCTGGGATCGCAGCGATTCGAGCAGCGGTGAGATCCTTGGCGATGGCCTCGCAGTCGTCTCCGTGCTGCTCTTTCAGAAGATCGATGAACATGAAGTCAGCTTCCGTCAGCCCAGTCAGCGCGAGGTAGCGGTAGACGATCGGGCGAGATACCGCAGCGTGCTTCTCAGCCCTCTCGCGCTCGGGATCATCCAGGCCTTCGGGGATTGCTGCCAGCCGTTGGGCGGTGATCCCCTCAGCGATGAGCCGGGGATTCGTGTAGTCCTCAAGCTGAGCGAGCCGGTTGATCTCCGCGCAGTCCTCCAGAGTCAGCTTCTCGGGTCTGCCGAGCCTGATCCCCAGCACATGCTTCTTGTAGTGAAGCGACTCCTTCGTGGCTTTGGAGATTCGCTCCCGGTAGTCCTGTGCGCCGAAAGCCTCCATGGCGAGCTGGAATGACTCCATGGCATCTTTCGGAGCATACTTCTGGTAACGAGGCTCCCCGATGACGGTGAAGACACAGCCGTTGGTTGTGTACTGGTTCACCGCCGCGAGGAAGTCGTAGAAGTCCCGGCTGAGTCGGGACCAGCTCACGAGCACGATCTCGATCTTCTGCTTGGGATCGAGCGCTCGCTCGCTGAGTGCAGCCCATTGCTCACTCTTCTTGAGGCTGATGGTTCCGCTCATCTTGTCGCTGTAGATGTTCTCAGTCGGCACACCATAGGTGGAAAGAGCATCGATCTGCTGATCGAGGGTCTGCTCCTTGCGGTCTTCCTTCTTGTCTGTGGAGACTCGTGCCCAGCCGAGCGAGATTAGGTTAGATGACTTCGCCATGGTCAGCCCCTCCTCTCGGCGTCGCGCTTCAAGTACTTGTGGTTATCCCGTGGCACATAGGGGGCGGCTCCCTTGATGAGGCCGAGCACTCGCATGACGGTTCGCTTGCTGACCGCGATGTTGCGGTCTCTCTTCAGTCCGCTGACGATTCGATCCGGACCCCAGTTGTCCTCCTCCCGTCTCGTCCAGATCCAGTCCACATCCGCCTGACTGAGCTTCGGGGTTGGGCCGATGGGAATCTCTCTGCTTCGCGCCGCTGTCGCCGCGCCTCGCTTCTTCCCGGCGATTCCCTCCAGCCACACATCCTCCTCACTGTCGAAAACGCCAAGCCAAAGCCAGCCGATCAGAGTGAACTCCGTTGGACCGAGCACGGTCAGAGATCCTGAGCGCTCCTGGAGCAGCGCCAATCCTTCGATCCTGTCTGCGACCTGGACCCCCCATCGAGACAGGCTGGTGACAACTACCTCGACTGGGTCAGTCTCAGTGGCGACCCTCGTCAGCAGCTCAGCCTTCGAGTTGTAGATGTTCTCAGCGCTGACTCCATAGTGGAGAAGCATCTGAGTCTGCTCGTCGACGGTGGGTAGTCTGGTTCTGGCACTCGGTGCTGTTAGTCCTAGCTTGAGCATGTTTTTCTCCTTCGCGGTGCCATCCTTTGGCACCGACGAAAAGTCATATCGGAGCGTGCTCGAACCACGCCGCTCCTGAGCTGTTCGCAACCGTTCGTTTGCGAACAGTTCCTCCCGGCACAACGGGCAGCCGTGATGTCACACACGCGCTCTGCCTTCTAACCTGGGACTGTTAGTATCTGCGTATGAACGCGGATACTAAACTATGCGGCATGGACCCGGCGTCAGAGTATGTCGACCTCGCCGCCGAGGTTCTTGGGCTACTCTCCGATCCAACTCGGATCAGGATCGTGCTCGCCCTCAAGCGCGCCGAGGAGCTGCCCGTCAATGCCTTGGCTGAACTCGTCGGCAAGAAGCCGTCTGGAGTGTCACAGCATCTGGCGAGGCTCCGGATGGCTCGGATGGTGACGACCCGCCAGGAGGGCACAAGCGTGCTCTACAGACTGACCGACGAGCACGCGGTTGCTCTCGTGATAGAGGCCATCAAGCAAGCGGAGCATGCTGTGGCCAACGGTCAGATCCCTCCCCACCACCACAGCCCCAGCAGCAACTAGCTGACCTCCTACCTCAAAGGCCTCAAATGCTCGCCGTCCTCCGGAATCCGACCTACGCCAAGCTCTTCAGCGCCCAGATCATCGCACTGCTCGGCACAGGGCTGCTCACCGTGGCGCTCGGCCTCCTCGCCTTCGACATCGCTGGCGGTGACGCCGGAATCGTGATGGGCGTCGCGATGACCATCAAGATGGTTGCCTATGTCGCAGTCTCTCCGATCACGACCGCGCTTGTCGCTCGGCTACCTCGCAAGGCTGTGCTCATCGGCTCCGACCTAGTCCGCGCTGGCGTAGCCGTGTCACTGCCCTTCGTGACCGAGGCATGGCAGATCTACATCCTGATCTTCCTGCTGCAGTCCGCCTCTGCCACCTTCACGCCCACCTTCCAGGCCGTAATCCCCTCCGTGCTCCCTGATGAGAAGGACTACACCCGCGCCCTGTCGCTTTCGAGGCTGGCCTACGATCTGGAGTCATTGGTGAGCCCGATGCTTGCAGCCGTACTCCTCACTGTGATCAGTTTCCATAACCTCTTCGTCGGCACCGTGGTTGGATTCCTAGCCTCTGCGGTCCTGGTTATCGCATCTCGATTCCCGCTCATTCCTCCTCCCGAGCCGAGCAGGTTCTTCGACAGGCTCACCAAGGGTGCTCGAGTTTTCTGGTCCAATGGCGAACTGCGTGGACTCATGGGGCTGAACCTCGTGGTGGCGACCACCACCGCCATGGTGATCGTGAACACAGTGGTGCTCGTCCAGGGAAACTTGGGTCGGCCACAGACTGATGTGGCATTGCTTCTCGGTACATACGGCGGCGGCTCCATGCTGGTTGCTCTCGGGATGCCCAAGCTGCTGGAGCGGCTTCCGGATCGACGAGTGATGCTCGTCGGCGGAGTCGCGTTGCCTATCCTGCTCCTAGCTGCCACTGGAGTCATCGCCTCGATGGACGGAACCCCACAGTGGATCAGTCTCCTAGCTCTCTGGCTGTTGCTCGGAGCGGCCACCTCCACGATCCTGACTCCGTCGGCTCGGTTGCTCCGCAGGAACAGCAACGAACAGAACCGTCCCGCGGTGTTTGCTGCTCAGTTCTCTCTGTCCCATGCCTGCTTCCTCATCACCTATCCTCTCGCCGGAGCGTTGGGGGCAGTGATCGGACTCCCCGCAGTGGGCCTGGTGCTCGTCGCGCTCGGCGTCGTCGGAGCTGTCGCTACGCTTGCCGCTTGGCGTGGCTCCGCCGATGGACAGGGTTCCAACTCGGTGGTGAATGCTCAGAGCCAGAGCTGAGGCAGCACAAGCAAGGGCCACGATCCTTCAGTGGAT
>NZ_NCKN01000418.1 GCF_002257455.1 Microbacterium sp. 13-71-7
GATCCGGCAGGCAGCGCCGCCTCGGATCCGACCAGCCGCAGATGCAGATCGCGGCGGCCGAGCAGGGTGCGCAGCGTGGGCTGCTGGTCCATGGGCGGGGCTCCTTCGCAGCCGATCGCGGCCTGGCCGGATCGGCGAAATCGTGATCCAGATTGTACGCCACGGCGAATGCTGCCGGGCGGGGACCTCCGTAGTCTCGACGCCATGAGCACCATCGACGCGCAGGCAGACACGCTTCCCCTCGGCGGCCCCTCCCTTCCCCAGGAGCGCCGCCTCGTCACCGAGCTCCCCGGCCCGCGCTCGGCCGAGATCCTCGCCCGCAAGGCTTCGGCCGTCCCCGCCGGAGTGGGGCACACCGTGCCCGTCGCCGCGGTCGCCGCGGGCGGTGGCGTCGTCGTCGACGCCGACGGGAACTCGCTCATCGACCTGGGATCCGGCATCGCCGTGACCACGGTCGGCAGCGCGCACCCGAAGGTCGCCGCGGCCATCGCCGCCCAGGCCGCGCAGTTCACCCACACCTGCTTCATGATCTCCCCGTACGAGTCGTACGTGGAGGTCGCGGAGGCCCTCAACCGCCTCACCCCCGGCGACTTCGCCAAGAAGAGCGCCCTGTTCAACTCGGGCGCAGAGGCGGTCGAGAACGCGATCAAGATCGCCCGCAAGCACACCGGCCGTCAGGCCGTCGTCGCCTTCGACCACGGCTACCACGGCCGCACCAACCTGACCATGGCGCTCACCGCCAAGGCCATGCCCTACAAGAGCGGCTTCGGGCCGTTCGCCCCCGAGGTGTACCGCGCGCAGGCCTCCTACCCCTTCCGCGACGGCCTGTCCGGCGCCGAGGCGGCGGCCCGCACGATCCTCCAGCTGGAGAAGCAGATCGGCGCCGACAACCTGGCCGCCGTCATCATCGAGCCGATCCAGGGCGAGGGCGGCTTCATCGTCCCCGCAGACGGCTACCTGCCCGCGATCGTGGAGTGGTGCCGCGCGAACGGCGTCGTCTTCATCGCCGACGAGGTGCAGACCGGCTTCGGCCGCACCGGCGCGATGTTCGCGAGCGAGATCTTCGGCATCGAGCCCGATCTCATCACCACGGCCAAGGGCATCGCCGGCGGCATGCCGCTGGCCGCCGTCACGGGCCGCGCCGAGATCATGGACGCCTCGCACTCGGGCGGCCTCGGCGGCACCTACGGCGGAAACCCCGTGGCCTGCGCCGCCGCGCTCGCCGCGATCGACGCCTACGAGACCGAGGGTCTGCTGGAGCGCGCCT
>NZ_NCKN01000085.1 GCF_002257455.1 Microbacterium sp. 13-71-7
CAATCCCGTGGACGCGTCGTATCGAAGGATCGACGGCGCCGTCTGGTCGATGGCCCAGATGTAGTTCCCCGCCTGTCCGAGAGCCAAGGCGTTGACGGTGTCTCCCGCAGGCACGGTGAACGAGCCGTTCGCCGTCGACGCACCCGTTGTGGCGTTCGTCAGGTAGATGCCGCCGGTATTGGTCACCGAGTAGACGGAGCTCGAGCTGCAGGTGAACGCCGCAGCGGTGGCCGCCAGCGGAGCTGCGACGCTGAGCGGGGCCGTCGCCGGTGACATGGCGCTTGATTTCGGTGCGACCGGAGCCGCCGTCGGCGAGGGCGACGGGGAGGGCGAAGGCGAAGGCGCGGGCGATGGCGCGGGCGAAGGTGAAGGCGCGGGCGACGGCGAAGGTGAAGACGCGGGCGAGATCGTGGGATCCGGCGTCGACGTCGGAGTCGGAGTCGGCGTCGGAGAGGCAGCCGCCGCGGCGACCTGCGACACGGCGGCGGACGCCGCGACTCCGCTCCCCGTGGTGATCATCCCGGCAGCGACCAGCAGCAGCGCAACCGCGGTCCGCCACGCCTGCCGCTTGCGGGCGCGGTTGCGGCGGAGGGCACGACGAGTCACCTCGTGGCCGAGCCGTGATCTAGGGGTCATTTCAACACTCGCTTCTTGCGTTTCGTATGCCGATACCCATCAAGACGCCGGCCGGCGCGGATTATGACGAACCGCTGAAGAAGTTCTTGAAGCGAGGTGTCGATACTCCCCGCGGCCCCAGACCAGCGGATCCGTCGATGGAACGGAGAGAGCCCGTCCGGCCCCCTCGGATGCAAGAGGGGCGGGAACGAGGCAGGGGAAAAGCCTCGCTCCCGCCCGCGTGCCGAAGTCGCCGACTGGAGCGACGGCTTCGAATGGTCAGGCGGGAAGGTCTGACCGGATCCGAAGGAGGCCTGGGATTACTTCCTTCGTCGAGAGAGACGCCGGGGATCTCGGATCATGACGAATCTGCGACCCATCAGTTCCGTCCGCGGATCCGAAGCACTCAGCGGGTCGGATCACGGCTCTTGCCGTGCCGCGCTCATCAGCTCGAGGAGACTGCCGTACGCGCGCGTCGCACCGGCACAGCGGCGGAAATCTCCCCGCATGGCGAACTCCGCAGCGATCTCCGACACTCTGCGTGCCGCATCCGAGAGGGCGTTGAGGTAAGGGTCAGCCCTGGAGAGGGCCTCGCCCGCTGCGTCGCGGGCGGTGCATTCGGCGATGGGCACCCACGCGTGGGCGTCAGTCCACGGATCAAGCAGGATGCACAGGGACGAGCTCTCCTCGTCGCGTGACGTCACCATGCCTCTCAGGACGCTCTTCGCGGAAGTCCAGACGACGATCTCCCCCCGTTGGGGACCCTCCGAAGACGTCATCCTGCCCTCCCCCGCACGAGCACCTCGATCGATGCCTTTCCCTATAGACGCCACGGAGGGAAGATCATTACGCGGCTCCGAACCTCCCCGAGGGGCCGGTCGACGTTCGCACGCCCCTCAGGCGCTCTCCCCTGCCCGTCAGGGAACGGCGATCGTGCTGGTGAGTCCGTACCGGCCGGCCTCGGCGTAGCGGACGTCCACTGTGGTCGCCGTCCCGGTGCTGATCGGCACCGTGAGGCCGCCGGTCGCATCGAGCACGCCGGGAGTCCATGCTCCGCCACCCGTGCGCAGCTCGATGGCCGCGCCCGCGTCGCCGGTGATGACGACGCTGTTCGAGGCCGTCGTCAGCGTGAGCACGGGGGCGTGCAGCGGCGCGTCGACGAGGAGGGGCGAGGAGGTCTCCCCCGACAGGGTCTGCGTCACGGTGACGGTGTTGCCGCCGGCGGCGAGCCCGTCGACGAGGGGCATCGTCCAGTTCCCCTGCGGATCCACCGACGCGGTCGTGTCCGCGGGTCCGACGACGGCGTGCACCGTCGCTCCGGGGGTTCCCGTTCCCGTCAGGACCGGGAACAGCCGCCCGCCGCCGTCGATCGCGGTGACGACGACATCGGGCAGTGTGCGACCGACGGTCACCGGCACCGAGGCCGGCTGGCTGAGCTGGAGCCCCTGGGACGCCACCACGGAGAGCGTGTACTGCCCGTCCGGGACGCCGGTGATCTTCATCGGCGCGGTCCACATCCCGGAGGGGTTCGCGGAATCGGCGGCCTGGGCGACGATCTGTCCCGCGGTGGCGAGGAGCTGCACGGTGATCGCGGCATTCGCGCCCGCGCTTCCGTGCACGAGGAGAAGATCCGACTGCACCGTACCCTTGCGCGGCGAAAGGATCACCGGCGCCGCGAGAGCGCCGGCCGGGGGAACGATCGACGGTGCCGCCGGCGCACCGGCCGGCAGCGGGGCAGGCGTCGCAGGCGCGCTGGGCGACGGCGACGGCGACGGCGACGGCGCCAGCGGGCCTGCTGCCGGCGCCACGCGGACAGGGCCGGCAGGCGATGCCGGAAGGCGGACGTCGATCTGCGGCGCCACGGCGGGTGGCGCCGTCTGCGCAGGGGCGCCCGCGGCAGGTCCGCTCGGGATCGACGCGACGACCGCCGGCCGGGGCGCCGGCGGAACCGCCGTCCAGGCGCTCATGGCGATGGTCGGCGGCTCCGCCTCGGGGGCGAGCGCCCCGACCAGCGTGACCGCCATCGAAGCCGCGACCGCACCGGCCAGCACCAGGGCCGAGACCTTGAGGGTCACTCCCGCGGAAGCGACGGGGACGGACGGCGACAGAACGGCCTCCCCCGCAAGCGCTCCTTCCGTGGCGAAGGCGGCTGCCCCTCCGTCGGTCGCCATCCATGCCGTGTAGGCGGCGGCGCCTCCGACGCCGGCGGCGAGCGGGAGCAGGACGAAGCCGATGTGCCGATTGGCCTCGTCCGCCTCCTCCGCGACGACGGGGCACGTCGGGCATGCCCCCAGGTGCTCGTCGACCCGGCGCTGGTTCGGTTTCGTCAGCTTCTTCCGGAAGCTCGCGCCGAGGTGCTCGATCGTCCACCGGCACTCGGACTCCGCAGGAAGCGATGCGAGATGCACCTGGATCCAGGATGCCCGCAGTCCTTCTCGCGCCCGGTAGGCCAGGGCGGCCACGGCGTTCGGCCGCATGCCCATCAGAGGGGCGACATCGCGCGGCGGCATGCCTTCCACCTCGGTGTACCAGAGGATCTCCTGCCACTGCGAGGGCAGCGCGCGGAACGCCTGAGCCGCCAGCGACCCGTTGAGCGCCGTCAGCTGGTTCTCCTCGGTGAACCGGACGTCGGGGATGCTCTCGGCGAACTCCATCGGTATCTCACGGGATCCTCGCCCCCAGCTGGCAGCCGTGTTCCGGATCGCGGTGAAGAGGTAGGGGCGGAAGCCGGCGGTCGGGCCGCCCCCGCGCGAGATCGTGGTGTAGATCTTCGTGAAGGCCTCCGACACCAGATCGTCGGGGTCGAAGGTCCCGGTGAACGAGCGCGCGACGGCGAGGCCGGCACGGTAGTGCCGGCTCCACAGCTCCGCGTACGCGGCAGCATCTCCTCCCCGCGTGCGGTCGACGAGTTCGGTATCGGATGAGGCGTCGACGGACTTCGTCAAGTCCTGCAGGCGTGACACGGTGTAGTGCTCCAGATGTGTTCCCCGGGTGCGGAGCTCTCCCATAGAACTCCTGCTGATGGAGAGACGCGGAGAAGGCGATTCCATGACGCGGAGACCGCGAACTTTCTCAGGGATCCGTTCGACGCGTCATCATCCGACGCTGTCGGCGTCTCGTCAGGTGGCCGACGCGATCGCGTTCGGCCTCACCGCGTGACAGCACCCGGCTGTCACGGACTCCCTGGAGGATCGATGACGAACTACCTGCTGCTGTACCGCGCGGACCCCGAGGCGATGGCCGCCATGCCGCAGCCGACGCCCGAGGAGGGCGCCGCGATGATGGAGGCCTGGAACGCCTGGGCCGCCCGCGCGGGTGACGCGCTCCTCGATTTCGGCAACCCCACGATCGCCGTCTCCCCCGGCGCGGATCGGTCGGTCGGCGGCTACAGCCAGATCCAGGCGGAGGACTTCGCCGCAGCGGAACGTCTGCTCGAAGGCCACCCGCACTCGATGATGGGCGGCACGATCGACGTCTACGAGATCACCCCGATCTCGATGTGAGACAGGCCGGTGGCCGGCCGCTCCACGTCGGCCGCCGGCTCCTGAAGGACACGGCCTCTGCCCCGCACGACCACGACGCTATTGATAGCAATTCTCAATAGACTGGTGTCCGAAAGGTCGGTACACGGACAGGCGGACGAGGATCCTCATGACGGCGCAGCACGATCCCGCAGAGCCCGGAACCGCCCGCCGGATCCCCGTCATCGCGATCACCGGATATCTCGGGGCGGGCAAGACGACCGTGCTGAACCATCTCCTTCGCGCCCCGGGCGCGAGACTCGGCGTCGTCGTGAACGACTTCGGCAGCATCAACGTGGATGCGACGCTCGTGAGCGGCCAGATCGACGAGGCGGCGGCGATCTCCGGCGGCTGCCTGTGCTGCCTGCCCGATACCGGCGGACTCGACGACGCTCTGGAACGACTGTCGCACCCGCGGCTGCGTCTCGACGCGATCCTCATCGAGGCCAGCGGCGTCGCCGAACCGGGGGCGCTCGCGCGGGTGATCCGCTTCAGCGGCGCCGAGCGCGTGCGGCCAGGCGGCGTCGTCGAGGTCATCGACGCGTACGAGCATTTCCGCACCGTCGACACGCACCCCGAACCTCCCGCACGCTATGCGGCCGCCTCGCTCGTCGTGCTCGGCAAGACGGACCTGCTGGCGGAGCACGAGCGCGCCGACACCCTGGCGAGGATCCGCGAGCGGGTCCGTCTCCGCAACCCCTCGGTCCACCTCGTGGAGGCGCAGAGCGGACGGATCGACCCGTCCCTCGTCTTCGACACCGCGAGCGCCGAGGATCCGGTGGACGAGCTGCCGCTGGCGCGTCTGCTCCGCGAGGAGGCGGGCGGGCACGATCACCCGCACGCCGAGGCGGTGTCCGTCGCACTCACGGGCCCCGTTCCCCCGGGAGCCCTCGTCGACCTGCTGGAGGATCCTCCGTCCGGCGCGTACCGCGTGAAAGGCCGGGTGCGCGTGCGCGGCGCCAAGGGCGAACGGGGCTACCTCGTGAACGTGGTCGGATCCTCGGTGCACGTGGAGCCCCTGACGGAGGCGCCCGAGAACGGCGAGCTGGTCGCGATCGGCATGCATCTCGCCGTCTCGGAGGCGCGCGCCCGACTGCGCGCGATCGCCGACGCTCCCGATGACCGCCCCGACCCTGTCGGCCTGCGGAGGATCCGCCGCCACCGCCGTCTCAGCGAGTAGCGGCGCGGGAGATGGACGCGATCGCCACCGCCACCCGCGTGATCCGGCTCGAGCAGGGCCGGATCACGGCGGAGTGAGGTTCTCTATCGCGCTCGACGTCAGGCGGGAACGGCGCGCGAGGGCACGCCCTCCCCGAGCACCGGACGAGGCACCAGCCCGTGCTCGCCGAACACGGACCGCGCGAACCGGCGGCCCATCTCCTCGTAGAGCTCCGCGTCGGGGTGCAGCGAGTCGGGCAGCGGGTGCGCGTTCACGTCGGCCGGACCGTACAGGTCGAGCCCGTCGAGGTAGACGATGTCCTCGCCCGCCGCACGACGGACCTCGACGACCTGGGCGACCTGCCTGCGGGACTCGGCGAGGGTGAGGGCGCCCTTGCCGATGTCGGCCGGGTCGCCCGCCGTGTAGCAGCGGATGCCGCCATCGTCGAGGAACTCCACATCGCTCGGCCCCGGGACGTCGTCACTGCCCGGCCACAGGATGGAGGAGCAGAGCACGATCGGCGTCCGGGGATGCCCCTGCCGGATGCGGTCCAGGAATCCGTGCAGGGCCGGGACGAAGGTGCGCTGGTCCATCGAACGGGCGCCGACGATGTTGACGCCGACCTTGATCGAGATGACGTCGGCAGGCGTCGCCGCGATCGCGTCCGCCACGAACGGATCGAGCATGCACTGACCGCCGAAGCCCAGGTTGACCAGGTCGAGGTCCGCGATCGATGCGGAGACGACGGGCCAGACGCTCGTCGGGTGCTCTGCTTCGGCGCAGTGGCTGATCGAGCTGCCGTGATGGACCCAGAGGGGGCGACCGGTGGGCTCGGCCGGGAGGACCGGAGCGTCGCCGACGATGTCGAGAAGATCCACGTTCATGCTCTGCGGGAGGAAGACGGTCACGGTCTTGCGTCCGGCGGGCAGCGGGGCGAGTTCGACGAGCGAGGAGTCGCTGTGCACGACGGTCGTCGCCTCGTCGCCGGCGAACGAGACCTGCAGCGTCTGATCGACCGGCGCGTCCGCGGTCGCGACGGTGACGCCGTCGACTTGCGCGACGAAGCTGTTCAGCGGCCGCAGGAAGTCGCCCATCTGGATGCGGGTGCAGCGCACGCGCAGCGTCAGGCGCGTCGCCGTGGTGTCCACGCGCAGGCGCACCCCGCTGGCGTTCGAGACGACGGCACGGAGGATCTCGGCGGCCGGCGGAAAGTGCGACCAGTGCCGCACCGGCAGCCGCACCGGGCGCACGCCTCCCGGCACCGGCATCAGCTCGAGTGCCCCTTCCACGCGCACGCCGCCGCCGGGCAGCGACACCGTCTCCCCGCGCGCGGCGCTCATCTCGCCCCCTCGAGGCCGGAGTTCGCCACCACGAACTCGACCGTGCGATCGAGCACGGTGTCGCGCTGGGGCAGCTGCGCCCAGCCGTGGTCGGCGCCGTCCACGACGATCAGCTCGCCGCGGTCGCCGTAGACCTCCAGGTAGCGCTCGGCGTAGGACACCGGGACGAAGTCGTCGGTCCCGTGCAGCAGGCGGACCGGCCCCGGATACCCCGTCGCGCGCCCGTAGACGTCGAAGGACATCGCGTCCTCGCGCATCGCCGGCCCCAGCCGCATGCCGAGGAAGTCGAAGTATCCGACCGAGTCGAGCGCCGCCAGAGACTTCCCCTGCAGGCTCCCGCCCCGGATCTCGTCCGCGAAGAGCGCGGCGGTCGACCACATCGTCAGCGAGCGGATCGGCAGTGCGGACTCCGCCGCGACGACGGACGCGATCACGGCCCCCAGGCTCATCCCGACCAGATGCAGATCCCGAGCGTCCACCCCGTCGAGCGCGGCGACGGCCGCCAGCACCTCGTGCGCATGGCGGACGTCCCGGGAGACCGAGGTGTCGAAGAACTCCCCGTCGCTCTCGCCGTGTCCGGCGCGGTCGTAGGCGATGACCCCGATCCCCGCCGCGACGAGCTGTCGGGCGAGGGACGCGAACACGGCGGAGTACTCCGTCCGCACCGCTCCGAAGCCGTGCAGGAGCACGACTGTCGGCCCCGGCCGGGCGGGGACGTATCTCGTACCGCGAAGCGCAAGCCCCTCGGCGGTCGTCAGGAACGGGAGTATCGAGGTCATAGGTCCACCTTCGTGGTCAGTGTGCGGGGTTGGTCGTCACGGCGACGGACGGCGCCGTGACGAGCTCGGACTCGAGGTCGAACTCGTTGCGGACGTTCCGGCGGAAGCCCAGCCACCCGACGAGGAACCCGGCGGCGGCCAGGATCGAGACGCCGATGTACAGCGCCCCCGGGTTGAGGACGACGAGCGCCGGGGTGACGACGTTGAGGCCGGCCGTGGCGAATCTCGACACGGCATAGACGGTGCCCTGCGCCGTCGCGCGCAGCATGGTCGGGAACGACTCCTGGGTCCAGACCTTCATGATCGTCTCGAAGCAGAACGCGCCGAAGAACACGGTCGCCACCGTGGAGATGATGAGCGCGGGAAGGCTGAACCCGAGGAGCACCGGAAGCAGGTTCGCGACCACGACTCCGATCGCCCCGATCACGTAGTACGACATCCGCAGCTTCGTGTCCACGACCGCCATGAACCACAGGGCGCCGACGATCGCGGCCGGCATGGCGAGGATCGTCCACGAGTTGTACTCGGCGATGGAGGCGTGAGTGACGTTGACGGCGACGAAGGTCCCGAAGCTCCCCGCGACGCTCGTCGCCATGGCGGCCAGGGTGTAGAAGCCGATCAGGGTGAGGAACGAGCGACGGTACGGGGCACGGCCGAAGTCGCGCAGGCGACCGCGTTCGGCGCGGACGGTGTGGATCCCGGCGCGGCGCTCATCGCGCGCGGCGAGCCAGACCGCCGACTCGGGGATGGTGAGCCGCAGCAGGAGGACGCCGAGGGCGATCGCGCCGAAGGTGCCGAAGATGATCAGGCCGCCCGTGGGGCCCGAGGCGCCGAAGTTGATGGCCAGCAGCACGGCCAGGAGGATGCCGAAGCCGCCGAGGAGGTTGGAGAAGACGAGGATCTTGCCGCGATTGCGGTCCTTCGCCGCCTCGGAGATCGTCGCGAGCGCGACCGGCAGATCGGCGCCGACGCCGATGCCGATCAGCGCGATGCCGACCAGAAGGCTGAGCAGGCTCACGCCGATGAAGGGCGTGACCGCCCCGACCAGGATCAGGGCCATGGTCGCGATGAACACGGTGCGCCGGCCCCACCGGTCGCCCAGTCGCCCGCCGAGGAGCGAGCCGATCGCCACGCCCGCGGTGAGCGCGCCGGTGAGCAGGCCGACCTCGTTCGCGGTGAGGCCGGGTGCGCCGGGGCTGAACGCCTGGAAGAGCACCAGGGCGATCGGGACGCCCGTCGTGACGCCGGTGTCGACGAACGTCGCCATTCCGCAGACGAAGCCGACCCACCATGCGTTCGGGCCGGGGCGGGGCGTGGTTCTTAGCTGGGACATGCAAATACTCCCTCGTATTCGGGCTTGCAGAACTGCGCGACGGCGCGATTCCGGCATCGGAGACATCTTGCTATACGGGTATAGCTCCTGTCAACGAGAGGGCGAGAGGTGCCGGGGGCGGGGTCAGCGTTTCGGGGCGGGAGCGGCGACGGAGGCCCCGCCGGACAGGGACATCGGCACGCGGTGGAGGGCGGGCGTCGGCACGTCGTTCAGAAGCAGCTGCGCCGCGAGTCGGCCGAGCTCTTCATGCGGCAGGGCCACCGAGGTGAGCGTCGGCACCACGGCCGCCGTCAGGGGGCTGCCGTCGAACGCGATGACCGAGACGTCGTCGGGCACCCGCAGACCGGCCTGCTGCAGCGCGTGGTAGGCGCCGACCGCGACCGCATCGTTCACGCAGATCAGCGCGGACGGCGTGGCGCCGGAGGACAGGAGCCGGGCGACGCTGTCCCGGCCGTTGGGGATGTCCCAGTCGTTCTCTATCGGCACGCTGCCCGCAAGCGAGGTGCCGGCCGTGGCGAGGGTCGCCTCGATCCCCTCCAGCCGCTCTGTGAGCGCGAGGGGCCTCCAGCCATGCCACTCCACGCCGCCGGTGAATCCGGACGGGAACGCGCCGACGAACCAGATGTCGTCGCGGTGGCCGGCGGAGAGCAGGGCCGTCGCCGCTGTCTCCCCCGCGGCGAACTCGTCCGGGACGACCGCCGTCGCGTCAGTACCCTCCGACACGCAGTTCAGCAGCACGAACGGCGCACCGCGCACCAGGGCCGGCACGGAGACCGTTCGAGTGAACATCGAGGCGTAGAGGAATCCGTCGATGTCCCGGCTCCGCAGGTTCTGCAGGAATCGCGATTCGAGCTCCGGATCCCCCTCGGTGTCGACCGTGTACAGCAGGGTGTCGGCGTCCCGCAGGGTCTGCAGCGCGCCCCGCACCATCGCGTTCGCGACCGACGTCGTGCCGATGAAGTCCGACACGAGGGCGACGGTTCCCGACTTCCCCGTCCGCAGCGTCTTGGCCGTCGCGTTCGGGCTGTAGCCGAGCTCCTCGGCCGCGCGACGGACGCGCTCTGACGTCTCCTCGGAGATCCGCAGATCCGTCCGGCCGTTGAGGGCGAAGGATGCGGCGGACCTCGAGACGCCCGCCAGCCTCGCCACCTCGGTCAGGGTGACACGACCGGTGCCTCGCTGCCCTTCGTTCGCGCGCGCCATGAGCAATCCTCTCCATCGTCAGCCTAGGCCGCGATCGACGGCGCTCCGTCGTCGACGCCGCGTCGTCGACGAGCCTCGCGGTCAGTCGCGGACGCGCAGGTCCCGGATCAGGGCGGCCGCGTAGGCGTCGAAGTCCGCCACGGGATCGACACGCTCGGGATCGAGGAGCCACTGGAGCTGCAGACCGTCCATGACGGCGATGATCTGGCGCCCGATCCGGTCGGGATCGATGTCGGCGCGGTACTCGCCCGCGGCGATGCCGCCGCGCACGCTGTACGCCATCGTCGCACCGAGGGCGCGATAGCGGTCTCGCGCCCAGTCGGCCGCGGGGTGGTCGACCGTCACGGACTCGCCGATCACGACCGCGAAGAGGCGAGCCAGGTCGGGCACCGTGAGGTTGAGCTCGAGCAGGCGACGGTTGTACTCGAGATCCGCCTTCCCGATCGGCCGGCCGGCGTCCCCCCAGCGGTCGTCCGTGGCGCGGTCGCGGTCGCGGTCGCGCAGGATCTCGATGAGGAGCTCGTCCTTCGACCGGAAGTGATGACGCAGGCCGGCCTCGGAGATGCCGACCCGGTCGGCGATGCGCGTCATGGTCGACCCGCGGTAGCCGTACTCGGCGAACTCGCGCAGCGCCGCGCCCTGGATCCTCGCGCGGGTGCGCTGACCGACCGGGTAGCCGTTGGCCCGCCGTCCCTGCGGCGCCGGGGTCTCTTCTGCGGGCATGGGAGCGAGTCTAAGCGAACCGATCATCTCGTTTCCATAACAAACCGTGGCTCATCACGGTTTTTGCGTCTACGCTCAGGCCGACGCGAACGAGGCGCGGATCACTCCGCGGGAGCTTCCCCCGACTCCCCCTCGCGGGCGGCGCGGACGTCGCAGTCCGGGCCATTACCGCAGGACAAAAGTCCGCGCAATGACAATTCGTCGCTTTCTTCGTCGACTATTGTGCCCACCCCGCCCCACACGCGAGGGCTGCACAACGGACCCGCCGAGAAGGCGACGTCGATCGTCAGAGACTAATTCGCATCTTCGATGAGAGAAATCTGCACTCAAGATCGCCTTCTCCTGATCGCGTGCTATTCCTGATCAATGCGTGTCAAGGACCGGGGGACCATGAACAAGCAGAACGGCAGGGACATCTTCGTCGACGAGCAGCACCTGCGGTCGCTGGGCTGGAAAGCGCTCGATCGTCGTTTTCCTCGCATCGTCGCCCACTCGGCGATCTCGCAGAAGTGGGTGGCGAGCCGCATCTGGTCGTCGGCGTCGCACCTGACGAGCACCACGGCACCCCGCCGGCACGCAGCGCGGATCGTGGTGGGGATCGAGGGGACGGGGCGCGTGGCGGTCCGCGACCGCTCCTATGAGCTGCCGCCGAAGCACATCCTCGTGGTCCGCTCCGACTCCCCCGTCGTCATCTCGTGCGAGAAGAGCTGGGCGCGCTTCTACTGGGAGTTCGATGACCTCGAGCGCGGAGACAGCCTACTTCTGCGCGCACTGCAGGGTCCGCGTCTGCTCCCCGACCTGTACTGGAACCTCATCGCGGCGACGACGAACACCGTGGTCACGAGGGCCGAGCAGGACGACATCCGCTTCGACGACCCGTTCCTCAACGAATCCGTGCTGACCCTGTTCTCGGCTGCCATCGTCAACTCCCTCGCCGTGGAGAACCTGCGCAGCGACGAGCTCTCGCGGCGCTTCCTGGAGGCGATCCAGGTGATCGAGGCCAGGCACTCCGACAGCGCTCTCAACGTCGCGCAGCTCGCGCGCCTGCTGGGCGTCTCCATCCCCCACCTGCACCGGATCTTCGCCGCGCAGGACACCACTCCCGGACGGGAGATCGAACGCCAGCGGGTCCTCTCGGCGCAGGCGATCATCACGTCGCGCCAGCGCAGCGGGCGGCACTCCGCCGAGGCCGTTGCGCGGCTGTCCGGCTTCACCTCGACGCGACGCATGCGGGATGCGCTCCAGCGGTACGAGGAAGACAACGCGACGTCACTGGGCGCATAGCTCAGGGTCTCCCCAGCGCCTGGTGAAGCCCGGGCGGGGCGGCATGCTCGGGCCTTTAGCCGCCACCCCACCCGGACCTGCCGGAACCCCGGCGGTGGTCCCGGACTCCCATAGTCCGGGACCACGGACGTTCGAAGATCGCCGACCTTCGAACGTCCGCCCCCTGCCGGTGATTCGCGCCCGAACCCGTACCCGAATCACCGACGTCACAAAGAAATAGCACGGCGGAGACGACCCCCATCGAATACCCGACGACTTCCTCTCGCGCTTTCGGCGAATTGCTCTCTGATTTCGGTTTCACCACGGATTCTCGACATTCCAGGCGATGGAATGGAGCACATGCAGTCTTGCCTCGCGGCTCAAGCCAGCGAGGCCGATACGACATTGTGCGAAGGGGACTCTATGGACGATTCGAACAGCAGCGAGCAGCATCACGAGACCGGCATTCGATCGGGGGGATCCATTCGATCGGGGGGATCGCCGAGCCGCACCATCCGGCGCAGGACCATCGTGAAGGGTGCCGCGTGGTCCCTCCCGGTGCTGGCGGCGGCCGCCGCAGTACCGATGGCCGCAGCCAGCACTCCCGCCTGCGCCACGCAGAAGACGTTCTTCACGCTTCCGGATTCGCCGAGCGCAGCGGGGATCACCACCAGTTTCATCGTTCCTGCCAAGGTGACCTCGCTCACCGTGATCGTGGCCGGCGGTGCAGGCGGCTCGACGCGCGCCGACTGGACGATCCTGGGCGGGAACGGCGGACTCGTGACCGCAACGATCCCGGTCGTGCCAGGCGAGACACTGGACCTCGTCGTCGGCCAAGGTGGCGCCTCACGTCTGACGCCGTACACGACAAACCCCTCGATCGCCACCGGCGGACAAGGATTCGGAAAGGGCGGAGACGCGGACCCCGCGGCAAGCAATCCAGACGGCGGCCCGGGCACCTGGTGGGGAGGTGCCGCAGGAGGAGCAGGATCGGCGATCTCCCGGGCCGGTCAACCTCTCGTGGTCGCCGGTGGCGGCGGAGGAGCCGGGGGAATCTACGGATACAACTGGTACTACGTGTCCGGCGGACGCGGCGGTGACGCGGGCAAAGCAGGCGAGGCGAACTGGTCCGAGTCAGGAGGCCGAATGGATATCCCCGGCGGGCTCGTCGGCGGAGGCGCCGCCGGGCTGGGGACGGCGACGCCCAGTAACAACTTCTTCCTCCTCCCCGGCCTCGCCACCGCATCGCCGCGGGATGGTGCGGTCGGCGGAGGCGTGTCGCGCGACTACGCCGGAAGCCGCCTCGGTTCGGGAGCAGGCGCAGGTGGGGGCGGCTACGCGGGCGGAGGCAGCGGAGCGCGTGGGGGAACCGCTTTCGCCGGAAGCTCATACGTCGTGGAGGGCGCAGGCGGCGCCGGCGGCACGAGCTACCTCGACACCGCGTCCGGCGTGATCGGCACGACGTCGACCTGGAAGCAGAACACGAGGACCACCGCACGCCAGGGCGGCACCATCACGATCGAGTGGTGCGCCTAGCCGCACTTGCCTTTCGAGGCCGATGACCGACTCCTTGCGTCCCAACCCCAGAGGGCGCAAGGAGTCTTCGGCGTTGGGGCGACAGGGAGTGCGGTCCGGCTCAGACGGCCGGCTCGGCCTCGGGAGGCGTGAGCTTGGCGTCCTGCGCGGGGAAGACGACCTTCTGGATGACGATGATCGCGCTCGCGGCGACCGGGATCGCGACGAGCGCTCCGAGGATCCCTCCCAGGGCTCCGCCACCCACCGCCGCGATGACGACGAGGGCGCCCGGCACCGCAACCGCCTTGCTCATGATCCTCGGGCTGATCACATACGCCTCGATCTGCATGTAGACGAGGTAGTAGCCGAAGGCGATCAGCGCCGTCACGGGCGATACGAACAGGCAGGTGAGGCTGATGATGATCGACCCGGACAGGGTCCCGACAAGAGGGATGAGCGAGCCGATGAATGCGATCAGCGCGAGCAGCGCCGGGAGCGGCGCCCCGATGATCGTGAGGAACACGAGACTCAGCAGGCCGTTGATGAGGGCGAGACTCGCCTGTCCGATGACGTAGCGTCCGACGGCTCCGGAGACGTCCTCGACGATCTCGGTGAATCGCGGACGGCGGTAGGCGGGCACGAACCGCGCCGCAACCCGCTTCATGCTGCGCAGCGAGGCCATGAAGTACAGCGTCAGGATCAGCACGATCGTCACGCCCGTCACCCCGCCTGCGATCCCCGCTCCGACCGCGAGCAGACCGCCGCCGATCTTGGTGAGGTTGCCGGGATCCTGTACGAACTTGAGGATCCCCTCCGCCGCCTGGTTGAACGAGTCCCCGAACTGGCCGGCGAGCTGTTTGTACCAAGCGCTGTGCATGACGTCGTCGACCATGGTCGGAGCGTTCTCGACGAAATGGGCGACCTGCTGGACGACGATGGGCACGATCGCGAGCAGTATCCCCACGAAGGCGAGCACCACCACGACCACGACGATCGCGACCGCCGCGCCTCGCGGCAGCTTCCGTTCGATGAGCGACACGATCGGATCGAGGCCCAGCGCGAGGAACAGCGCGATCCCGATGTAGACCAGCACGGTCGAGAGCTGCCCCACGATGGAGCCGATGAGCAGCGCCACGAGCACGCCCAGCGCTCCGACCAGACCGAAGGTGAACGGTTCGATCCGGAATCCTCCGGTCGCCGCCCTTCCTGCGTCTCCCGTGATGATCGTCACTCGGCGTGCGCGCATGCGGCGTCCCTTGGCTGGAGCTCCTGGCGGAGCGAGGTGGATTCCGTGGAGTCTGTCACATGGTCAGCTGACGGGTGTCGAGCTCGTCGAGCGCCGTGGCGATCCGGGCGATGACGGACGCCGCAGCGGCGGCCTGCTCATCGTCGATCTGATTGATCGCGGCGACGAGCTCCGCATGGTGGGCGCCGACCGCGCTGTCCACGTGTTGGATCGCCGCCTCCGTGGCGCGAAGATGATGCGCCCGCCGGTCGGTGGGATGACTCACCCGCTCGACGTACCCCTTGTTGACGAGCCGGTCGACCACATTGGTGATGTTCGCACTCGAGGTCTCGAGCATCGCGATGAGGTCTTTGGGGCCGAGGTCCCTGCCGTCCCGATGCGCCTGCACGAGATAGCGCAGGGCGCGCAGGTCCAGATTCGAGAGTCCTGAAGCGCTCAGCGCGCGCGTTTCCTGCACGTGCTCCGCACGACGCAGACGCAGCAGCGCGACGCTCAGTTCTCGTCCCGCGGCGGTGTGCGGCTGCTCCGCATAGAGATGCTCCTGCTCATGCCGAACGACCGTCTGCGGCATGTCTA